>NZ_JAACFX010000006.1:0-383012 GCF_029237275.1 Pseudomonas sp. 3MA1 | reverse complement strand
CCGTAAGGTCGGCACGGTTCAAGTAACCCAGCGCCACGCCCTGCCCGCCGATGTACAGCTCGCCGGCAACACCCACCGGCACCGGTTGCTGACGGGCATCGAGCACGTAGGCGCGGCTGTTGCCGACCGGCTTGCCGATCGGGATGCTGCCCTCGTCCACGCGCTGAATTTCGTAGGTGGTCGAGAAAGTGGTGGCTTCGGTCGGGCCATAGCCGTTCAGCAAGTGCTGCGGTGCGCCGTCCTTGAGCACGCGCGCAATCACGCTCGGGTCCAGCACATCGCCGCCGACAATCAGATAACGCAGTTGCGGGAATACCGGCAGCAAACCTTCGGCGTACTGATGGAACAAACCGGCGGTCATCCACAACACGCTGATCGACTGCTCTTGCAGCAAGGCAGCGAAGGCCTCACGGGACAACAGCGTGTCCTGATCAACCACCACTACCGCGCCGCCGTTAAGCAACGGCGCCCATACGTCGAGGGTACTGGCATCAAATGCCGGGTTGGAGGCAAAGGCCACGCGGTCATGCTGGTTGAACTCGGCATAACCGTTGTTGATCACCAGCCGCGTAATCGCCCGGTGTGGCACCAGTACACCCTTCGGCGTGCCGGTGGAGCCGGAGGTGTACATGATGTAGGCCGCGGTTTCCGATGACTGTTCCAGGGCCGGGTTGTGTTCCGGCTGCTTGTCAAGATCAAGGGTATCCAGGTCAAGGCGTTGGCCCGCCACCTCGGTTGCGCTAGTGGTCAACACCCAGCGCGCGCCGCTGTCCTCAATCATGAAGGCTTGCCGATCTGCCGGAGCGTTCACATCCAGCGGCACATACACCGCCGCGCACTTGCTGATCGCCAACTGTGCCACCAGCAAATCCAGGGAGCGTTCCAGCAGAATTGCCATTCGGTCACCCGGCGCTGCGCCGAGGCTCAGCAAGTGGTGGGCCAGTTTGTTGGCCCGCGCGTTCAGTTGTGCGTAGCTCAGTGAAACCGCGCCCTGCACCGCCGCCACGGCGTGCGCACGCGCAACCACTTGCGCTTCAAACACGCCATGCACGGTCTGCGTCGATGGGAAATCCGTCGCGGTGGCATTGAATGCCAGCAACACCTGATCACGCTCTGCCGTCGGCAGGATGCTCAAACCGTCTAGCGGCGCATCCGGGGCCTGCTCCAGCGTCAGCACCAGTTGCTCCAGCGCGTTGTGCATGAACCGGCAAACACGCTGCGCGCCCACAGACGTCTGCGTCAGCACATTGAGGCTGAAAGCATCGCCCAACTCATCAACGTTCAATGCCAGCGGATAGTTGGTGCGCTCCTCGCCGCCGAGCACTTCGATACCGTGCCAGCCTTCCAGGCTTTCGCTGCCGGCTGGCTGGCTGTGCCGGTAGTTGAGCAGCGCACTGAACAACGGCGCGGGCGCCGCCACCCCGCTGCAACGCTGGGCCAGCGCCAGTGAGGCGTGTTCATGCCCCAGCAACGCGGTCAAGCGTGAGTGAGTGGCTCGCACACTGGCGCGCGCACCTTGCCCGGCAAGGTCGATACGCAGCGGCAAGGTGTTGATGAACATGCCCAGGGCACGCTCGCTGCCCGCGCCGCCTTGCATGCGGCCCATCAGCACGGTGCCGAAGACCACCGAGTCCTGGCCCGAGGCGGCCGCCAGCACTTGCGCCCACGCCAGATGGAACAGGCTCGCGGCGCTGACCCCCAGTTGCCGTGACTGCGCCCGCAGGCGCAGGGCCAATGCGGCGTCTACCGCCAGCGAGCGTTCTTCGATGCCGTCGGCGTCGCTCTGTACGTCTTGCAGGCCGAACGGCAAGGTCGGTGCGTCGATATCGGCAAGTTGTGCGCGGAAGAACTCTTCATGGGCCTGCTCGCTGACACCCAGTCGTGCCTGAGCCACATAGTTGCGATAGGGCACCGGCTCGCCGAGGGTTTGCCGGCTGCCCGAGAGGCTCGCCTGTACTTCGTGGCGCACCACGTCCATGGCCGTGTGGTCCAGGGCCAGGTGATGGAACAGCAAGATCGCTGCGATCCGCTGGTTCGCCGGGTCTTCGGCGTAAACCAGTTGCATCAGGGGCGCCTGGCTGACATCCAGACGCATGCGCCGGGCATCAAAGCGCTCGTGCAACTGGCTCAGCACATCGCCGTCGGCCACATTCAGGGCAATGGCCCGCACCGCCAGTCTGGCGCTGCGCCACACCACTTGCATCGGCGTGTCCAGACCTTCCCAGACGATGCTGGTGCGCAGGATATCGTGACGGTCCACCACCGCCTGCAACGCTTGGGCGAAGGCGTCCAGACGGCCTTTGTCGGCAAAGCTGAAACGCGCCTGCAACAGGTAGGGGTCGCCTTGCCCGGCACTCAGGTGGTGATAAAGGATGCCTTCCTGCAACGGCGCCAGCGCATAGATATCCTGCACGTTCGCCGTGCCCCCCGGCACGCTGGCGACAATACGGTTGATGCTCGCCTGATCCAGGTTCGCCAACGGCAAATGAGCGGGAGTGATCCGGGTGCAGTCAGCACTGATCAGGTTGGCCGGGACCTGTACTTCAGTGGCGCTGCCCAGCACCTTCGCCAGGCCCGCCAGTGTCGGTTGGCTGAACAGGCTGCGCACATCGGCTTGCAACCCGGCCTGGCGCATGCGCCCGATCAGGTTGACGGCCAGCAGGGAGTGCCCGCCCAGTTCAAAGAAGTTGTCATGGCGACCGATACGCTCGACCTTGAGCACCTCGGACCACAGCGCAGCCAGGGCGACTTCCACCTCGCCTTCGGGCGCCTGATACGCCTGGCTTGGCACGGCCGATTGATCCGGCTCGGGCAAGGCCTTGCGGTCGAGCTTGCCGTTGGCCGTCAACGGCAGGTTGTCGAGCCGCACATAGGCGGCCGGGACCATGGCTTCCGGCAACCGGGCTTGCAGCCAGTCGCGCAGGCTGTCGAGGTCGAGCGCCCGGTACTCGGTGAAGTACGCCACGAGGCGGCCATCCCGGGCCAGAACCACGCCTTCGCGCACATCCGGGTGCTCGCCCAGGCAGGTTTCGATCTCGCCCAGCTCGATGCGCACACCGCGAATTTTCACCTGGTCATCGTTGCGCCCCAGGTAGTCGAGCGTGCCGTCTTCCAGCCAGCGGGCCAGGTCACCGGTGCGATACAGGCGCGCCTGCGGATCGGCGCTGAAGGGGTCCTGGATAAAACGCTCGGCGGTCATCTGGGGTCGGTTGAGGTAACCGCGCGCCACCCCGGCACCGCCCACATAGAGTTCGCCGGCGACGCCCAGCGGCACCGGCTGGAGTTGTGCGTCGAGCACGTACACCTGAGTGTTGGCGATCGGCCGGCCGATATGCAGTGTCCGGCCCGCGTCTATCCGCCCGGAAGTCGCCACGACCGTGGCTTCGGTCGGCCCGTAGTTGTTGACCAGGGTAAAACCCTGCGGCGTGCTGAAGTGACGCAGACGATCACCGCCGATCAGCAGGGTTTTCAGGGTCGGGTGTTCAAGGTGCTGGCTGAACGCGTATTCAGCCACCGGCGTCGGCAGGAAACTGACGTCCAGCGGCTGCGCGGCCCACCATGAGAGCAATGCATCAATGTCCTCGTGGGCCTGCTGTGCCGGTGGCAGGTGCAGGGTGGCGCCCACGCACAGGGCCGGCCAGATTTCCCAGGCCATCGCATCAAAGCCGAAACCGGCGACGCTGGAGGTATGGCTGCCGGCGTGCAGGTCGAACGCGTCGCAGTGCCAGTTCACCAGGTTTTCCAGGGTGCGATGTTCAACCATCACGCCCTTGGGCAAACCGGTGGAGCCGGAGGTGTAGATCACATAAGCCAGGTTCCTCGGGGTCAAACCGGACACGCTCGGGTTGTCGATCGGTTGCTGGTGCCATTGCTCGCCGTCCAGCGCGATCACCGGCCGGTCGCTGTCGCCCAACAAGTCGCGGGTGCCCGACTGGGCCAGAACCACTTTCGGGGCACTGTCCTGCAACAGGTAACAGATGCGTTCCTGCGGGTGGGCCGGGTCGATAGGCACATAAGCCGCGCCGGCCTTGAGGATCGCCAGCAGACCCACCAGGGTTTCCAGGCTGCGACGGGCGCAGATTGCGACCCGATCGTCCGGGCTCACGCCGTGTTCGAGCAGGCCGTGCGCCAACTGGTTGGCACGTCGGTCGAGCTGACGGTACGTCAGTTGCTCATCGCCCTGGCGCACGGCAATGGCCTCGGGCTGCTGCACGGCGCGGGCTTCAAACAGCGCGTGAATGGTCTGGCCAAGCGGGTATTCCCTGGCGCTGGCGTTCAGCTCCAGCAGCACCCGCTGGCGCTCGCGGGCCGAGAGGATCGACAGCTGATTCACCGCCACCTGAGGCGTGTGTTCCAGCGCTGCCACCAGGTTCGCCAGGGCCGTGTGCATAAAGTCGCAAATGCGCTCGGCACCGATCTCGTCCACGGCCAGGGCAACCAGGCGGAAGTCATCACCCAGGTCGTCCACGCTGAGGGTCAGCGGGTAGTTGGTACGCTCCTGGGCGGCGAAGAACTCGATGCCCTGCCACGCCCGCTCATCCTGTTGCACCGCGGCAATGGCGCTGTGTCGGTAGTTGAGCAGTGCGCTGAACAGCGGCTGTGGCGCCGCCACCCCGCTGCAACGCTGGGCCAGTGCCAGTGGCGCATGTTCATGACGGAGCAGCGCGGTGAGACGGCCATGGGTCGCCTGCGCCGCAGCGCGCACGCCCGCGGAGCCGACGTCGACGCGCAGAGGCAAGGTATTGATAAACAGGCCCAGCGCCTGTTCAGCCCCCTCGCCCCCCTGCAGACGACCGAGCAACACCGTACCGAACACGGCGTTGTCGCTGCTGCACACCGCGCCCAGTACCCGTGCCCACGCCAGGTGGAACAGGCTGGCCGCACTCACCCCCAGTTGCCGGGCCTGGCGGCGCAGACGCTGGCTCAGCTCGGCATCAAGCGCCAAGGCCGACTCGCGCAGTTGGCTGCCATTACCCTGCACGTCGCGAACGCCGAACGGCAGCGTCGGCTCGCTGATATCGCCCAGCAGATCGCGGAAGAATGCCTCATGCTCCGCCTCGCTGACGCCCAGGCGGGCCTGGGCCACGTAGTTGCGATAAGGCTGTGCAGCGGCCAGCGGCGTGGCCTGCCCTTGCAGGTAGCCTTGCACTTCCTGGCGCAGCAGTTCCAGTGCCGTGTGGTCCATGATCATGTGGTGGAACATCAGCACCGCCAGCCAGCGCTCGTTCTGCGGGTCGGCAGCGCAAGCGATGCGGATCAGCGGCGCCTCACTGAGGTTGAGGCGGTGATGACGGGTGTCGAAACGCGCCCGCAACTGGTCCTCGATGGCCCCCTGCGCCGGGTCCAGCGTCAAGGTTTCCACCACCAATCGGGCTTCGCGCAGCACCACTTGCAGCGGCTCGGCGAAACCGTCCCAAAGCACCGCGGTGCGCAAGGCATCGTGGCGCTCGATCACCCGTTGCAAGCCCTGGCTGAAGGCCTCCAGGCGTTCGCGGCTGCTCAGGCCAATCATCGCCTGGAGCACGTAAGGATCACCCTCGGCAGACTGCAAGTGATGGAACAGGATGCCCGCCTGCAATGGGGCCAGCGGGTAAATATCTTGCACATTGGCCACGCCACCCGGCACCTGCTCGACGATGCGGTCAAGGGTCGGTTGGTCGAGCGCCACCAGCGGCACCAGGTCGGGGGTAATGCGTTGGCAATCGACGCCGATGCGGTTCGCCGGCACCACCACGTTGCTTCGCGCACTGCCCAAGGAGGCTGCGAGCGCAGCCAGCGTCGGCTGGCCGAACAAAGCCCGCACGTCGGTATTCAGGTCCTTCTGGCGCATGCGCCCGATCAGGCTGACGGCCAGCAGTGAATGGCCGCCCAGTTCAAAGAAGTTGTCGTGGCGCCCTACCCGCTCCACGTTCAGCAGCTCGGCCCAGAGCCGGGCCAAGGCGATTTCCGTGTCACCCTGCGGCGCTTCGTATTCACGGCTACGCAGCGCGGCCATGTCCGGGGCCGGCAGCGCCTTGCGGTCCAGCTTGCCGTTGGGGCTCAGCGGGAACGCCTCCAGGTGCACGAACACCTGCGGCACCATGAACTCCGGCAGTTGCTCCAGCAGATGGGCGCGCAGCTCGTCAGTGGCCGCCGGCACGCCGGTGTAGTACGCCACCAGGCGTTTGTCGCCCGGCACGTCCTCGCGGGCCAGCACCGTGGCCTCCAGGATCTGCGGGAATTCGCCCAGGCGCGCCTGGATTTCCCCCAGTTCGATCCGCAAGCCACGGATCTTGACTTGATCGTCGTTACGCCCCAGGTACTCGATGTTGCCGTCCGCCAGGAAACGCCCGACGTCACCGGTGCGGTACAGCCGGCCCTCGCTGAACGGGTCTTTGAGGAAGCGCTCGGCGGTCAGCTCCGGGCGGTTCAGGTAGCCACGGGCGACCTGCACGCCACCGATGTACAGCTCGCCGCTGACGCCCAGCGGTACCGGCTGCAAGTGCGCGTCGAGCACGTACATGCGGGTGTTGGCGATGGCCTTGCCGATCGGCGTGTTGTCCGGGGTCTGCGCACCGCTGCAGTCCCAGGCCGTGACGTCCACCGCCGCTTCGGTCGGGCCATACAGGTTGAACAGCTGGCTGCCCGGCAGTTGCTGCTTGAAGCGGCGCACCACGCTGCCCGGCAGCGCCTCGCCGCTGCACATCACCCGCACCAGCCCGGCCGCCTGGCTGACATCGCCATGGGCCAGGAACACGTCAAGCATCGACGGCACAAAGTGCAAGGTGGTGACCTGCTCGGCCTCGATGATGTCGCACAGGTATTGCGGGTCTTTGTGCCCGCCCGGGCGCGCCATGACCAGGCGCGCGCCGGTGAACAGCGGCCAGAAGAACTCCCACACCGACACGTCGAAACTGAACGGGGTTTTCTGCAGCACGCTGTCGTCGGCACCGAGGCCGTACTCCTCCTGCATCCACAGCAGGCGGTTGACCACCGCGCGGTGTTCGTTGATCACGCCCTTGGGCTGGCCGGTGGAACCGGAGGTGTAGATCACATAAGCCGAGTGCTGCGGGGTCAACGCGGCCACCGACGGGTTGCTTGACGGCAGGTGCTGCCAGCCGGCGTGATCGAGATCCACCACCGGCACCGCGATGTCACCCAGCAAGCCACGGGTGGCGGTTTGCACCAGCAGCACAGCCGGGGCGCTGTCTTCGAGCATGTAGGCCAGGCGCTCCTGCGGATAGGCCGGGTCCAGCGGCACATAGGCGCCGCCGGCCTTGAGGATCGCCAGCAGGCCAACCACCATCTCGGCGCTGCGCTCGACACAGATCGCCACCGGCGAATCCGGCTGCACGCCGTGCGCCCGCAGGTGATGGGCCAGGCGGTTGGCCTGGGCGTTCAACTCGCGGTAGCTCAGGCGCTGGCCGTCGGCCCACACCGCAACCGCGTCAGGGGTGCGTTCAACCTGGGCTTCGAACAGGCCGTGCAAGGTCTGTTGCAGCGGGTAATCGCGGGCGGTGGCGTTGAATGCCACCAGCAGGGTTTCGCGCTCGGCAGCCGGCAATACCGGCAGTTGCTGCACGGCGGTGTTGGGTGCGTGTTCCAGTGCTTCGACCAGGCTGTGCAAGGCGGTCTGCATGTAGGCCGCCACACGGGCAGCGTCCACGCCCGTGGCCTGTACGCCCAGCTGGAAGCCTTCGCCCTGGTCATCCACCGAGAGCATGCACGGGTAATTGGTGCGTTCACGCACTTCGAACACTTCGGTGCCGGCCCAGTACTGCGGTCCTTGGCTTTCCAGCAACGGGCTATGGCGATAATTGAGGATCGAACTGAACAGCGGCGACGTCGCCGGTACACCGCTGCAACGTTGCGCCACCACCAGCGGCGCGTGCTCGTGACCGAGCAAGGCACTCAGCCGCCCATGGGTGGCGCGCACCGCCTCACGCACACCGGCTACGCCGGCATCCACGCGCAGTGGCAAGGTATTGATGAACAGGCCCAGGGCGCGGTCGGCGCCATCGCCGCTCTGCATGCGGCCCAGCAGTACCGTGCCGAACACCACATCGTCCCGTCCGCTGACGCTGGCCAGCACGCGGGCCCAGGCGAGGTGGTGCAGGCTGGCGGCGCTGACGCCGAGGTGACGGGCCTGGGCCCGCAGGCGGCGGCACAGGTCCGGGTCCAGGTTCAGGCGTGCTTCCTTGACGCCCAGGCCATCGCCCTGCACTTCTTGCAAACCGAACGGCAACGTTGGCTCGTCAACATCGCCCAGCATCTCGCGGAAGAACCCTTCATGCTGCGCCTGGCTGACGCCCAGCAGGGCCTGGGCCACATAGTTGCGGTACGGCATGGCTGCGCCTAGCTGCGCAAAGTCGCCGTTGCGCCAAGCCTGAACTTCTTCGCTGATGACATCCAGGGCCGTGTGGTCCATGGCGATGTGATGAAACAACAACAGCGCCAGCCAGCGCTGATTGGCTTGATCATGGGCGAAGGCCAGATGCATCAGCGGTGCGCGGCTCAGGTCAAGACGCGTCAGGCGCGGGTCGAAATGCCCGCGCAACTGCTCCAGCACACTGCCTTGGGTGCTATCGAAATGCAGTTCCTCGACCGTCAGTTCGGCCTGGCGCAGCACCACTTGCACAGGGCGTTCCAGGCCCTCCCACAACAAGGCAGTGCGGGTGATGTCGTGACGTGCGACAACCGCTTGCAGGGCCTGGGCAAAGGTGTCGAGTTGCTCGCGACTGGCCAGGGTAAATGTGGCTTGCAGCAAGTACGGGTCGCCCTGCTCGGCGGTGATGTGGTGGTAGAGAATGCCCTGCTGCAAGGGCGCCAGCGGGTAGATGTCTTGCACGTTGCGCGCGCCACCGGGCACCCGCGCGACAATTCGGTCGAGCTCGTCCTGGCTCAGATCGATCAGCGTCAGCATGTCGGCGCGCAGCTGGGTGCAGTCCGCCGGAATGCGGTTGGCCGGCACCTGGATTTCACTGCCGCCGCCCACTGCCGCCGCCAGCGCTGCCAGGGTCGGCTGGCCGAACAGCACGCGCACGTCGGCGCTCATGCCCAACTGGCGCATGCGTTCGATCAGCTTGACCGCCAGCAAGGAGTGACCACCGAGTTCGAAGAAGTTGTCATGGCGGCCCACCCGGGCGACGCCCAGCACCTGGGCCCAGAGATCGGCCAGGGCCGTTTCAGTGGCGCCCTGAGGGGGCGCGTATTCACGGCTGGCAAACGCCTCGGCCTGCGGCGCCGGCAACGCGCGACGGTCCAGCTTGCCGTTGGGCGATAGCGGCAACCGCTCCATCTGCACATAGGCGGCCGGGATCATATAGTCGGGCAGCAGTGCCTGCAGGTGCGCACGCAGCTCATCAATGCCCGGCAATGCGCGTTCGGCCTCGGCGGTAAAGTAGGCAACCAGGCGCTTGTCGCCCGGGCTGTCCTCACGCACCAGCACCGCGGCATCGCGAATGCCGGCGTACTGGGCCAGGCGCGCTTCAATTTCGCCCAGCTCCACGCGGAAGCCGCGGATCTTGATCTGGCCATCGTTGCGGCCCAGGTAATCAATCTCGCCCTTGGGCTGGTAGCGTCCCAGGTCACCGGTTTTGTACAGGCGGCCGCCTGCCTCGAATGGGTCGGCCAGGAAGCGCTCGGCCGTGAGGTCATCACGGTGCAAATAGCCGCGCGCCACGCAGGCGCCGCCGATGTAGATTTCGCCGGCCACGCCCAGGGGTACAGGCTGCAGCTGTTCATCCAACAGGTAAATGCGGGTGTTGGCCACCGGCACACCAATGGACGGCAGCACTGGCCATGAGGCGGCATCGCCGTCCAAGGTCAGGGCCGTGGTCACGTGGGATTCGGTCGGACCATAGTGGTTGTGCAGACGGCAACCCGGCAGGTGCTGGAACAACGCACGCATCTGCGCGCTGATGCGCAGCTGCTCACCCGCGGTGATGACATCGCTCAGTGCACATGCCAGGGCGCCCAGTTCCGGCTCATCGGCCACCGCTTCTGCCAGCGCCTGCAAGGCGATGCACGGCAGGTACAAGCGCTGGATGCGCTGTTCGCAGATATGACGGAACAACTGGCGGAAGTTAAGCCGCACATCACCATGGATCAGCGACAGTTCACCCCCGGCACACAGGGTGCTGAAGACTTCCTGGAACGCCACGTCAAAACCCAGTGCCGCAAACTGCAACGTGCGCTGAGCCTCGCGGCCATCGGCCACGGTCTGCGCGATCTGCCACTGCATGAGGTTGACCAGCGGCCCATGGGGCATGGCCACGCCCTTGGGCTGACCGGTGGAGCCGGAGGTGTAGATCACGTACGCCAGGGCCTCAGCCTGCAGGCCATGCACCTGCGGGTTGTGCGCAGGTTGTGCGGCGATGCCGGCCGGGTGGTCCAGACACAAGGTCGGCACACCCGCCGCGCCGAAACGCTGCAGCAACGATTGCTGGGTCAGGAGCGCCTTGGGCGCGCTGTCGTGGAGCATGTAGGCCAGGCGTTCGTCCGGATAGGCCGGATCCAGCGGTACGTAGCCCGCGCCCGCCTTGAGAATCGCCAGCAACCCGGCGACCATTTCCAGGCTGCGGTCGGCGCAGATCGCCACACGATCATTCACGCCGATGCCATCAGCCACCAGGCGATGGGCAATGCGGTTGGCCAGGGTATTCAATTGGCCGTAGCTCAAGGCTTGCCCTGCGTAGGTCACCGCAGTGGCGTCAGGCTGGCGCAGCACCTGGGCCTCGAACAATGCATGCACGGTGGCCGTGGCCGGATACTGGACATCGAAGGCGTTGAAATCGCCCAGCAGGTGCTGCCGTTCGGCATCGGGCAACAACGCCAGGCTTTGCAGGGTTTGCTCCGGCTGGTGCTCAAGCGCGTCGGCAATGGCTTCCAGCACGCGGTGCATGTAACCGCACACGCGCTGCGGGTCGACACCCGCCACCGCCTGCACGCTCAGGCCAAAGGCGTCGCCGAGGTCGTCCACCGACAGCATCAGCGGGAAGTTGGTGCGTTCTTCACCGCCGAGCATTTCCACGCCCGCCCACCTCAGGGCTTTGCCCGCGTCTTCGGCCGACTGCGCGCCGACTGCCCCGTGCCGGTAGTTGAGCAAGGCGCTGAACAACGGTGTAGGCGCGGCCACACCGCTGCAACGCTGGGCCAGGGACAAGGGCGCGTGTTCGTGGCCGAGCAAGGCGGCCAGCCGCGCGTGGGTGGTTTTCAGCGCCTCTTCCACGCCCTGAGCGCCCGCCTCGACGCGCAACGGCAAGGTGTTGATGAACATGCCAAAGGCACGGTCGGCGTCTTCGCCACTGCTCAAGCGGCCCATCAGTACCGTGCCGAACACCACGTCGCGGCGCCCGGACAAGTGCCCCACCACCTGGCCCCAGGCCAAATGATGCAGGCTGGCGTTGCTGACCCCCAGGCGCCGTGCCTGGGCGCGCA
The DNA here is from genome assembly GCF_029237275.1 of Pseudomonas sp. 3MA1. Classification (NCBI taxonomy): domain Bacteria; kingdom Pseudomonadati; phylum Pseudomonadota; class Gammaproteobacteria; order Pseudomonadales; family Pseudomonadaceae; genus Pseudomonas; species Pseudomonas sp. 3MA1. The sequence goes on along the minus strand of NZ_JAACFX010000006.1, from coordinate 371,594 downwards.
AGCGCTGGCCCAGTTGCGCGGCCACCGGCAAGTTGGCCTGCTGGATACCCTGACCATCGCCCTGGACGTCCTGAAGCCCGAACGGCAGGCTCGGTTCATCGACATCGCCGAGCATCTCGCGGAAAAAAGCTTCATGGGCGGCCTGGCTGATGCCCAGCCGGGTCTGCGCCACATAATTACGGTAAGGCACCGAAGGCGCCAACTGGTCGGCACGCCCCTGCAGGCAGGCTTCGATTTCCGCGCCGAGCAGCGCCAGCGAGGTGGCATCGTCGATCAGGTGGTGGAACTGCAGCACCGCCACACAGCCCTCGGCGCCCGGTTCCTGGGCGAAATGCAACGCCATCATTGGCGCGCGGGTCAGGTCCATGCGGGTGTGACGCGGGTTGAAGCGTTGCATGAGCTGTGTGGCCAGATCTTCGGCCGAAGGCGCCAGCTGCACCTCCTGCACCGGCAGGCGGGCTTCACGCCAGACCACTTGCACCGGCTCGTCCAGGCCTTGCCAGGCGACTGACGTGCGCAGTATGTCGTGACGGGCGATCACCTGTTGCAGGGCTTCGACGAAATCCACCAGGCGTTCGCGGCTCTCCATGCGCAGCAGCGCTTGCAGCAGATAGGGGTCGCCCTCGGTGCTGGTCTGATGGTGGAACAGAATGCCTTCCTGCAACGGCACCAGTGCGTAGATATCCTGCACGTTGGCCACACCGCCGGGGATGCTGGCGACCAGGCTGTCGATTTGAGCCTGGGGCAGCCGGACCAGCGGCAGCATGTCCGGGGTGATGCGTTGGCAATCGCTGGCAATGGCATTGGCGGGCAGCTGCAGCTGATGCCGGTTGCCGGCGGCGGCCGCCAGTGCGACCAGGGTCGGCTGACCGAACAGCACGCCCACATCGGCGTTAAGGCCGACCTGGCGCATGCGCTCGATCAACTTCACCGCCAGCAGCGAGTGGCCGCCCAGCTCGAAGAACTGGTCATGACGACCAACCTGCTCGACGCCGAGCAACTCGCTCCAAAGCCCCGCCAGGGTGGTTTCCAGCGCCCCCTGCGGCGCCTGATATTCACGCCGTGCAAACGCTTCGGCATCCGGCGCCGGCAACGCCTTGCGATCCAGCTTGCCGTTGGTGGTCAGCGGCAAGCTGTCCAGCGTTACGAAGGCGTTGGGCACCATGTAATCGGCCAGGGACACCAACAACTGCGTGCGCAACGCGGCGGCTGAAGGCTGGGCACCCTCGGCGGCAATCAGATAGGCCACCAGGCGTTTATCTCCCGGCTCGTCTTCACGTACCACCACCACCGCTTCACGCACGCCGTCGCAGGCCGCGAGACGGGCTTCGATTTCACCCAGCTCAATACGGAAACCGCGGATCTTGACCTGGTCGTCGTTACGCCCCAAGTAGTCGATGCTGCCGTCCGCCTGCCACCGCCCCAGGTCGCCGGTGCGGTACATGCGCGCACCGGGCGTGGGGTCGAAGGGATCGTGCACAAAGCGCTCGGCGTTGAGTTCAGGGCGGTTCAGGTAGCCACGGGCCACGCCCGCGCCGCCCACGTACAGCTCACCTTCGACACCGTGTGGCACCGGCCGGCCCTGGGCGTCGAGGACGTACAGGCGCAAGTCCGGAATACGCCCGCCGATCGGGCTGGTACCGACCAATTGCGCATCCGCCGCTGTCAATGCGCGGTAGGTCACGTGCACGGTGGTTTCAGTAATGCCGTACATGTTCACCAGTTGCGTGCCGCTGTTGGCCATGCGCGCATACCAGGGCTTGAGAATCGCCGGTTCCAGGGCCTCGCCACCAAAAATGACCTGGCGCAGAGAGTGCTTCAACGCACTCTGGCCTTGAGCGGCGATCAACGAGCGAAAGGCGCTCGGCGTCTGGTTGAGGATGGTGACGCCCGCGCTGCACAGCAGCGCGTAGCATTCGTCCGGCGAGCGGCTGGTGACTTGCGGCACCACCAGCAGTTGGCCGCCGTGAATCAGCGCACCCCAGATTTCCCACACGGAGAAATCGAAGGCGAACGAGTGGAACAAGGCCCACACGTCCTCGGGGTTGAAACCGAACCAGGCATCGGTGGCGGTGAAGAGCCGCGTGACGTTGGCGTGTTCGATCATCACGCCTTTGGGCAGACCGGTGGAGCCCGAGGTGTAAATCACATAGGCCAGGCTGGTCGCGGTAAGGCCTTCTACGTGCGGATCCTGTATCGATTCCTGGTGCAGGCTCGGCGCGTCCAGATCAACCACCGGCACCGCCAGTTCGGCCACCAGCGCCTGGGTCGCCGCCTGCACCAGCACCGCTGCCGGCGCGCTGTCCTGCAAGGTGTAGCTGATGCGCTCCTGGGGATACGCCGGGTCGATCGGTACATAACCGGCGCCGGCCTTGAGGATGCCCAGCAGCCCGACGATCATTTCCAGGCCGCGCTCGACGCAGATCGCCACCCGGTCATCCGGGCGCACGCCCAGGCTTAGCAGACGGTGCGCCACCCGGTTCGCGCGCTGGTTCAATTCGGCGTAGCTCAAGCGCTGCTCGTGGAACACCACGGCGGTGGCATCGGGTCGTGAGGCAGCCTGGGCTTCAAACAACCCATGCAGGGTGGCATCGCTGGCCGGCGTGCTGGAGCCGGCGTTCCAGTGTTGCAACAGCGCGCGATCGCGCTCGGTGGTCAGCGAGAAGTCATTCACCGCCAGCGCGGCATTGTCCAGTGCTTGCTCCAGCACGTAGGTGAAGCGCTCCGCCAGGCATTGGATTTCCTCGGCATTGAAATACGCTTCGTTGTAGACGTAATGGGCCCATGCCTTGTCTTTCAGGTTGCTTGCACGCAGGTGAAAAGCCAGGGGCATCTGCTCGTGGCTGTTGGTGACCTTGACCGAGTCGCCCAGCCCTTGCGCGAACTGGTACAGATGATCGTCCTGTTCGTAGGACAAGGTCACATCGAACAGCTGCCCGCCTTCATTGCGCAGGTTCAAGCCACTCAAGGGGAAACGCTGATGCCGGTAATCCTGCTTGAGCCCGTCGCGCACCGCACAGATCACTTCGCTAAAAGTCAGCTCGCGACCGAGGCTGAAGCGCACCGCGCTGACCTGGGTAAACATGCCAACGGTGCCTTTGAACTTGCCCGTGCGGTTGAGCAAGGGCAGGCCCACCACCCATTCATCGCGCTGCGTCACGCGGGTGAAATAGACATACATGGCAGCCAGCAGCACATGGTAGGTCGAGGCCTGCAGGTCTTTGGCCAGCTCCCCCATGCGCTCATGCAAAGCCACCGGGAACGGCCGTGCGTAATGCCGGCCCGGGGCCTTGCCCTTGGCGAATTGGTTGTGATGACGCGCGGTGAACAACGGCTCCGGCAGGCTCTGGTATTTCGCCTGCCAGTAGTCGCGGTCCTTGGCATACCGCGCCGACTCACGGTAGCGCAGGTCGTCGTGGATGAAGTCCAGGTAAGACGTGGCGTCCATATCCGGTTGCCGCGCTTGGAGCAGGTCACTGTACAGCGCGCCAAGCGATTGCAGCATCTCACCGAAAGCCCAGCCATCGAGGATGATGTGGTGGGCCTGGTTGATCGACCAGTAATGGGTGTCGGCCAGTTTGATCAGGAAAAACCGGCACAGCGGCGCCTCGGTCATGGGGAATGAGCGCGCCATGTGCTCTTCAACGAAGGCCATGGCCGTGCTGACCGGATCGGCCTGCGTGGAGAAATCCAGAAATGGCACCTCGACCTTGATCGCCGGTACGAACGCCTGCAACGGGACACCGTCGGCGTCCGTCTCCTCAACCAGGGTGAGGCGCAGGGCATCGTGCTTGTCCACCATCAATTGCACGGCACGCTGCATCACTTCGGGGACGATCGGCCCCTGGATCTCCAGGTAGTTGCCGATGTTGTACAGCGGCGAATCGCCCTGGCTGATCTGGTCGAGCCAGATGGCTTTTTGCGCGGCGGTCAGCGGGAAGGTTTGAGGCTTCATACGATCTCCTGCGCAACAGCGGCAAAAACGACGTTGGAAAGGAGTTTTTTCGCGACAAGGTCGCCCATGGCCACTGCAGAAAAACGGTTCATAAAAGCCTTCTCAGAATTTTGTCAGTGCCACCTGGGTCACAGCGCAGCAGCGAGGGAAGTTGAGGCGAAAAAATACTGTTGAAAATGACAACTCAAAACATCATCAGGGGGACTGAGCAGCAACGCCTTGCGCGGCCGAAACAGCCACCCACAGCACGACCTAATGAGCGCATTGGCAAATTTAAGCATTCGCGTTTTTGGCTGTATGTCACCCGAAACCCGGACAATTGTCGGGCATCGAAATATTTTGCAAAATCGCCGCTATTTAATTGATAAATATGGCTTTTTTGATGCAAAAAAAGCACGAGACCGATCGCCTTGAAGGCTACCGGTGTCGTGCAAAAAGACGGCTTGCGCCAACGCTTGAATCAGGCGCGGCGATCCTGGGCGACGAGGCTTACATCGGAGACGATGTGGCCATCCAACAGCTTGATCACACGATCGGCCAACTGGAAGTATTGATCATCATGGGTGATGATCAGAATGGTCTTGCCGCGGCGTTTGAGTTCCGGCAGCAACTCTTCATAGAAGAAGCGCTTGAAGGGTGGATCCTGGTCTGCCGCCCACTCGTCAAGCACATACACCGGGCGGTCTTCCATGTAGGCACACACCAGGGCCAGGCGTTTTTGTTGGCCGTAGGACAGCTCTTTGGTCGTGGAATAACCCAACCCTTCGATCTTGATCTTGTCGGCCAAGCCCAGGGCGCCGAGGTACTTTTGCGCCAGGTCCGGGTTGACCTCTTCGCCTTCCGGACCAATCAACCGGTTGAACAGATGAAAGTCGCTGAACACTGCGGAAAACAGATCGCGGTAATCGCTGCGGTTGTCATCAGTGACGGCAACGCCATCCAGCAGAATCTGCCCGGACTGAGGCACGTACAACCCGCACAATGCCTTGACCAGGGTACTTTTGCCGCAGCCATTGCCACCAATGATGTAGATCAGCTCACCGCTGTTGATGGTCAGGTCAACCGGCCCGAGGGCAAAGCCGCTCTCGGCGTCGGCACCGCGGTAGTTCATCACCACGCCTTTGAGGGTGATTTCCCGCCAGTGCTTTTTGTGCTCAAGGCGCAGGACATTGCTGGTTTCCGGCTCGCCTTGCTCGGCATGGTGCTCATTGATCAGGAAGCCGAAATCGGCCAGGCGGGTGATCGCAATCCGGCCCTGCGCTACCACCGGCATGGTGCTGATCAACAGGCCCAGCGGCCCGAGGATGTACATCACGGTCAGGACGCTGGCGGTCAGCACCTGGCTGTCGGTGACGGCCAGCAGCGGCAAGGCAAACACCAGGCTGCCAATCAGCAAGGACTGAGTGACCAGCCCCATGTTTTCCGCACCGAGGTACCACAGGTGCTCGATGAAGTTGAAACGCGCTACCCGCGTCGACGATTCCTTGATCGCCGAACGGCCAAACCAGCGCCGACGGATGCCGTTGAGCTTGAGCTCCTTGAGGCCAAAGACCAGACCGTGGGTATGCTCGTTGAAGGCGGTGAACTCATCACGCACACGACCAGTGAACTTCACCCCGCCAAGGAACAGAAACACATACAACATGGCGCCCAGCACCAATAGCGCCAGCGTCAACGCAAACACCGTCCATGACAGGTAGGCCAGGTAGGCCAGGCCGAACATGAATACCGTGGCTTCCACCAGCATCACCGGCATCACCAACAAGGTGGCGTTGAGTTGCGGAATGTCAGTGGTCAACAGTGTCAGCACATTGGGTGGGCCGCGCCGATCGACTTCTTCAAGGGGCGACGAGAGGATTTTCTGGCACAGCGCGATGCGCAGGCGCGTCATCAGCTTCATGTTGGCGTAAGCGGGAAACAAGGTCGCGCCGTTACGAAACGCCAGCGCCACCACGCTCAAGCCAATAAACCAATACAGCAGGTGCAAGCGCGAGCCCTGCTCGTAAATAGCCTGGTTGACCACGTTGACCACCGCGATCGCCGCCACACCACTGACGATGCCGGTGACCAGGGAAAAGAACGCCAGCCAGGGATGATTTTGCCAAAGCAGGCGCAAGACCGAGCCCGGCTTGGGCGGCTTCTCATGCTTTTTGTTCATGGACCAACTCCTCAAATACACGCAAGACCGCGCATGGCCCGCCAGACAAGGCCGCTGCTACCGGCCCTGTTGCCGGCGCCGCCAAGTGTACGGATTGGCACAAATTCGGCTGTCCCCGAAAGCCTGTACAAAACGCGGACCGAGACAAATACACACCACCGAGGCGGATGGCCCCTGCGAATGTCCCCTCTTTCCATTGCAGACCGGCGCAGCATCAATGGGCCTAATACGGTCCCGAGCCGGACCCCTCAGGAGTAAAAGGTGGCTGCTCTGATCGCTCACCCACCGCTTAAAAGAACAGCGCCATCAAGGATGATTGGACTATGGAAATGACGAGCAGCATGCAAATTGCGGACAGCCCGCACTTCTATTTCGTACTCGGCGAATTGGTTTCCAGTACCGACCAGGATCACTTCGCACTCAATATGCTCAAGCTGATCGCCAAGCTCCTGCCGGTCACGGCGTTGACACTCAGCGAGTGGACCCTGGACAAGTCAAACAATAGCCTGATCGATATCAAGCCTCTGGGCACGGCCGGCAACCCCGCCGACATCCCCGTCCAACAAGCGAACAGCGCCACTGCCAACCCTCCCCTGCTCAAGGAAGTGCAAGAGATGGAGGACTCGTTGCTGATCCGCCTGAATACGCGAGCCAAAGGGGCAGCGGGCAAGGTGTCACGCGTTGCGGCGCACGAATGCACCCTGGTATCGCGCGATGGCAGCCGGCGCTGCGTGGTGACGCTGTATCGGTCCCATACGCAGAAGGATTTTTCCTTGAGTGAATTGTCGCTGCTGAAAAACCTCTCCGAAGCCTTGCTGCCATTGATTGAAAGCTATGCCCAGTTCAGCCGCCAAAGTGCGTTGCGCAAAATGGGCAGCTGGATGGCGACCCCGCTCAGCGACACCGAACCGTCGCACATTCATCGTGAGTTTCAAAAACGTCTGTCGCTGTGCGATGTCACGCTCTCAACCCGCGAACAGGAAGTTTGCCTCGGCTTGCTCAACGGCGGAACCGTGCCGGAAATAGCCGAGAAATTACGTCTCAAGAACAGCTCTATCGAAACCTATCTCAAGCGTGCGACAGCAAAGCTTGGGGTCAGCGGCCGACACGGATTGACCAAGTGGACGGTCGGCACCTAACGACATTCAAGAAACGGGTTACTGCGCTGCAACCCGTTTTTCCCTTTGCATGAGGCTGGCCAATGAACAAGTTTGCTTTCTCTGCGGTGGCGGTTGCAGTGGCACTGAGCGGGTGCTCACTGATCCCTGACTACCAGCAACCGGCAGCTCCGGTGACCACGCAATACCCGCAAGGCCCAGCCTATGCTGCCGCTGCAGGTAGCGTCAGCGAAGACGTTGCCCGCCAGGGCTGGCGCACGTTGTTCCATGACCCCGCCTTGCGGCAGTTGATCCAGACCGCTCTCACCGAGAACCGCGACCTGCGTGTGGCGGCGCTGAATGTCGAGGCGTACCGCGCGCAGTACCAGATCCAGCGCGCCGACCTGTTCCCCGCGGTCTCGGCGACGGCAGGCGGCACCCGCCAGCGGGTGCCGGCGAGCATTACCAAGACCGGTAAGGCGGCGATCACTTCGACGTACTCCGCGAACCTGGGCATCAGTGCCTATGAGCTGGATTTCTTTGGCCGCATCCGCAGCCTCAGCGAGCAGGCGATGCAGGCGTACCTGGCCACCGAGCAAGCGCAGCGCAGTGCCGAACTGAGCCTGGTCGCCAGCGTGGCCAATGCGTACCTGACCTGGCGTGCCGACCAGGAATTACTCGCGCTGACACGCCAGACCCTCGCCTCTTATGAGGAAAGCCTGCGTCTGACGACCCGCAGCCTGCAGGTGGGTACCGCGTCATCGCTGGATGCCGCCCAGGCGCAAACCAGTGTCGAAAACGCCCGCGCCAACCTTGCGCGCTATGAGCGACTGGTGGCCCAGGACCGCAATAGCCTGACGTTGCTGGTTGGCACCGCACTGCCAGAATCCCTGCCGAGCCTGCCGCTGTCGAGCAACCTGATCGCCCAGGTGCCCGCCGGCCTGCCGTCGGACCTGCTGCAACGCCGCCCCGACATTCTGCAAGCCGAATACCAGCTCAAATCCGCCAATGCCAACATTGGTGCGGCCCGCGCAGCGTTCTTTCCCAGTGTCAGCCTGACCGCCAACGCCGGCGCGTCCAGTTCGCAACTGTCGAGCCTGTTCAAGGGCGGCTCCGGCAGCTGGACATTCCAGCCGCAGATCAACCTGCCGATCTTCAACGCCGGCAGCCTGCGCGCCAGCCTCGACTACGCCAAGCTGCAAAAAGACATTGGCGTGGCCCAGTACGAGAAAGCCATCCAGACCGCCTTCCAGGAAGTGTCCAACGGCCTGGCGGCACGCCAGACTTACAACGACCAACTGAACGCCCAACGCGATCTGGTGCAGGCCGACCAGACCTATTACAACCTCGCTCAACGCCGCTATCGCCAGGGCGTGGACAGCAACCTGGTGTTCCTCGACGCACAACGCTCGTTGTTTTCGTCACAGCAGGGGCTGATTACCGACCGATTGGCGCAGCTGATCGCCGAAGTCAACCTGTACACCGCCCTCGGCGGCGCATGGGGGGAACCGACCCGACTGGCCGCTGCCGAGACGCGGCCATGAGCACCTTCGAGCCCGGGCAATATGTGCGCCTGCGCTCGGGGGGCAAAAGGATGCTGGTCAAATCGACACTGGGGGCGGCGCCATTTCCCCACTCCGCACTGGTGCTGTGTGAGCACGAAGAGAAAAAACGCAGGGTGCAGGGGTTTTACATCGCCACCAACCTGAAGCTGGCGAGCGCTCCTCAAAAGTAATGATTGTAAAGGGCTCTGGCCGACGGGCAGCAGAAGGCATTAGGTGGCCCGTTATCGACCGAGAGTGAACGATCCAACAGCCAATCTGTAGTAGCCCTGGTTGATCGAAATCGGCTAGTCACAATCATGGATACCGCTTTTGCTGCAACTGGCTATGTTGGGTCTGATGAGCACAGGTTATTCGAACCTATTGCAACGTTGAGCGAGATGAAACTGACAGAGCCGATAGCGATGCCCTCCTCGCCTTTAGTGTTGGCGGAACTGGCCGCCAGCACCCGTGCCGCCGCAGACGCGTTCATTGCCGCCGGTACCGCGGCCAACACCGTGCGCAGCTACCAGAATGCTCACAGCAATAGTTGTGAAAAATCACAGCACTCCACTGCCAACTGCGCCACATTCTGATTCAGGCCAAATTGGCGGTCGATACGATGAAGCGCCGCATAGCGAATTCTCGGCAATCCTGGCTTTGTGACCAATGCGCGCAACGCTCCGCGCTCGATCAGATGAGAAAGACAGGCTTTGGGCAGATAACTTACGCCCACTCCGGACAATGTCAGACCAACCTGCACCAGCAAGTTGTGACTGGTGAGGGTCTTGGGCATTTGCACGTCATGAGCTGCCAGCCATCGTTCATAGACCAGGCCTGTGCCTGACTGGGAACCCTGGGTCAGCACTGTGAACCCGGCCAGGACTTCAAGGCTCACAGGATCTGGATCAGCTATCAGGCTTGGAGCACACATCCAGGCGTTCTCGACGCTTTGAAGTGGCGTACTGACGAACCGGGCATCGTTGAACACGTCCGGCACGATGACCAGGTCGAGTTGGTCGTTTTCCAGTTTTCGAAACAACTCACTGCTCAGCTCCACCGATGGCTCGATCTGCACTTTTGGATAAGCCTGGCGCAACGCATCGACGAGCGCGGGTAACCAGGTTAATGCCGTAAGTTCCGTGACACCCAATCGAAAGCGTCTTACCAGTACCTCCCGGGCGCTGACCCGTTCAAGCAGATAATCGCGGCGCTCGAGCAAATCCTTGGCGTAATCCAGCAGTTCACCGCCCTTTTCGGTCAATCTCGCGTTGCGCTTACTGCGGTCGAAAATCTCCACATCGAAGGTTTCTTCCAGTTCCTGGATGCGCTTGGAAATAGCCGATTGCGACATGTTCAGCTTGTTCGCTGCCGCTTCGAAGCTTCCCAGTTCGGCAATCCAGTACAACGCGTCAATCTGCTTGAAGGTGATCATCGACTTTTTTACATGAAAAAAAGCGATGCTACTCCATAATAAAATATCGCTAAAACTGTTTGTTTATCGCTCCTAAGATCGAACCACAGCCCAAATCGGCTGCCAGTCCAATCTCAGGAGATCAGCCATGTCCTTGCCCGGTTCACGCATTTTCCCCAATCCGCCGCTGGCCGCTGCCGAAGTGCTCGAGGCTTTTGCCCACGTCGTCACGCCGCACATCAGTGACAACCTCGGCCGACACATCGGCGCCCGCGGCCTGACCCGCTATAACAGCAGCGGCAAACTGGTGGGCACCGCCCTCACCGTCAAAACCCGTCCCGGCGACAACCTGCTGATCTACAAAGCCATGAGCATGTTGCAACCAGGTCACGTACTGGTGGTGGATGCCCAAGGCGATGTCAACAACGCGGTGATTGGCGAGCTGGTGAAGCTTTACGCCCAGCAACGAGGTTGTGTCGGCTTCGTTATCGACGGCGCGATTCGTGATGTTGCCAGCTTTGCCGATACCCCTTGCTACGCTCGAAGCGTCGTGCACTGCGGCCCTTACAAAACCGGGCCCGGAGAGATCAACGTAGCAGTTTCAATCGGCGGCATGCTGGTTCAGCCAGGTGATCTGCTGGTCGGCGACGAGGACGGTCTTGTGGCGTTCTCCCAGGCTGATGCTGCCGAGATACTTCGCCGCGCCGCGCAACACGCAGCCCATGAAGAAGAGGTAAAAGCCGAAATCGCCACCGGTGCTGTTCGCCAAAGCTGGATGGACAAGGTCTTGCAACAGGCCGGTCTGGCCGATTGAGGAGAACATCATGAGCACTGCTTTTTTGTCTGATCGGGTGTTGGGCATCGAGCCTTCGCCGAGTATTGCCGCCAACGCTTTAGTGACCGAGTTGCGCGCCCAGGGCCGGGACATCGTCAACTTCACCATGGGCGAGCCGGACTTCGATACCCCCGAGCATATTCTTCGTGCCGCCAGCGCCGCGATGCACAGCGGTGACACGCATTACACCGCGACCAATGGAACACTGGCTTTGCGCCAGGCAATTTGCCTCAAGCTTGAGCGCGACAATGGATTGCACTATGCCGTTGACGAAGTGATTGCCGGTTGCGGTGGCAAGCACATCATCTATCACGCCCTGGCTGCGACCCTGAACCTTGGCGATGAAGTCATAGTGCACACGCCCTACTGGGTTTCATACCCGGATATCGCCCGACTGAACGACGCCACGCCGGTGATCATTCCTGGTGACGAAAGCAACGGCTTCAAGCTGTCGCCCGAAGCATTGGAGCAGGCGATCACACCACGCAGCAAATGGGTCATTTTAAATACCCCAAACAACCCGAGTGGCGCGGTCTACAACGAAACCGAATTGCTGGCTCTGGCGGCGGTGCTGCGCAGGCACCCTCACCTTCTGATCATGGCCGACGAAATTTACGAACAATTTGTCTACGGCGACGCCGTGCATGTGTCGCTGACCAGACTCGCTCCGGATCTCAAGCCGCGCACGCTGATTGTCAATGGCGCGTCCAAGGGCTACGCCATGACCGGTTGGAGAATCGGCTTCGGCGCAGGCCCCGCCTGGCTGATCGCGGCCATCGGAAAATTGCTGTCTCAGACCACGACATGCCCCAGTTCGGTGAGCCAGGCTGCAGCCGTGGCAGCGTTTGCCGGAGACCAGGCACCCATTGCCGAAATGCGCGAGGTGTACCAACAACGCCGAGACCAGATGCTGGCGTTGCTAGGCCCCATTGACGGGTTGAGCTTCACCCCGCCGGACGGCGCCTTTTATGTGTTTGCCAACGTCAGCGGACTCATAGGTAAAACCGCTGAAAGTGGAGAGCGCATAGACAGTGATTCGCAGTTGGTCTCCTACCTGCTCAAGGAGCACGGACTGGCCACGGTCAGCGGTGCGGCGTATGGCATGTCGCCGTACATACGCCTGTCATTCGCCAGCTCCCTGGATGTCATCGAAGAAGGTTGCCGTCGACTCAAAGACGCGTGCCAACGATTGCGCTGACGGCTCATCGCAACACCCGACAGCCAGCGGACGGCTGCTCACTGACTGCCTAGAACAACACTCATAATCATTGTCATCAAATGAGGCATCCCCATGCACAAGCCCCGTATCGCGCTGGTATGGCAAATCATGATTGGCCTGCTGGCCGGCATCGCCATCGGCGCCCTGTTGCACCGCTTTCCCGAGTCCCGTCCGTGGCTGGTCGACAACCTCCTGCAACCGGCGGGCGACATTTTCATCAAGCTAATGAAAATGATCGTCGTCCCCATCGTGTTTTCTTGCATGGTGGTCGGTATCGCCGGTCACGGTGACGGCAAATCCCTGGGCCGTATCGGGATCAAATCACTGAGCTATTTCTTCAGCATTACGACGCTGGCAATCATCGTCGGTCTTGTGATTGGCAACCTTCTCAAGCCTGGGGCCGGCACCGATCTGGCAAGCCTCAAAGCCGCCGCCATCACTCTGCCAACCAGTAACGCAGCCGGTCATGGGCTTGGGCAGATCATCGTCGGAATCATCCCCGACAATGTGATCAATGCCATGGCACAGGGCAGCCTGCTCTCAGTGCTGTTTTTTGCCGTGATGTTTGGCCTCGGCGTTTCCAAACTGAGCAACGAACGCAAGGAACCGGTCATTGCGCTACTGCGTGGCGTGTCGGAAGCCATGTTCAAGGTCACATCGATGATCATGGCCTACTCGCCCATCGGCGTATTCGGAATGATCTCCGTGACCGTGGCCAACTTTGGTTTTAGCTCACTCCTGCCCTTGGCCAAGCTGATCATGGTGAGCTACGTGGCGATTGCCTTCTTCGTCCTCGTCGTACTGAACCTGGTAGCACGATTCTGTGGGATTAATCTGTTCGCGCTGATGCGTCATATCAAGGATGAATTGATTCTCGCCTTTTCGAGCGCCAGTTCGGCGGCGGTAATGCCGCAACTCATGAAGAAGCTTGAAACCTATGGTGTGCCACCCTCTCTGGTCAGCTTCGTAGTGCCAGTGGGCTACTCGTTCAACCTCGACGGCGCTTCGCTGTTCCTCGGCATTGGCACTTTGTTCGTCGCACAGCTTTACGGCATCGATCTGAGCTTCGGCGACCAAGCTCTGCTTGTGGTCACCATGGTGCTGACTTCAAAAGGGGCGGCAGGCGTCCCTGGGTTCATGTTCGTTATTTTGTCAGCCACGCTCGCCAGTGCGGGACTGCCACTTGAGGGTATTGCATTCATCGCCGGGGTTTACCGACTCATGGAGATGCCGACAACCGCCCTGAATGTGTTGGGCAACGCATTGGCTCCATTGGTCATCGCAAAATGGGAGGGGCGCGCTGCGCATTGTCTGAAGGCAACGCCGGCCTGAGCGTAAAAGCCCTGCCTAGGCACTGGCAACATTAAGTGCCTAGTGCTTCACCATCGAATCGGATTAGCTGACGAACCCTGTACCCTCAAAAAGTCCTGGGTACAGCAAAGACCCTGACAATTTCCTCAGCACAAGCGGCGTCATAAAACCTACTCTCATAAAAATCAAAAGCAGTTTCTGCCCCACAACTAGAAAAACGTTTCTTTACTTCCTTCATTTCCTTAGACGCAAGCCCCCTATCATTTTTTCGTACTTCTTCCAAAAAACCGACTGAGGCTGGTTTTGTGTAAATAAATATATTAGGTATGAGAACGCCTTGCTCTTCCAACCCTGCAAAATCTGTAAAACTTACAGCAAAAAAAAATATCCTTATCTCTTGAAACCTCCAAGAGCCTTAAAGTATTTAAAACAAACAAGGCGAGCCCAGTCAGGAAATCAGAAACTCCGTTGCGGCTCATCTCATTCATCAAGTGCTTTAAGCGGCTATATCTTGATACAAGCGGAATCTCTTCAAAGCTTTCATAATCCTCAAAGAATACGCGCATATCATCATACGGTTCTTTACTGATTACCTTGTTGTAGAGGTCTGTCAGCTTCATTTCCAGGGAGTACTCCATTACTTGGCTATCACTACTTTCACGAGGACCGCCTAACCTTCAAGCTCATAAACCTCAATGTCACGACCCATAACATATAGGTCCCCATCCCGGCGTATTTCATCAATCGATGCTGGATCAGCATCCAAAGGGTAATTCCCATCAATATCGACACACCAATACTCGTCAATTTTCAACAACCGAACCCCCGAGCAAATTGAATTGAATTGATGCCCACTGACTTTTGCACTCAGCTCTTCAACACCGCGGACAACCACTTTAACCCTCTTCCAAACATTTCCATCAAGCCGATGATCTCTGGCATGAAATAAAAGCTGTGCCGCGAGTCGTTCGCCTGGTGCATAACTAAACTCAAACGACAATAACAACCCATCTTCAAAACGATGAAAGGCTTGCAATACCTCACTTATTTTTGCTGCAGTTTCTGACATATTCATTTGCCTTTTGAACATCCGCGAATTTGAAACGCTTCATGCCTGGCGTCGCCATGTCCCCCAGAAGCGCTTACCCCGTCACCGCCTGATAAACCACCCGATGCGCCTCGGTCGGCAGCGGCACTTCCCACTTGAACAACATGCGGCGGATATCATCGTTGCGCAGCGAGGTGTCGCGCTTCTGGTTGCGCCGCATGATTTCGTCCTCGGGCCGCTCCAGGTAAAGAATTTCCACCTCGGCGCCGTAACCGTAGAGCAAATCCAGGGTGCGGCTGCGCATCTGCGCCGACAGGTGCGTGGAGTTCCACACAAAGGGTTTGTGCTCGCGCAACAAGGCCTTGGCCCGGTCGATGGCGTAGTGCGCGGCGGCGCCTTCGTTCTGTCCGTGGCGCAGGCCCAGGGCCTGGCGCGCGTCGTCGAACGACACCACCGGCAGCTCCGGATGATGTTGTGCGGTCCAGGTGTCCTTGCCGCTGGCCGGCAGGCCCGAGAGCATCACCACCGACGAGCCCTGCGGCGGGTGCAGTGGGTAGTCGGGGTGTACCCGGGCGCCACGCAGGTACTGAATGCGTGTGTAGTCGTCGACAAAGGCCCGCGGCCCGTACAGGCAGCCCTCCTCCTGCGCCAGTTCGCGCCACAGCTCGATGGCGTCCAGCACATCGGCCTTGCCGGTGTAATCGCGGCCCTGCATATCGGCCTCGGCCACGGCACAGAGCATCCACAGCGGCAGTTCCCAGGACAATTTGTGCAACAGGAACTCAGGGCTGCGGCCGCTGCGATCACCCTGCAGAGCGAAGAACGGCACCTGGTGCACGGCGATGATGCGGCAGATCTGCTCGCGCAGCTCGAATGGCACGCCGGCGCGCCACAACAGCAGCCGCGCATCCACCGCGCCCCGGCGCGAGTGACCGGGCTGGCCGATGCGCCCGGTATCCGGGTCGATCACCGTGGTGTCGGGCTTGGCGATGTCGTGCAACAGGGCGGCGAAGAACAGCACAAAGCGCTGCTCGGCGCTGGCCTGCTGGTAGGCGGGTTGCGCCAGCAAGGCTTCGACCACCAGGCGGGTATGAATCCACACATCGCCTTCGGCGTGGTAGGTCGGGTCTTGCGGTGTCTCGGCCAGGCGCGCCAGGGCCGGAATGGCCGCCAGGCAGGCAGCGGCGTCCATATCGCGCCCCGGCTCGGGGACCAGTTGTTGCAATTGTCGAATGTCCATATCGGGATGTTCCTTCAGTAGCCGTGGCGTGGGCCCTGCCAGTCCATGGACAGGCGCGGCGCATAGAGGTCGACGCCGTCGGCCAATTGATTGGGGATAAAGGGTTGGTTGGCATGGTGCTGGTCGGCATCGAGGATGGCCTGGACGAAGTCCTGGCGTACCCACTTGAGCCGGCCGCGGGTCTGCTGCTCGTCTTCGAGCTTCAGGTACAGGCCTTCCATGCGGCTGGAGCGGTCGCACTGGCGCCAGGCACGGGCCAGGTCGAGGCCTTCGCGGCGCACCACTTGCTCGAACACCTCGCGCCAGCGCGCGGTCTTGGCCAGCGAATCGCCCACCAGCGCCATCAACTCGGCATGCCGGCGCGGCGCAGGGCCTTCGTACAGCACCGGCACCGACAGCACCGGCCCACCTTCTAGCAGGCGCCGGCGCGCCGCGGTGGAGAGGAACAGCCCGGTGGCACGGTCCCACACATCGAACTCGCAGAAGTAATGTGGCAAGCGGTCGTAGAACACCGAGTGCTTCTTGTGCAGCCATTCGCCATACAGCACGAAGCGATCTTCCAGGCGCTCCAGCAACCAGTGTTCGTGAGCCACGGCCCACTGCTTGAACAGATTGAACTGGCGCTCGCGACCACCGCCAGTGAGGTAGTGACCGCGAGATTGCAGGCGCAACTCGCCGCCTGCGCTAAAGCTGATGCCGGTGTTGGCACCATCGAGTTTTTCTTCCACCACCAGCCACTGTCCGGCCAGGGCGGCATAGCGCACCTGGCCAGTGTCAGTGTCGCCATCTTGCAGGCGCGAGCCTTGCAGGTGGGGCGTACGGGGGTATTTGAGCAGTTCCAGGTTGTGCGCGCTGGCACGAATATCCGTGTGCATGGGTTTGTCCTCGAAAACAGAGAAAAACCAACGACAGGATCAGGCAGGCATGGCAATCAAGCGCCGCCGCGCATAGGCACGGGCAGCCATCAGGCAGGATGGACCGTCGTCGGTATCAGGCGTGTTGGCTGGCGTAGGGCACTGGCTTCACCACTTGGAGAAAAGGTTGCAGAGGCTTCAGGGCGCGCATTCAACAGCAGATGGCGGCATCCGGTCAAGCACCGGAGCTGCTCCTCGCCCCGCGCCCCGCTTCGCCTCATTGCTTGCCGCGCGTGCTGTTGCGCCATATGCGGTAGGCCCTGATCCCCGAACGCACCGAGCTGAACAGCAACTGGCCGTCCATTTCCCGGGTCATCCCCGAGCGTTCCAGCATCGTCAGGAACGTGCCGCGGGCACGGGCGATCGCGAAGTAGATGCCCTGGGCGGCCAGGGTTTCGCGGATTTCCCGCAGTACCGCGATGCCGCTGACATCGATATCGGTCACCGCCTCGGCATTGAACAGCACCACCTCGGGCTGGCTCTCGCGCTGCACGGTGTCCAACAGGCGCATCTTGAAGTAGTCGGCGTTGAAGAACAGGATCGCGTCGTCGAAGCGATACACCACCAGGCCGGGCACGGTGTGCGCTTGCGGGTACTGGCGGATGTCCACCTGGCCTTCGATGCCCGGCATCCAGCCCAGCACCGCGTCGGTGGGTTGGTAGATGCTGTACAGCAGGCGCAGGATGGCCAGGGTCACGGCGAAGATGATCCCCGGCAGCACGCCCAGGCCCAGCACGCTGACGGTGGTCAGCAGGCACAGCCAGAACTCGAAGCGGCTGAGGCGGTAGATCTGCTTCAGGGACTTGACGTCGAGCAAGCCCCAGCCCGCCATCAACAGCACCGCGCCCAGGGCCGGCTGCGGAATCCACGCCATGGGCGCGGTGAAAAACAGCAGAATCAGCGCAATCGCCAGGGCCGCGATGATTCCCACCAACTGGCTCTTGCCTCCGGCCATGTCGTTGACCGCGGTACGCGAATCCGCGCCGCTGATGGCAAAGCCCTGGGAGGCACCGGCCGCCAGGTTGCTCAGGCCCAGGGCGATGAATTCATGGTTGGCGTTGATCGCGTAGCCATGGCGCGCGGCGAAGCTGCGGGCCGTGAGCATGGCGCTGCAGAAACTCACGGTGGCGATGCCCAGCGCGTCGCGCAGCAGGCTCTTGCTTTCCTCCAGGCTGGTCTTGGGCCAGGACAACTCGGGAATCCCGGCCGGCACATGACCGAGGATCGCCACCCCGAAGCGGTCGAAGCCCAATAGCCCGGCCAGCAAGGTGAACAGCGCCACCGTCAGCAGCGCTGCCGGCAGCCGCGGGTAGCGCCGCGGCAGCCAGATCAACAGGCCCAGGCTGGCCAGGCCAACGGCCAGGGTCAGGCCATGGATCTCCCCCAGCCGCTGGAGAAAGTCCGCCAGCCCCAGAATGAAGCCCTCGCCTTCGATCTTGAAGCCCACCACCTTGCCCATTTGCCCGGCGATCAGGCTCAGACCGATGCCGTTGAGGTAGCCGATGAGGATCGGCCGCGAGAAGAAGCTGGCGATAAAACCCGCCCGGGCGATCCCGGCGGCGATCAGCATCAGGCCCACCAGCACGGTGACAATCATCGACAACTCGACGGTACGCTGCAGGTCGCCCATGGCCAAAGGCGCCACGGCGCCGCCGAGCATGGCGCAAGTAGCGGCATCGGGGCCGACCATCAGTTGCCGCGAGCTGCCGACCAAGGCATAGACGATCATCGGCAGCACACAGGCGTAGAGCCCGTACTGCGGCGGCAGGCCGACAATCTGCGCATAGGCGATGGCGATCGGGATCTGGATGGCCGCCACGGACAACCCGGCCCGCAGGTCGGCGCGCAACCATTCGCGGCGGTAGTGCAACAAGTTGGACAGGCCAGATAGACAGCGGGATAACGACATGCCGGGTCCTTTCGAAATAATCCGTTTTATTCTTTGGCCGCGCTCTGGCGGCCCTCTTGTTTGGCCCGGCGACGCGGGCGCGTATTCAAGCGAATCGGGCCACTTGGCGCCATGAGCTGGAGCAGCTTTTGCGTCGATTCACCCAGATGATTGGCCATGGGCAACCCGCTGGCGCTTGTGGGCCGGTGCCCACCGCTGTTCAACGTCACCGGTTGCACCAGCCCTGAACCGTGATGGCAATCAGCGGTCAAAATAATCCGTCAAACCCATCCATCTCTGCACATAACCCTCTAATCTTGGCGGCACGTTTTGCAGGTCGTTGCGGTCGGTCTTTGTCGGTGTCGAATACGCAGCGTTAATCCGAGAGCATGAAATGCCACTGTCTGTTGAGTTACTGCCATGACTCATGTGAGTCAATCGTTGCGCCTGTGGGGGGCGCTGATCCTGACGCCGCTGTTTGCGCTGATGGTCTGGGTGGCCTCGGTGTCTGGCGCAGAGCCCCTTGGCTTCGACCTGTACATCGCCGAGGCGCCGCCTTTATCGATGCTGGACCAGACCGGCCTGCATGGCATCGTCGGTGATGCGACGTCGGAAGCGGCGATCCGGGCCGGTTATACGCTGCATTTTATCGAAGTGCCCTGGGCACGAGCCCAGCAAAGCGTGCGCAAAGGCGTCGACAAGCTGATCATTCAGCTGTCGCGCACGCCGGAAAGAGAAGCCGATTACACCTGGATCGCGCCCATCATGACCATGGACAGAGCCTTCTTCAGCCTGCACACGCGCGTCGAAACCCTGCAGCAGGCGCGGGACACCTTTGCTCGGATCGCCGTTGGCCGGGGCAGTGCCCAAGAGCAGAAGCTCCGGGCTGAAGGCTTTGCCGACAATCAGATCTATCCGTTTGAAATTGGCGAGAACCCGGCGCAACTGCTGCTGATGGGACGGGTCGACGCCTGGTTCAACGGCATTCCCGAAACCCAGAGCATCTGGCGCAAGGTGTCGACTCAGCCGTTGCAGGTCAGTCCGGTCTTTATGAGCACCGATCTGTACCTGGCCTGCTCCAGAAACTGCAATGCGACACTGGTGCGCAAGCTGCGCGCGGCGGTCGAGGAGCTGCGCAAGGACGGCACGCTGGAGAGAATGCGAAAATCCTACCTCGAGGCTCCCTGAGCGGCCCCCTGTGCTGCGCATTACCCAGGGCGCGTTGCACACGGTCCGCAGCACGCGCTGGCCGATGCCCCTCAACGCGAGAGCATGAACGTCTCGTACTCCAGGTCATCCAGCGCCGTCGACAACCGCGCCAGCCCCAGCAGCACGCAGATCAGCAGCGACAGGGTGAAGCCATAGCCGAAGTAGCTCGGCCCCAGGTGCAGGCTGAGCAGGGTCAACCCGGCGTTGAGGGCGACGAAGAACAGGCACAGCTCCAGCACGATCGCCCGTTTGTCGAGGTAGAAAAACACGTTGAGGATGGCCATGAACACCACCTGGATGCTCACCCCGATCAGGTCGATGTAGAACAGCGGCAGGTAGTAGCTGGACATCCCCAGCCATTCCAGCAGACGCGGCCCGAAGAGAAACAGCAGGACCACCGTCAGCCCCTGGACCTTGCAGATTTCCAGCAGGCCCTGGCGGATCGAGAAGGTCATCTCGGCTTTCAGCGAACCGATGTGCTGCAGGGTTTCGCCGTCGCGCACCGCGCGAAACAGCCGGTCGTACCACTCGGCGAAGTCGGTTTCGATCCGCACCAGGAACACCGCCATGCCGGGAATGATCGCCAGGTAGGCGAGGAAGATCGGCAGGTCATACAGGATCGAAGCGCGCAGCGGTCCGATCACCTGGCTGGAGGTGTCCGGGTTGAACCAGAAGATGAACTTGTCGATCCAGATCCCCAGGTTGTAGCAAAGCCCGGTCAGCAGCAGGCTGACAAACACCTGGCGGCGGTCGAGAAAATCGAAGGCCACCAGCTTTTCCGCGCGGTACTCGCGCAGGATGTCGTACAGGAACAGGAACAGCAGCGAGCTGTGCCCCAGCAACAGCGCCAGCAGCAGCCCTTCCATGCCCATGTGCCGCAGGAAGAACGCGCTGCCCACCATCAGTGCGTAGCCCGCCAGCATCACCAGCAGGATGCGGTTATAGGCCTTCATCCCCGAGAGGAAGATGATCACCAGCCACAGGTTGCACAGCACCACGAAGTTGGCCAGGGTCATCAGGCGGTAGATCAGCGGCTGGTCGAACAGGGTCACCAGCAGCAGGATGCCCAGCACGCCCGAGCCCAGGGTCACCAGCAACAGCACCCCCACCAGGTTCGGCAGGATGTGCTCGTACTTGCGCTCGAACAGGCGGTCGGAGACGAAACGGGTGAAAAACAGCTGCAAGCCGCCGGTGAGGATCAGCGAGGTGGCCATCAGGTAGGTCACGGTGATCAGAAACTGCCGGATCAGCACCTCCGGCACTACCAGCCCGAGGCTGATGACCCCCACCAGCATCACGCTGAGAATCGACAGCACCCAGGGCCCGGAACTGATCAGGCCGGCGTAGACATAGGCATGCAGGGTCGCGGTGTAGGAGTCGCGGGACAGAATCTTGCGCAGTTCGAAACCGATGCCGGCCATTTACACAGCCTCCTTGTGTGGGGCGCCCATGGCGGTGTCATACAGCGTGCGATAGCGCTCGATCATCAGGGTTTCGCTGTAGTAGCGGTGTACCCGCGCCAGGCCGGCGGCCTGGGCGGCTTGCCAGCGTTGCGGGCTGCGCAGCAGATCGATGATCGCCTGGGACGTGGCCTGGGGATCGGCGATCGCCACCACCTCCCCGGCCAGCCCCAGATCGCGGTCGGCCGCTTCGCCGCCCTCGATCAGTTCCCGGCAGGAGCCGACGTCGCTGCTGACCACCGGCGTGCCGGCGGCCCAGGCTTCGAGAATCACCAAAGGCTGGGCCTCGCTGATGGAGGTCAGCACCATCAGGCCCAGCTGCGGCAGGATGTCCTGGATCTTCTGGAAGCCGAGGAACAGCACCTTCTGCTCCAGGCCGAGACTGGCCACCAGGCTGCGACACTCGGCGACGTACTCGGGGTCTTCCTCTTCCGGGCCGACAATCCAGCCTTCCACCTGGGGCATGACACTGACCACGCCACGCATGGCCCGAAGGAAGGTCTTCACGTCCTTGATCGGCACCACCCGGCCGATCAGCCCGACCACCGGCGCGATGCCGGCGGCACGGGACTCATAGGCCTGGGTCCAGAGTTGCAGGTTGATGCCGTTGGGAATCACCTGGGTGCGCTCCGGCGGCGCGCCGTCCTTGATCTGCCGCTGGCGGTTGCCGTCGTACAGGGCAATGATCTGGTCGGCGCTCTCGTAGACCAGATGACCGATGCGTTCGAAAAAACGCACCCAGAGCATGCGGATGTAGCCGGAACCACTGTCCATGCTGTCGTTGAGCGCCTGGTTGCTGCTTTCCGCGATCCAGCTGGCCTGGGCCAGGTCGATCTTGCGTTCCTTGGTGTAGATCCCGTGCTCGCTGAGCAGGAACCGGCAGCCCCACAGCTGCTTGAGAATGCAGCCCACCAGCCCGGCGTAACCGGTGGAAATCGAATGCAGGACCCGGGCCCGCGGCATGCGCCGGGCTGCGGCGGCCAGCATCAGCAGCGGCGACTGCATGGTGCGCAGGGTCCAGAAATAGTTGACGAAGGACGGATCGGCGCAATGCTGCTCGTAGCCTTCGGTCAGCGCCTCCCAGCTGGGGCGGCTGTAGAGCACGTCGTCCAGGGTGATTCGCGCCTGGGCCAGGGAATCGAGCACGCCAATGCCCAGCTCGGCGGGCGGTTTCTCCGGGTTGTGCAGGTAACGGTACAGGTTGCTCAATTCCTCCAGGGACGCCGTGTGGGCGACCCGCTTGTGCTTGGGATTGCGCCAGGCCTCCTCCAGATACACTTCTTCGATGTGCACCACGTTGGCCGGGATCTCGTAGCGGCGCTGGCCGTAGGCTTCGCGCTGGCCGCCAATGAACAGCACGGAAAAGGTCAGCTGCGGCAAGCCGAGGATCATCTGGTGGATCCAGCTGGAGACACCGCCGCGCACATAGGGCCAGGTGCCTTCGAGCAGCAGGCAGACATCGGCAATGGGGGTTGGGTCGACGGCGTTTTTCATGTCCAGGTCCTTACCAGCCCGGCAAAGGGCGGACGTTGTTGCATCTGCGGCGGCAAGCTTTTGAGCAGCGCGGGAATCTCTGAATAGTTGCCGGTTTCAAAGGCGATCTCGGCCCGAAACGGCAAGACCTTGGCCGGGTCCATGCCCGCTTCCTGGGCCTGGTGCATATGCAGTCGCGCCTTGCCGATGTCGCCCCGCTCAAGGGCGATACGCCCGGCCAGCAACAGCAACTCGCCGCCCTCTCCCGCCTCCAGCGCCTGCTCGGCATGCTCGCCGGCTTGCCCTAGCACGTGCTGCTGCACGCTGCCCTGGGCCAGGCCCAGGTAAGCCAGCTCCCAGTACCAGCGCGCCAGGGTCGCGTGCAAGGCGCCGGCCTTCTTCGGCGCGGCACCGGGCAACTGTTCCAGCGAAGCCTGAATCCGCTGGTTGATGTCGGTTTCCTGTTTGTCGAGCATCGAATACGCCAGCAGGCGCACATCGTCGCTGGGGTCGCCCAGGGCCAGCTTGAGAATCGGCACCGCTTCCTTGCCCGGCATCCTGCGGGTGGCGAGCAACGCCGCCAGGCGCTGGTCGGGGTCCGGGGCGTGGCGCAGCACATCCTGCAAGCCACTGTCGCCGAAGGTCGGCGAATGCAGTTGGGTCTGGGCGCGAAACGGCAGGTCGGGAATGCCCACCGCCTGCCACATCTGCACCTCGCGCTTGCGCGGCAGGTACAAGGCCGGAAAGATCGCCGCGATCACCCCGACCGAGCCCAGCAGCGGAACGAAGAACGCCAGGCTGAAGATAAACAGCGGGCTCCACGGCAACGGCCGCCGATAACGCGCCGGCAACAGCAGCCAGACCGCCGCCGTCAGCAGGCCGCAGGCGATGGCATGACTCATTGCATACAGCAGCGCGACCTGCAGGTCGGGCAGCTGCGCCGTCAGGCTGGCCCAGCTCCCAACCTCGAAAAACAGCGCTCCGCTAAACAGCCACTTGCTGATCATTCAGGCCACACTCGTTGTACAGAAAGTTACGCAGTCCATCCCGTTGCCGGGCCGACTCCAGGTCATAAGGCAGCACCTTGACCCCCAGGCTCGCCAGTTCCACGCTCATGCCGAAGTGCTCGTGCACCAGCTTGCCCAGGCGCGTCAGATAGCCTTGGGCGCCCTCGCTGCTGGTCAGCGGCAGGAGCACCAGCAGCAGCCCGTGCCCGCGGTTGTTGACCAGGCTCAGGTGCAGGTCCAGCCCGCGCTGGCTGCGCTCGAACAGCCGCGTCAGTTCATCGTTGGGCTGGGTCAATTCGAAGGCATAGAGGCAGCCGGACAGGCCGTGGCGCTCGACATCCACCAGCGAACGCTTGAGCTGGCGGGTGAACTGCTGACTGTCGGCGTCCTGCAGTTGCAGCACCTGGGAATCGGCCTGCAGCAAGTCGGCGATGTGCCCGGCCAGCAGGGCCAGCAGGCTGAGGGTGCGCTCCTGGAAGGCAAAGAACGGCATCTGCCGCACCGCCAGCACCGCCAGCACCTGCCCCTGGGTGTCCACCAGCGGGATGCAGGCCTGCAACGACGACACCGCGGCTTGTCCGCCGCTGTCGAGCAGCTCTTCGCGCACACTCACCAGTTCCGCGCGCTCCAGGCACAGGCGCACCAGCAGGTCCTTGTCGTCCAGGGTGGGCATGGTGCCGATGGAGGCCAGCAGGCTCAGCTGGGGCGCCGCGTTGGCGGCCTGTTGCACCCGGTACAGCCCGGCCACCCGCAGCGAACCGTACTGGCCCAGCAGGGTCAGCACCGGCTCGGCCAGCAGGGTCAGGGCATCGTCGCCATTGGGCGCCGCCCGCAGCCGCTCACGCAGGCCCAGTAACGAGCTGCGCAGGCTCTGGTCGCTGCCGGCCAGGCGCTGCTCCAGGCGATCGTGGGACACCCGCAGAATCTGATGGGCCCGGGTGAAGTCGTCGAGCCGGTACTGGCGATACTCGTTGGCCATCTGCAAGCGCAGCAGGCGCCGCTCCCACAGGTCGCGCACCTCGCCCACCAGCATGCCGCAGACCAGCACGCCAACGATGTAGGACGGCGCGATCTGTGCGTAGCCCGGCAGGCCGTTCTGCCGCAGGACGAAAAACGCCGCCACCAGCAGGCTGGCGCTGATCAGGCCGCGGACAAACCCGTAGCGCACCCCCAGCAACAGCGGCGCCAGCACCGACCAGGGAAACT
The DNA here is from genome assembly GCF_029237275.1 of Pseudomonas sp. 3MA1. NCBI lineage: Bacteria > Pseudomonadati > Pseudomonadota > Gammaproteobacteria > Pseudomonadales > Pseudomonadaceae > Pseudomonas > Pseudomonas sp. 3MA1. The sequence continues at coordinate 346,619 of NZ_JAACFX010000006.1, read as the reverse complement.
CGCCCTGCACCTGCAGCGGATCCTGGGGCGCCAGCCACAGGCCGACGCCGATCACCAGGGCGGTCACCAGGAAGGTTTCCAGCCATGACGCCGGCCCGCTGGCTCGGGGCGCCAGCGCGTAGTCCATGTGTGGAGAGTTCATGGCCGTCACTCGATCCGCAGGCCGCCGACCAGTTTGTCGAGGACCTTCTGCGCCGCACCGGCCAGGCTCTCGCGTGACCAGCCGGCGCGGGCGCCGCTGTGGCTCCACAGCACTTTGCCCGTGCCCGCCTCGACCACCCGCAGGCTGATGCCCACCGCCGGTTCGCCGTCCAGGCCATTCTTGTACTGCCACTCTTCGACACTGCCGGACACCACATAGTCGAGCTTCTGCTCGCGGGCCCAGTCCATGGCCCCGGCCAGGCGCTCGCTATCGTCCAGCAGGGCCTGCTCGCCCTGCCCCGGCGCGCCGCTGTAGACCTGGGGTTGCAGGCCGCGGCTGCTGAGCACGCTGAGCAGGATCTGCTCACTGCGCTCGCCGGCCTGGGGCGTCTGCGAATAGTTGACCAGCGGCAACACGCCCCAGCGGGCATTTTTCGACAGTTCCGGGCTGCTTTGACCGGTAAAGCTGGTGCACCCGGCCATCAGCACGGCGGCCATCGCCAGACTCACGCAACGAAGGGATTGCATAAGGTTCACTCCTCTTTGAATTCCATGATCAGCGTCCAAAACGCACGCTGTAGCTGACACCTGCAGTGCCGCCGGATTTGCCGGTTCCGCCTTGTGGCGCCGACTGGTAACCGAAGGTCACTGCCAATTCGTCATCCCCTAGCACCTCGGTGCCGATACCGGTACTGATGGCGTAGTTGATGGTGTTGTCGGTCCACTGCCAGCCGGAGCTGACGTCCACCAGCCAGGTGTACTGCCCGCGCGTGCGGTTCAGCGCCCCCGGGAAGCCGCGGCGCCAGGCACTGCCGAAGAACAGCTGGCCATAGCGCTTCTGCAGCAGGGTCTGGCTGTTGATCTGGCTCGGGTCGTCGAGCTGGATGCCGGCCAGATCGATGCCCCCGCCCAGGGTATTGGCCAGGTTGGGCAGCGAGCGGTTGTTCAGGCTGTTCTGCTGGTAGTCGATGCCGCTGCGCAGTTCCCAGTTCGGACCTTCGAACTGCAGGGTGTGGTCGAACTCGATCTTCAGCGCCTGACCGCTGCCCAGGTCGTCGCCGCTGCGGGTCGAGAACCAGCGCTGGGCCAGGTTCCAGGACAGCTGGTCGCGGGCCGAGTAGCGATGCCGGCCGCCGACCCAGAGATCATCCTGCTGGCCGAAGGCACGCATCAGTCCGCTGTCTTCGTTCTTGCGGTGCCAGTCGGCGCCGGCGTCCAGTTCGTTGCCGCTGTCCACCTGCCAGGTACGACTGATGCCCAGGCCGTTGCGGTCATCGTCCTTGCGCAGGCTGCTGTCGAGGATCAGCTTGTAATTGCCGTTCTCCACCTGACGCTGCAGGGTCAGCTCAGTATTGGTTTCAGTGCCCAAGCGCCCCGAGTCCAGGGTATCGCCGCTGTATTGGCCCTGCTCCAGCACCAGCTTGGCGTACCAGTTGTCGTTGAGGTAACGGGCGGCGGTCAGCCGCGGGCCGTTGAACACCAGTCCGCCGTAGTCCTGGCGCTCCCAGGCCAGTTGCACGCCCTGGGGCGTGCGCTCGGTCATCTCGATGGCCTGCCGGCGCAACTGCTCGCGGATCGCTGGCGGCTGGTCGTCACCCAGCGCCGACAGGCCGGTGGCCAAGGCTTCACCGCCGCGCCCGAGGCTGTTCAGGGCTTCGACCTGCTGCGCCGGATCCAGGCTGCCGCCGGCCACCAGACGCTCCAGGGCCTGGCGGTTACTGCCGCGCAAGGCTTCCTGGATCTGTTCGTAGCTGCTGATCTTCAGGCCCCGGCTGCGGGCCCAGGCCAGCCACTCGTCCTTCTGCGCCGACTGATTGAGGTCATCCAGGCGCGCGAGGAATTGATCGAACCACAGCTGCAGCATCGGTTTGGAACCGTCTTGCCATTGCATGGCCTGGTTCTGTGCCTTGCGCGACGAGTAGCTGCTGGCCAGCAGGCGCAGCCAGGTGGCATAGCCCTGAGGCGTGGCGCGGACCTGCTCCGCGGTCACCTGGCGATCGAGCTTGAGCCGCAGGCGCTGGGCCGAGTCGGCATAACCCGCGCTTTCCAGGGCATCGGCATAGGCAGCCTGGACCATCCAGTCCTGCGAATTGCCTTGCAGGTACAGGCGATACCAGGCCAGGGCCTCGGTATTGCGCCCCACCAGCTGGCTGGCGGCGGCGAATGGCAGCCACAGCGTGCTGTCACTGCGGGCCAGGGCGCGCCATTGCTGCAACAGCGGCTTGATCTCGGCACTGCGGCCCAGGTCGACATACAGCCACAACAGGCGTTCGCGGAAGGTGTTGTCATCCGGGAACCGGCTCAAGCCCAGGCGATACAGGCGCAACGCCTCGTCGCTGTTGCCCTGTTGCACCGCCAGGGCGCCGCGCGCGGCCAGCACCTGGGACTGATCGGAGGCATCCGGGTACTGCTCGGCCTCCTTGAGCAGATCGCCCACCAGCGGCCAGTCCTGAAGTTCCTGGGCCAGTTGCAAGGCGGCGACCAGGCGCTGCGGATCGTGGCCCTGGCGCCAACTGTCGACGGTCAACTGCAAAGCCTTGCGCGGGTCGCGGGTACGATACAGGGCAATCAGCTGACTCTCGTCACCGCTGTTGAGCGAGCCCTTGATCGCCAGCATCTTCTCTAGGGCCAGCTGCAGCTCATCGTCCAGTTCCAGATCCCAGGCCAGGGCGGCGCGGGACTGCCAGTAGTTGAGGTCGTCGATCTTGTTGCCATCGACCGCGGTGATCACCTTCCACGCCGACTGGCTGTCAAACAGCTTGAGGTAGTTGTTGGCCCAGTCCACCCGCTCGGTGCTGGTCAGCGGGTAACGCTTGGCGAAATTGGTCCACACCGCCAGACGCTCCGGGTATTGCTCGGTGTTTTCCAGGTTCTGCAACAGGCGCACCCAGGCCAGCCGGTGCTTGGGGTACTTGGCGACGTAGCGGCGCAGCCAGACTTCCGCCTGCTCGGGGGTGCCGCGGGATTCTTCGGCGTACACCAGGGCGTCGAGCTCGACATTGCTCAGGGCGCGGGTGTCCATGATCCCGGCCAGCAGCGGAATGCCGCGGTCGAAGTCGTAGGTCTGCATCGCCAGGCGCCAGGTGTGTTCGAACTGCGCCGGGTCGTGACGCAGCTTGCTCAGGCTGATCCAGTAGCCCAGCGCCGAGGCCGAATCGCCCTGCCACTCGGCGAGATGGGCCATCTGCTCCAGCAGCGCCGGATCCTCCGGGCGCAGTTCCAGCAGTTGCACGCCCACCGCATGGGCGCCGTTCAGGTCGCCGAAGGCCAAACGCTGCTTGAACTCCTTGGCCAGGACCTCCGGGCTGTCGGGCTGCAACTTGCGCCAGGCGCTGAAGAACTGCTCGGCCAGGTCCGAGCGGTTGTGGGCAATCGCCACATCAACGCCCCGGTCCAGCAGCCCGGCATCGAATTCGGCTTGCGGCTGCGCCGCCAGCTCGTGGGCCAGCAGCTCGGCGGCCTGATCGCCACGATCCGCCGCCACCAGGGTGGTGAAGGCTTGCTGCAGGAGCTGGCGACGCACTTCAGGGGTCTGGCCGGCATCGAGCAGTTGCACATAAAGGTCGGCGGCGCGCCCCGGCTGTTCGCTGGCCTGATACCAGCGCGCCGCTTCGGGCAGCCAGTGTTGAGCCTGCTTGGGATCGCGACGCGCCAGCTCGGCGTAGGCATCCGCCGCCAGCCCCGGCGCCTGGGCCGCCAAGGCCAGGGAAGCCAGGCGCTCCAGCTGCGGGCTGGGCAAGGAGCGGTAATCGAAGGCCTTGAAACGCTCGGCCAGGGCCTGCAGCGCGGCGCTGTCGGTGCTGTTGTTCAGCGCCAGGGCATCGAGCTGCAGACGGTAGTAGGCCTTGAGCGCCGGGTCGGGTTGCGGCCACTCGGCCAGGTGTTTCTCGGCCTTGGGGTAGTCGCCCAGCTGAATCAGCAGATCCAGCAGCTGGGTGCGCAACTCGCTGTTTTCCGGGTGGGCGGCCAGCAGCACTTCGGCATAGCTGGCGGACACCTCGTCCGGTTGGCCACCCTTGGGCCGGAAGGCGTCTTCGTTGCGATAGGTCGCCCACAGCAGCACGCCGACGGCAATCGCCACCAGCAGCAAGGCCCAGGGATTGAGCAGCCGCGCCCGCGGGGCCTTGTTAGTTGCAGAAGAGTTGGCCATCACTCACCTGCTTCAAAGGAAGTTGGAAATGCCACAGGCCCTGTTCCGACTTGCCGGCGTAGCGTTGCCCCTGGACTTCGACCCGACAGGCACTGGCCGAACGCACCGAGAACTCCAGGTTGAATTGACCCGCGAACGAGAACGTCACCTGCCGGTCATTCACATAACGCCAGTCGCGCAGAGGGATGTTCGCCAGTTCCAGGGCCGGACGCGGGTCACGCTCGGGACGCAGGGCCAGCAACGGTTGATCGCTGCTCAAGGCCACATAGCGCCCCTGGGGCAGATCGCGGACCCCGGCCACGCCCCGGGAGCGGCCGAGATCCGGCCAGCCGAGCGCCGGGTCCAGGCGCAGGGTGCGCAAACCATCCAGGCCGCGCACCTGCCAGTCGCCGTCGACGGTACGCGCCAGACTGGCCTGGTACAGGCCGTGGACCCGGTCCAGATAGTCGCTCATCCACAAGGACAGCGGCTGCTGGCCGCGCATGAACTGGTAGATCTCGGTCATGGCCTTGATCGAGGCCTGCTTGGTGCCCGAATAGAAGTGGTAGTACAGGTGAATGCCGCGCAGACGCCGCGGGCTGTCGGTCAGCTCGAAGGTGTCGATCACGTCGCGGAAACCGTAATACGGGCCCTTCCAGAGGTTGGTGTACATGTTCTCGTTGATCACCGGCGCGTAGTATTGCAGGCCGCCTTCGGTGGGCCGCAGCAAGGGATACAGGCCGGTCAGCGACGAGTTGGCCTTGGTCAGGATGGTCTGCCCGCCGTTGACGTTCTTCAGCCCGGCGGCGTAGGCCATCTTGATGGTGTCAGCGCTGGGCAGCGCGTCCCCCGGCCAGAAGATCAGCTTCACCGGCTTCTGCGCGGTGGTCAGGCGGCTGTTGATGTAGTCCCGCGAGCCGTAGATCTCACGCTTGTAGTCCAGGGTGTTGTACCCCGGAATGTTCAGGCGCAGGCCGTATTCGGCATGGAAGTCCTCGTCCTTCTTGGCCTTGTCCGGCTGCATGTAGAACGGGTGGCTGTAGGTGTGGGTGGCCACCTCGACCTTGGGATCGGCAAAGATCTCCCGGGCAATCGGCTCCAGTTCCGGGGCGAGGAACGGCGACATGCCCTTGGGCCCGATCTCCCCTTCGATGATCGACACCGAGGTCAGGTACGGGTTGGGCCGGATGTAGTCGTCCAGCACCTGACGCCCGGAATACGGAGTGCCGCGCACTTCGGCGTGGGACGGAAAGCCGTCGCCGTCGATGTGCACCGTGGCGATCCGCCGGCCGTTCTCGGTGGTGGTGTCCGGGCGCGGTTGCGCCGGCAGGCGCAGGGCCTTCTGGATAAAGGCGAACGGGTCGAGAATCCAGCGGCTGCGCTCGACATTGGCTTCCACCACATAAGGCGCCAGGGCCATGCCGCCCCAGGCACCGATGACCACGGGCGCGTACTTGCCGCCCTTGTCGTCCCCCAGCAGCAAGGCCGGTTTCGGCCCGTCGGGCAACAGCGTGACCCGGGTCAGTTCGCGGGTCCGCGCCACCACCGGTGCTTCGAAGCCACCGATCAGGCTCTTGTCCTGACTCAGGATCTGCAGGGCGCCGCGTGCTCCAGGCGCCGCCAGGCCCAGCCCCAGGCGCTTGAGCAGCGCGCGGTCTTCGATCGGCAGGCCGGCCATGATGGCCAGCGGCACCTGTTCGTCCAGGCGCTGGCCGATCCAGCGGCTGAAAGCACGGCTGTCCTGGGGCGGGCCGCTGGTCATCCACAGCACCACTCCGGCGTACAAGCCGGCAAAGCTGTAGGACGGCAGGCTGTCATCGGCCGGCAGGTAGTCCACGCGGTAGCCCAGGTATTCCAGCAGGCCGCCGAGCATGCGGTGCCCGGCGTGATCGTAGAGTTCGCCTTCACGCGGGTCATAGAGCATGGCGATGCGCCGCGGCTGCACTTCCACGGTGCTCAGGCCGATCGAGTTGAGGTCCGGGGTGGTGACCACCGGGATAAAGCCTTCCTGACTCAGTTGGCGCGCCAGCTTGCGCGCTTCTTCGCGGCGGCTGGGCGGCAAGTAGTCGATGGCCACCAAGGGAATGTTTTTTGCCCGCAGTGGCTTGAGTTCACCTTCGAGCCAGTTGCGGTCGGCCTCGGAAACCGGCCGATAACGCTTGGCCGCGGCATCCCAGCCGGCATGGATCGATTCCACGGCCACCGCCGAGGCGACGCCGTCGAGTTCGCCCAAGACCTCGAAACCGCGGTTGAAAAACAGTTTCAGGTTGGGCAAGCGGCTGTGCAGTTCCCGCAGGAACGACGCCAGGGCGTGGCGTTGCGCTTCGCGCTGGGCTTCGGGGAGCAACTGGAAACTGTCCAGGGTATCGAGGAACAGACCGGCATAGCCCTGCTCCTGCAAGGCCTTGGCGCGCTTGAACAGATGTTCGCGCCAGGCCGGGGTGGCGATGTCCATCACCTGGCTGTCCCAGGCCTTGTTGCGGATCGCGCTGGCGCCCTGGGTCAGGGCCTGTTTGTCGAGTGCCGCGCGGTCGCCGTCGAACTCGCCCACCGACAGGTAGGCGAACGGCTGGCTGCCCAGCTTGCGCAAGGTGGCGACATCCGCGGTGCTCATATGACCGGGCTCGACCACCGCCCACTCGAACTGCGCCAGTTCCTCCAGCGGAGGTCGTTCGGCGTACCAGAAGCCGACGCTGGCCGGCGCCGGCGGCGCGGCCTGTACCAGCGAAGGGGTTACACACAAGGCCAATGCGGTAAACAGGCGCCGAACCATGTTGAAGACACGCCCCCTGCGAAACTCGATGTCCATAACTCACTCTTCAGTAGATCAATCGGCACACCATCAGGCTGTCGAGCTCCGGCTCGCCGGAACGCTCAAGGCCAGGAAGCTAGAGACTGCGGTACAGCTGGGCCAGGCCCTCCCCGAGACGGGTCGGCGTCCCCAGGACGAAGCGCTCGCGCAAACGTCGGTTGTCGGCCTTCGAATGGCGGATATCACCGGGTCGCGCCGCGGCATGATTCACCTGCAGCGGCTGGCCGCTGATCTGTTGCAGGGTCGCGATCAGGTCGTTGAGGCTGGTCACGCCACCCAGGCCGACGTTGGTGGCATCGATCGCCGGTGCAGGTTGCTCAAGGCCCTGGATCAGGATCTTCACCAGGTCGGCGACATAGACAAAATCCCGGGTCTGCCCGCCATCGCCGAACAGGGTGATCGGCCGCTGGCTCCTGGCCCGTTCGCTGAAGATGCTGATCACCCCGGAATACGGCGAGGAAGGGTCCTGGCGCGGACCGAAAATATTGAAAAAGCGCAGGATTACCGGCTCCAGGCCATGCTGGCGACGGTAGAAATCCAGGTAGTACTCGCTGGCGAGCTTGTCAGATGCGTAGGGCGTGAGGGGCGACTTGGGCGTTTGTTCATCGATCGCGGTGCCCTCGCCGTTATTGCCATAGACCGCGGCGCTGGAAGCGAACACCACCCGGCGGATACCCGCCGCGACCATGGCCTCGCAGACCCGCAGGGTGCCGATGAAGTTGCTCTGGTGGGTGCGCACCGGGTCTTCGACCGAGGCCTGCACCGAAGCCACCGCCGCCAGGTGCACCACCGCGTCACAGCCTTGCATGGCCGTGGCCAGGAGCGTGGCATCGGCGACATCACCGACCGTGAGTTGCAGGCCCTGATGGGTCAGCGGCAGATTGCTGGTCTTGCCAGTGGACAGATCATCCAGCACATGAACGGCATAGCCTTTGGCCAACAGCGCATCGACCAAGTGCGAGCCAATAAAACCGGCGCCACCCGTAACCAGTATCCGTTCAGTAGACATAGATCATCCCGAGAAAAATATCGTCGCTACGCCGATTCAAGCTAGCACACCCATTGAAAACACCATGGCCAATAGCTGCCATGAGCGTCATGTGTTGGGGGGGCTGTGGTCTTCCAAAGGCTCTAGCGCCTTGGCTTGAGCCGATCCGATGATGTTGGCGTCAAAAAAACATCAATAAAATCAACTGCTCAGCGAGCGCATACTGGGGTGAAAAAGCCATTACGTCAATATTACGTCTAATGATCGCGATCGTTAAAAAATAATGAACTTTTAGCCAATATGTTGACGTAGAGCCTCGGCAGCCATTCCAGACCACTGAGCGCGCGCGGGATCATGCCTGCGACAGTCCGCCGCACCCGCGACTGCCTGTGTCGCGATCCAGCGCGGCCACTGCCGCATCGGCGGGCTCCAGGCCAGCACCCTGCAAGCAGGTCACATCATGCGTCAGCCTGTCGCACCCAGGCCGGGTGGCCCCTGGCAAGACTTTCGATCCAGGCCTGCGGAAAATACCGGCCCGTTACCGTCCCTATCTGCCTTCCCCCCCCTCTGGCCTGTGCGGCCGGCGATGGCCCTGGGGGAAGTCCTGGCTGTCTGGAAGTTGCCTATGCCTGTTCTTGTCACTTTGCCCCGGGCAAAGAATCCGTGCCCATCCCCTGCCCTGTGGCCGCTGCTGAGCTGCGGCTTGCTCGCCCTGAGTCCGCTGTCCACCGCCTTGGCTGAAACGGCCAAGGTCGAGAACTCGGCCCTGACCCTGGGCACCGTCACCGTCCAGGGCGGCGATGCCGAAGGCAGCGGCCCCTTGAGTACCCGCAGCGTGCTCAGTTCGGTGGACATCCTGGGCAGCGACATCCTGGAAAAGATGCCGGTCAACTACAGCTGGGAGCTGTTCAGCCGCGCGCCGGGGGTGATGCTCACCGAGTTCAACCAGGGAACGACGTCCGGCAAGATCTCCTTTCGCGGCTTCAACGGCGAGGGCGAGGTCAACGCGGTCAAGCTGCTGATCGACGGGATTCCGAGCAACAGCAACGACGGCAACATGCCGTTCATGGACATGATCTTCCCCATTGAGCTGGACAGCATCGAAGTGGTGCGCGGCACCAGCGATGCCCGCTACGGCCTGAACAACATCGCCGGCAATGTGAACATGCTCACCCGCAGCGGCGGCGACTACACCAAGGCACGACTGCGCTACGGCAGCTTCAATACCCAGGAAACCCAGTTGGCCAAGGGCATCGAAGGCAGCAACTGGACCCAGAACTACTTCTTCGCCTACCAGAAGGCCGATGGCTATCGCGACCACGCCCAAGCGGACAAATTCTCCCTGTCCGGCAAATGGTTCTACACACCGGACGACGGCCGCTACCGCATCGGCCTGATCGCCCGGCACTACGAAACCGAGGCCCAGGAACCGGGCTACCTGAGCCAGAGCGATGCCCATCAGCACCCGACGATGAGCAACAGCTACAACGCCACGGACAAAGGCACGCGGCGCATGAACCAGCTCAGCCTGCATCTGGACACGGATCTGGCCGACACCCTGGCCTGGTCGGCCAAGACCTACGTCAACACCTTCGACGATCGGCGCTGGACCCAATACTGGCGCACCAGCTCGCAGCAGGAGCGCGACACCTACGAAACCCAGTACGGCGCCCTCAGTTCCCTGACCTGGCGCCCGCAAGTCAGCTGGCTCCATGCCTTTGCGCTGGAAGGCGGCGCGGATGTGCAACAGCAGCAGAACCGCAGCGAGCGTTACCGCACCCAGAACCGCGCCCGCCTGGCCCAGACCCGGGATCAGCAGTTCGACTTCGACACCTACGGCGCTTACCTGCAGGCCGAGATCAAGCCGTTCGAGTCGCTGAAGATCGTGCCGGCGTATCGCGTCGACAAGATCCAGGGCGACTTCACCAACCAAATGACCGGCCTGGACTACGACATCAACGACTACGGGCTGATCAAGCAACCCAAGCTCAGCGTGGTGTATTCGCCCTGGACCGTGGCCAGTCTGTACGCCAACTGGGGCCGCACCTTTCAGGTCGGCACCGGCGCGGCGGCGTACAAGATCCCGCCCCGCGACACCGACCTGGCGCCGTCGATCAACGAAGGTTGGGAAACCGGGATCAAGTTCACCCCCACGGACTGGCTAGATGGCCGCGTCGCCTACTGGCGCCAGGACGCCAGCGGCGAAGTCAGCCGCCGGCTCAACGACCCCAGCGGCGAGTCGGACAACGTCGGCGAAACCCGGCGCTGGGGCTACGACCTGCAGTTGAACCTGCACCCCGACGAACGTACCGACCTGTGGCTGGCGTACTCCTGGCAGTACTCGAAAATCCTCAAGCCCAGCGCCACCCTGCCCAACAGCCAGGGCCAGGAAATCGACCACATTCCCCATCACCTGTACAACGCCGGTGTCAGCTACCACCTGACCCCTGCCCTGCAACTGACTGCCTGGATGAACGGCCAGACCCACTACTACCTGGAGCGGGAAAACACCCAGGGCACCTATGGCGGTTACGTGCTGATGAACCTTGGCGCCACCTACAAGGTCACTGAGTCGGTGAGTGTCGACCTGCAGTTGAAGAACCTCACCAACCGCTACTACGAATACGTCTGGTACGACCCGGACGGCGCCAAGGCCTCGCTGCACTCGCCGGGCGACGGCCGCGCACTCTACACCGGCATCACTTTGGACTTCTGATCAATCACCCTGCCCGGGCGCGGGTCGCCCGGGTCAAGTCGCGCATTTGTACCCACCCCTTGATAAGAGGCACCGCCCATGACCGCCTACGGTTCGAAAAAAATCCTCACCACCCTGGCCCTGCTGGCTTCCCTGACCAGCGCCGGTTCGGCGTTCGCCCATGCTCATCTGAAGAGCGAAACCCCGGCCGCCGACTCCACCGTCAGCGCGCCGAAGGAATTGCGCCTGGTGTTTTCCGAAGGTGTCGAAGCGCAGTTCACCCAGGTCAAGATCAGCACCGGGAACACGGACGTGGCGGTCAAGAGCATTGCCAACGCTGCGGGCGATCAAAAAACCCTGATCGTCACCCCGCAACAGCCACTGGCCCCCGGCGAGTACAAGGTGCAGTGGCATGCGGTGTCGGTCGACACCCACAAGAGTGATGGCGCCTACGGTTTCACCGTCGGCAACTGAGCCTGGGCGTCGCCCATGGCTGCAGCGAGCCCGCAAGGTTGCGGGCTCGCTGCGCGGATGCACTGAATACGCCTGGCCAGCCACAGCAGGGCCAGCGCTTCCGGCACCAGCACATAACCGTAGGCAACCAGCGGCAGGTCCAGGCGCAACCCGAGCGCCAGGAGCGGCAAGCCAATCGCCCATCCCAGCAACGCATCCACCTTGGCGATGGCGACAAACTCCCCCAGGCTCTGCAAGGCCGCGCGCATGGCATTGCCGGCCAGACGCAGCGGCAGCGACAACCCCAGCATCAGCACAAAGCTGCTCCACCACCGGCCCTGCTGGGCATACACCCACTGCCCCAGCCAGGGACCGAGCAGAATCAGTAGTCCCCCCAGCAACGCCATGCCCGGCACGCCCAGGCGCAACAGCTGCTTGAGCAGCCGGCGCACCTCGTCCTGGGCGAGCCCGGCGAAGCGCATGGCCAGAAAGCGGATCAACGCCACCAGCGGCGCAAATACCAGCAAGGCCAGGAAGGTTCCCGCCGCGAAGGCATCCAGACGCTGGGTATCGACCGGGGCAATCTGCGGCGCCGCGAACAGCACCAGGGTCACCAGCCCCAACAGCTGCATGGACAGCAGTCGCAGCCCTTCCCAGGCGCTCTGGCGCAGCACCGCCCTGGCCCAGTCCGCTGCGGGCAGCCAGCGTCCCCGGCCCATCAGCGGCTGCAAGCGCCGTAGCACCCAGGCGCAGGAACCCAGGTGCAGCAGCAGCGATGCCATGAAGCAACCGGCGAAGCCAAACCCCAGGCCCTCGATGAACAGCAGGTTGAGCCCAGCCTTGGCCAGCAGCTCGCAGAGTTTCCAGCGCACCACCAGCGGCCCCTGTTGCGAGGCGTGCAGGATGAACGCCGCGCAGCCATTGAGCAGGCGCAACGGCGCCGACGCCGCGAACCAGGGAATGGCGCTGAGCAGCAGGGCTCGCAGTGCGGCATCGTCAGCGCTGAGGCCGACCGCCAACGGCGGATAGGCCAGCAAGCCGACCAGGCTCAGTAGCAGCCCGAGGATTACCGCCAGCGTCAACGCACCACGCATCACCGGCCCCGGCTGCCCCTCGCGGAGCGCTCGGGCGACCCGGACCGAAACCACCGACCCCAGGGCCATGCTGGCCAGCAGATCGAGCAGCGCCAGACGCGCCAGCATCACGTAGGCCGCCGGCATGCCCGGGGCCTGGTGCGCCAGCATGCCGAGGTCGATCTGGGCCAGCATCTGCGCCACCGCGAAGGCCAGCACCAGGGCTGCAAAACCGGCCCAGAACCCCCGGCTGCGCACCGTCAGCGCGGGCCTGTCCCGCTGTTCAACGCGGGACATCGGTCCAACCGGGAAAGCCGTCTTGCCGATGCCGACTGTGCACCGTGAAATAGCCAAAGGCCGCCCCCGGCGCCGGCAAGGGTTCGGCCAGCTCGATCTGCTCGATGTCCCTGGCGCCCTCCAGGGTCTGGGTTTTCCAGCCGCAGACCAGATCCGGCAGGTCCGCGGCGGCGAGGAAGATGCCGTTGGCCTCGCTGCGGTCACCGGTGGCCCAGCGCGCCGCCGAGGCGCCCATCAGCTGGTAGCGCAAGGCCGGCGTCACGTGCCGGGCAAAGCTCGATTGCTGCAGCCAGACATCCAGCCACAGGTAATAGGTCCAGTTCAGCGACAGCCGCTGCTGCGCCGCCCAGCTCATGAACGGGCGAAAGATCGCCAGCCCGTCCGGCCCCGACAGCTGCAGCAAGCCCGGGCAGATATCGAACAAGGTGTGCCAGTAGACCCGCAGGCTGCTGTCGATGCGCACAAAGGCCCGGGAATCACGGGGGTAATCGCCCTGGCGTTGCGGCACGCTCAAGGCATGCAGCAGTTGGCTGTCGGTCCTGGGCAATGGGTGCTCGGTCTTCATGTCCGCGGCTCCATGGGCGAGGAGGGAAAAATGCTCCGCAGCCGTTGCAGGTCGCCGATGATTTCGGCCTCGTCGAAACGGCCGTCGCGTTCGTAGGTCAGGGTTGCCTCGGGACCGTCGAACAGCCCGCGATAGCGTTGCAAGAACCCCAGGGTGGCCTCGGAAAGCACCTGGTCGTGGGTGTCGAGAATCAAATGCGGTTGCAGGATCGACAGGTTGTAGCCGGCGGTATGAAAGTGCGATGAGTGTTCAATCACCCCCTCCCAGGCCTCCAGCGGTACGCCGCAGTTGAGATGGGCACACACCGCGTTGGAGGCGTCGAACAGCACCCCGGCGCCGGTATCGCGATAGAGCCGCTCATGAAAGGCCGGAGCGTCGTGGCCACCGTCCATGATCGACGGGTAGTTCTCCAGCAGCAGCTGACAACCCAGTTGCTGCTGCCACCAGTCGACACGCTCGCGCACCTGCGGGTAATCGCCGACATAGTCGATCTCCGCCAGGTGATACAGCTGCCGCCCGTCGTGACTGAAGCGCGCCACGTGATCGGACACATACAGCGGCCGCAAGCGCTCGATCAGCTCGCGCAGGCGCCGGGCCAGGCTTTCAAGGGCCGGGGTGTCGTTTTCAATGAACTTGGAAAACATGATGTGAAAACCCACCGGCGCGGCAAAACCTGTCTCCAGTTCATCGATGGGCACGGCCAGGAAGTTGTCGATCAGCAGCTCGACATAGTCGATGTGGCCGCCCGCCAGGAGCTTTCGCACCAGGGGCGCGGTGTCTCCCAGGGTGTAGTTGAAGCCGATACGCATGGTCTTGCACCTCCTTGCTCAAGACCCGCCACGGGCGCCGGGCGCCCGTGGCGGGAAGGCTTTTAGTTAACGCCTACCGGGGCACAGCACGAGGCGCAGCAGGCACCGGCGCGACCGGCGATGTGCAGGGTGTGCTTCTTGGCGATCTTGATGCTCATAAGGTGTTGCTCCTTGCTTGATTGAATGGGCGCAGGCGCCCGGGTCTGGCGAATTCGCCATTGAGTTAATGCGGTGCAGCGGGTGGTTTTCTTAAGAGCAGCCTCCTTGCTCCCGGCGGGAACGCGTGTGGTGATGGGGAACGGATCAAGGCCGGCGCTTCCACGGGTCTTGCCAGCGCGGGTCGTGGAGCAACGAGTCGTCGGTCAGGGCCTTGAGAAAGGCCAGCAGGTCGCGCTTCTCTTGCGCGGTGAAATCGATGCGCGCAATCAGCCCGCTCTTGTACGGGTTCAAGCGTCCATCGCCCTGCTGCGGGCCGCTGGCGATCAAGCGGCCGCCCTCGGAGTAGAAGTCAATCACCGCTTCCAGAGAGGCCAGGCTGCCGTCGTGCATATAGGGCCCGGTGACCTCGACGTTGCGCAGGCTCGGCGCGCGAAAGGCGCCCATGTCCTCGGCCTTGCCGGTGCTTTCATAGAGCCCGCGATTGGGGAAGGGAAAGCCGCCGGCGCCGTCGATGTTGTACAGCCCGGTGTTGTGAAACGGGGTGTCCACCACCCGGCTGCGGGCATGCACCACCTGATCGTTGAAATTGAAGCTGCCGTGACAGTGATGGCATTCGGCGCGCTCGCCAAAGAACAGCGCCATGCCCCGCTGCTCGCTGTCGCTAAGTGGCTCGCGGCCCTGCAGGTAGCGGTCATAACGGCTGTCCACCGAGACGATGGAACGCTCGAAGGCCGAGATCGCCCGGATCACCGAGGCCATGTTCAACGGCTGCGGCTGATCGGCAAAGGCCTGGCGGAACAGCGGCAGGTACAGCGGATCGGCCGCCAGCCGCGCGAGGATCTGTTGGCGATTGCCGTCATTGACCCCCATCTCGATCGGGTCGTCGCCAAACAGCGGCACCTCCATCTGCCGCTCCAGGCTGACGATGGCCGGCGCCGCCCAGTTATAAGTGGCGTTCCAGGCGCTGTTGGCCAGCCCAGGGGCATTGCGGTGAGTCAGTTCCCCGGTGCCGCCCACCGACAGCGCGCGACCGTCGCTGAAGGCTCGCTCTTGCAGGTGGCAGGAGCTGCAGGAGCGGTTGCCCGTGGCCGACAGTCGCGGGTCATAGAACAGCCGCCGACCCAGTTCGACCTTGGCCGCCGACATCGGGTTGTCCGCCGGCACCCGCGGTTCCGGCACATGGGACGGCAGTTGCCAGTTCCAGTCCTGCGCGGCCACCGGCCAGGCCACCAGCACACTCAGCAACAGCCCTGTGAGCCGGTATCCACCCCTGCCCTTCATGGCTTGGCGCGCGCCGCAAAAGCCGGCGACTGTCCCGGTTGCAGTGGCAGGCCGCTGTTCAAGTCCAGGCCCAGGCGCGCAAACAGCGTGACGCACTCGGGATCGCTGGGGCCGCTCATGCAACCCACTGCAGCGCCCCGGTCCTGGCCCAGGGTGCTGTCCTGAAACAGGGCCGCCAGATCCAGGACCACCCGCTGTCGGCCCGGGTCGAAGTCCGGCAGCGTCAGGGGAATGCGGTTGGCCCGCTGGCACGCCACCGTTTCGCCGGTCACCGGGTTGCCGCTGCAGCCAGTAGCGCCCAGGTGCAGGTACCAGGTGCTGGCCTTGGCGCCGTCGGCCTTGGTCACGCCGCCGACAGGATCGACCTCAAGCTTGATGAACTTGCGCCCGGCCTGCCAGCTCCAGCCCATGGCGGCCAGGTCCAGCGGCGCGCCCTGCAGTTCGGTGCTGCTGTGGTTCAACGCCTCCGGCACGCCCAGGGTCAGGCTCAGCCCCCGGTAGTGCCCGGGCGGTACCCGGCCGGATACCTGGGTGTTGATGCCTGGCGTGCCACCTGCGCAGTGCCCGCTGCCGTCTTCGAAGTCGAGCAAGGCCACCTGGGCGTCCTGCCAGTCATTGATATCCAGGCGCAGCGGCACCCGCTGGCCCGTCGCGTCGATCAACGCCACGTCCTGTACATAGAAGCGCGCATCGTGCAGCGCCAGCCTCTGGCGGTCGCGGCCCAGAGGGCCAAAGGGTTGGCCGCAGTTCACCGGCTGAGCGCCGGCCACCAGGGCGAAATCCACGGTGACCGCCTGCTCGGCAGGGGGCACCGGCTCTTTCGCGGCGCACCCGGCCAGGCTGGCCAGGGCGATCAGGGCAAGGCCTGAAGTCAAATAACCCATAGTGAAGCTCCCGAGGTCAGAAACGCGCGCTCAGCGTGAGGTTCACGCTGCGGCCTTCTTCATAGGTGAAGGTGTTGGCCAAGGACTGCTGATAGGTGCTGTAGGCCTTGTCGAACAGGTTGCTGACCCCCAGGTCGGCGCGGTACTGGCGGTACTCGAAGGCACCGCCGATGTCGTGGATCACGTAGCCCTGGCGCCGCCGCAACTCGGTGGCGTCGTAGTCCTGGGCCCAGACGTACTGGCCCTGGTAGTTCAGCGACCAGTGCTCATCCAGGCGGTACTGGCCGCCGAGCACCAACTTGTCCGGCGGTGCATACAACTGGGCGCCGGTGTCGGCGTTGCGTGAACGCAGCCGCGAATAGCCGGCGCCCAGGGACAGGCGCTGCCATTGGTAGCTCAGTTGCGCCTCGCCGCCATGGCGCTCGGCCTGGGCCACGTTGATCCGCTGGAAGATCATCCCGGTGCCGGCAAACGGCGCCTGCCGCGCGTAGCGGCCGACCACCTGCTGGTCGATCAGGTCGTCGACGTCTTCGCGAAAGTAGGTGACCTTGGCCCGCAGGCTGTCGCCCCCGGCCAGCAGGTCATCGAACGCCAGCGTGGCGCCGACCTCGCGGGTCTTGCTGGTTTCCGGCTTGAGGCCGGGATTGGGGCGGAAGTTGAACAGCGCCCGGCGAGTGTTCAGGTTGCCGAACATCTCGGTCATGGTCGGCGCGCGGAACGCCTCGCCGTAGCTGACGAACACCCCGAGGAATGCCCAGGGCTGATACTTGAGCGCCACCTTGGGCGACAGCCGGCTGTGGCTGGAGTCGTCCTGGCCGGGGGATGTCAGGCGGTAGTCGTCATGGCGCAGGGCGGCAATCAGGGTCCAGTCGTCGAGAAACGCCAGCTCATCCTGGACAAAACCACCCAGGGCGCGCATGTGGCCATTGGGCAGGACGCTGTTGGATTGACCGTCGGAGGCGTTTTCGTTGCTGTCGCGGTAGCCGTCCACACCGTAGGTCAAACGGTGGGTTCCGGCGTTTCCAGCCTCGATCCGGCTGGTGTTCTGCAGGCTGGCACCCTGGGTCTTGGTCTGGGTGGCGGTGGTGGGTTGACGTGGCACCGAGCGGCTGTCGCCGTCGAGGGTGAAGCGCGTCTGGTACAGCGCCAGCTTGCCGTCCAGCAAACGCTGCTCGGCATCCTCGAAGGCCCAGCTGGCGTTGTATTGCTCCTGTTCGCGCTGGAGCTTCTGCGAGAACGGAAACAGCAGGTTGCCGCCAGGGTTGGTCGGGCCGACCATCTGGTCGGCAAAGCGCTGGTAGCCCAGCTCGAAATGGTTCAGCTCGTTGGGCGAAAAACGACTCTTGAGCAGGCCGCTCTGCAGATGGCCGTCGTTGGGGTACTGGGCATCGCTGCCGCTGGCCCCGGTGTGAATGGTGCCGTAGTCGCGGTAGGTGCCGCTGGCCAGAATGTCCGCACGCTCGCCCCGCGCGGCCAGGGTCAGGTTGCTCGACGACTCGCGGTTGGCGCTGCGATAGCCGGCCTTGATCCGGCCGCCGCTGCTCTGGCCCGGGTCAAGCATGTCGTCGGCATTGAGCGTCTCGATGGCCATCACCCCGCCCAGCCCGCCGCTGCCATAGGCGGCGGACATCGGTCCGCGGACCACGTCGATCTGCCGGATCAGGTCCGGATCGATCAGCAATGGGGTGTTGACCCCGCCATCATTGTTGCGTCGCGCGCCATCCACCGTGAGGATGATCCGCGGTCCCTGCAGGCCGCGGATCGCCGGGCTTTGCGCGGCGGCCCGGGGGCCTCCGCCGTAGTTCACGTTGGGCAGGGTGCGCAGCGCCGTGGACAGGGTATTGGCCTGGACCTCATCCAGCTGCTGACGCTCAACAGTGGACACCGAGGCCGGCAGTTCAAAGCTGCTGTTGGCGGTACGGGTGGCGGTGACGGTGGTGGTGTCCAGGGCGAAAGGCGACGCGGCCTCTTCCGCGGCCTGTCCATGCGCGGTGTTGATTGCCAGCGCGCAGGCAATCGTCAGCAGCGACAGTGGCCAGCGGCGCCGGCCCGGCCCGCCATGGGCGGCGCCAGTGTGATGAAAAGAATGCACGGCAAAAGGTTCGGCAACGCGCAAGGCGGCCGCGACCCGGGTCATAGCAGACATGACAGGACGTCCAAAGGTGATCACGAAAGTGCACCAGGCCCAGAACTTCAGGGCTGGCGTGATGACTGGCGTTCAGCCGATGGCCGGCGGCGCCCTGGCCTGGGGCGTGTCGTCGCGATTACTGACGGGGGGACGGGTATTTTCGGGGGCGCCAGGGACCTCACGGCCGACGCTGGCTGTCGACAACCAGGGCCAGGCCGGCTGCAGCGCCACACCGCCGACAAAGGGGCACAGGGCGCAGCCTTGGGCAGCCCCCTGCCCCTGGCTGTCGTCTTGATCCTGATCCTGATTCTGGCCGGCGCGGGCCTGGAACTCGGCAAGAGACACCCGCTGCATGCCCTGTGCGGTGCACACCAGCAGCCACTCATCGGTGGCGCCGGAGCCCGAGACGGGCATCGGCATGCTGGCCCAGGTCACCGCCTGCAAGACCATGGCCAGCAGGCACACCAGCAGGTCGAGCCTGGGCCGAGCGTGTCGCCGGTGCCGGTTATAGATCATGCAAGAGTCCCTGCCGTTTGGGTGTATCAGCGATGCCCGGTGAAGGGGCAAGTTCCGTGCTTGAATGCCTGATCGTTCGGGGCGAGGCCTGTAGGGCCCGCCTCGTGAAATCGCTAAAAGAGTGCCGGGCTCTTCGTGGAACACCGGCACTCAGTGACGTGATGTAACCCTGCCTAGAGAAAGCATCCCGCCGGCCGGCAATGTAGCACGCAGGCTTTGCCGGCCTGACGTGCGACAACCTGCCACAGGTCGGCCTTCGATTCCTCGCGGATCGGCCAAGGGTGCGCTGGTCGCCGGCGACTGCGGCAGGCTGTCGCAGTGGGTGCGTAAAAAACCCCTCCCTACACTGCGTCGACCGCGCCGATGCGCGACAACCTGATGATAAGAACACGATGAGGACCATCATGAAGACGCTACTGGCCGCCGCCTGTTTACTCGCATTCACCAGCGCCCACGCCGCCCAGGACCCGGAGGCGGTGTTCAATCGCGCCTGCACCGCCTGCCACAGCGGCCAGTTGCCCATGGCGCCGAAAAAAGGCGATCAAGAGGCCTGGAAGCCGCGCCTGGCGCAAGGCTCCGCGGTGCTGGTCAAGCACGTGACCGAAGGCTTCAACGCCATGCCGCCACGCGGCCTGTGCATGGACTGCAGCGCCGAGGATTACCAGGCGGTGATCGACTGGATGTCCAAGTAAGGCGCGGCCTGCCCTGCCCTGTTCTGCGCTTGCAGCGCAGGCTGGGCAGGCCGTTCAGGGTCGAGTGAGCCTGTGCTGTGGGAAAAACTTCGCCAGCGCTGCATCCGTTGGCCGATGCGCACCGTACATTCAGCACCCTCATCAGGAGGGCCGAATAATCGAGGAGCTGCATCATGCAAACCTTTACCAAACGCCTGGCCGCTGTCTGCTTCGCCGTCTTCTCCGTTACTGCCCCCCTCAGCGGTTTCGCCGCCGATAGCGTGATGGTCGGTGGCGCTGCGATGTACCCCAGCAAAACCATCGTGGAAAACGCGGTCAACTCCAAGGACCACACCACCCTGGTCACGGCGGTCAAGGCCGCGGGGCTGGTGGACACCCTCAACAGCAAAGGCCCGTTCACCGTGTTTGCCCCGACCAACGAGGCGTTCGCCAAGCTGCCGGCCGGCACCGTGGAAACCCTGGTCAAGCCTGAACACAAGGCCGACCTGACCAAGATCCTGACCTACCACGTGGTGCCCGGAACCCACACCGCCGGGCAGTTGATGGCCGAGGCCAAGCAGCATGGCGGCCAGGTCATGCTCAAGACCGTCCAGGGCGAAGCGCTGACCGTCAAACCCTATGAAGGCAAGCTCTGGGTGATCGATGCCAAAGGCGGCAAGTCGGCGATCAGCATCGCCGATGTCATGCAGTCCAATGGGGTGATTCACGTGGTCGACAGCGTGCTGCTGCCGCAGTAACCCAAGGTGCCCGGCCGACCTTGCCTCTGCCGGGCATCGACCGGGCATCGGCCCTGTGACCAGCCCCCTGCGACCAGGCTCCCACGGCCTTCGCCGCGGGGCCTTGGCCCGATAGCGGGCTCAGGGAATCGGCAACCAGCGGCGAAATCCCGAACCGCCCTTGGCGCTCAACGGGCACCAGGCAAAGTCCCAGGGCACCGGCGGATACTCCTCCGGCTCGCCATCAACCTGTGGCACCAGACGCGGCGCCACCTTCCAGTCGAACACCCAGTCCGGCGATTCGCGCCAGGCCAGCACCAGCCCACGGGCCTGACTGTCGTCAGTGTTGATCCAGCGCGCGGCCGCGGCGGTCATGAACGCCTCGATATGCTCGGCATTGATCCGCGCCCCGTAGCGTGAGCCCAGGAGCCAGCGGCACAGGCTCAGGTAATAGGTCCAGTTCAGCGGCGGATGATTGCGGTAGGCCCAGGTCATGAAGCCACGGAAGATGTTCAAGCCATCCGGCGGATCGAGCTTGAGCAGCCCCGGACAAACATCGAACAAGGTGTGCCAGTAAGGCAGCAGGCGCGCATCCAGGTGCACGAAGCTGCGGGCGTTGCTCGGGTAATCGGGAAACGGCAGCAGAAAATCGCCGTGGTTCTGTCCCCGGGGGCTCTTGCTCAGCAGGCGGCTGACCCCAGAGGGGATCGCCAGTGTGCGCATCTCAGCCTGCGGCGCCCCCGTACTCGCGTTGGCGGCAACGGGCCGCGCTGGCTGTCGCCAACCTTGAATGATTCGAGCCATGTCGTGCTCCTTTGCATCTCAGCCATAACCATGAACACGCCCTCGGCCCAGTGGCCGTGGAAACGCGCGGATAACAAGGGTCATGTGCGAGCCTGAGGACAGGAACGCCGCGGCCAGGCGTTGTGCCGGCTGGCCTGGCGCAGGCCGCAGCGGACCCGCAGCGGCAAGCACCCGGACTCGCGGGCACAGGTTGCAAACCGTTCATGCCACACACTCACAATCATGAGGATCGAATGGCCCGGATTCAGCCACGCAGCGGCCGCCGGCGGCGGCCACAGAGGTGAAGGACACAGGCCAGGCGGCGGTCAGCGGCGAATGCGGCTGCCCGCCTGCGGGCTCAGATCAGCGGGGAGGCACGAGGGTTGGCCGAGGGCCAGGAGTAGCGTGGGGGCGCCTTGCAGCGCGGTTCAAGACAGCGGCGCCGGACCTGGCCGATGCGCAGCAGCCAGCTCAGGCAGAACAGCAGGACCAGATTCAGCGCGGCTCCCGAGCAGACCGGGCAGGAAAAACTGCCGACCCAGGCACTGGCGGCCTGATCGCTGAAATCGGACTTCTGCACCGGCGCCTGGCTGCCCTGGGTGGAGCAGAACTGCCCGCCTACACCATTGAGGGCAAGGCCCATCATCTGGCCGTGCCCCAAACCGCAGGCGAACACATTGAACAGGACGCAAAAGTACAGGGTCCAGGCAATCAGCGAGCGGTCGGGGCGGGACAGTTTCATGGGCGGCGACTTTAACACCGAATAACTTGGCGGATGAAGCAGGAACTGGCTGGCGACCATTCGACCACGGGCAGGGTCAACGGTGATTGAACGTCCCGCTTGGGGGCTGGACGAACTGCCCCTAAGGGCCATGTTTCATAAGACATTTCTTAAAAGACCGCCGCCAATAAGTCCTGATCCAGCGCGTTAATCGGTTCTTAACCCTGCTGCGATGAAGTTCGCGCGTCATGACGCTGGTGAAAGACTCGGGTGTATCCCCCCCTTGAGCAACCCCGCATCCCGCACTCAACCCACCACGACACAAGCATGGCGGCCCCCTGTCATGGCCCCGTTCCGGCGCCGCGCCCTGGTTGGTGATTTGCGGCACTGACGCGCCAATGACTCTGGCAAGCCCGTGAGGCCGCCCCTACCCCCGCGATTAAACAGGTTGAGGCTTCTCAACCCTTTTTGCCGACGCAACTGGCTGGCAGTGCGTCCTGAATCCCAGACTGAGGAGTGTGCGAATGGTCCAACTGGACTTCTATGGAACCCTGGTGGCCGCATCATTGGTGCTGTTGCTGGGACGTGGCCTTGTCACCCGAGTCGGTTTCCTGCGGGCCTACAACATCCCCGAACCGGTGGCGGGCGGCCTGGTGGTGGCCTTGCTGCTTCTGCTGCTACGGGGGATGGGGGACATGGAAGTCAGAATAGACACCTCGCTCCAGGCGCCCTTGATGCTGGCCTTCTTCGCCACCATCGGCCTGAGCGCGGATTTTGCCAGCCTGAAAAAAGGCGGACGCAAGCTGGCGATCTTCCTGCTGGTGGTGACCGCCTTTCTGCTGCTGCAGAACGCCATGGGCATCGGCCTGGCCAAGGCGCTGGGGCTTGATCCGTTGATGGGGCTGCTGGCCGGCTCGGTGACCCTGTCCGGCGGTCACGGCACGGGCGGGGCCTGGGGTGCGGTGTTCAAGGAGCAGTATGGCCTGGCCTCGGCCCCGGAAATTGCCATGGCCTCGGCCACCTTCGGCCTGGTGCTGGGGGGCTTGATCGGCGGACCGGTCGCCCGCCTGCTAGTCAAGCGGGTGTCGACGCCTGGGCTTGCCCAAGCCGAAGCGCGCCGGCCCCGGGGCTATGAGCAGCCCTACAAGGAGCGGCAGATCACCGCGCTGAGTTTCATCGAGACTCTGGCCCTGGTCGCCATCAGCCTGCAGGCCGGCAACTTTCTCAGTGGCTTGATCCAGGGCACGGCGCTGGAACTGCCGACCTTCGTCTGCGTGCTGTTCGTCGGGGTGGTGTTGCGCAACGGCCTGTCGGCGCTGGGCTGGCACCAGGTCGTCGATCAGGAGGTGTCGCTGCTGGGCAATGTCAGCCTGTCGCTGTTCCTGGCGATTGCCTTGATGTCGCTGCGGCTCTGGGACCTGGCCAGCCTGGCCCTGCCGATCCTGATTCTGCTGGCCGTGCAGACCCTGGTGATGGCGCTGTTTGCGATCTTCGTCACCTTCCGCGTCATGGGCCGCAACTATGATGCGGCCGTCCTGGCGGCTGGTCATTGCGGCTTCGGCCTGGGCGCGACTCCGACGGCCATCGCCAACATGCAGGCGGTGACCCAGCGCTACGGGCCGTCGCCAATGGCATTCCTGGTGGTGCCGATGGTCGGCGCCTTCTTCATCGACATCAGCAACGCCGTCGTGATCAAGCTGTACCTGGCGCTGCCCTGGCTCGGCCTGGCCGCTTGACCGCACCGTCCACCCGCCGGTCCTTCGGATGGGCGGGCCGGCGGGCGATTCCTGAGCCCAGCCGCCGGGCAAAGCTGTACAACCCATCGACCACGTACAACCTAATCGCCCGGGTACGACTCCTCGCCGCCCAGGCAGGCACTGGCCCTGTGCCTCCGGTCCCGCCCCCTTGGCTGGCGTCGTCGGCGCCACAACAACAGCACCATGGCCGATAGCAGAGCCAACAGCAGGCACATCCCCCACATAGCCGTCTCCTTCGCTTGGCGAAGCCGACTGCGGCTTCAGCCTGAAGATTTTTAGCAGGTCATGCTGCAAATAACCTGTACAAAATCAAAATTTATGTACAAATATTACCCATGGATATCCAGGGTGCGAGCAGGGAGTCGGGCTCGCTGCCACGTCAATCGGTGGGTAAAACACAATGAGCACTACCTTGAACATGCAATCCCTGGGCGCGGGCTACCGGGCCCTGGTGATTGGCGCCAGCGGCGCCCTGGGTTCGGCCTTCTGCCAGTGGCTCGAAGAGGACCCGCACTGCGCGGCGGTCCGCGCCCTGTCCCGCAGCACGCTTCCCGGGCTCGACCTTGAACAGCCCGACAGCATTGCCCGGGCCGCCGCCGAATTGGCGGATGAGGCGCCCTACCAGTTGATCGTGCATGCCGCCGGCCTGCTGCATCGCGCCGACATCAAGCCGGAAAAAACCTACGCCGCCCTTGAAGACGCAGCGCTCAAGGCGGTGTTCCAGGTCAATGCCGTGGGCCCGGCCCTGGTCCTGCGGCACTTTCTGCCCCTGCTGGCGCCCCAGGGCGCCATGGCCCTGATGTCGGCCAAGGTCGGCAGCATCGGTGACAACCGCCTCGGCGGCTGGTACGCCTACCGCGCCTCCAAGGCCGCGCTGAACATGCTGGTTAAAACCGCGGCCATCGAACTGGCGCGAACCCGGCCCGGGGCCCGCCTGCTCAGCCTGCATCCCGGCACCGTGGTGTCGCAATTGTCGCAACCGTTTCGCGGCTCCGCGGCGGCGCGTCCGGCCAGCGTGGCGGCCTGGGAGCTGCTGACGCTGATCGACCGCCTGAGCGCGGCCGACAGCGGCCAGTTCTTTGCCTACGACGGCGAGCGCCTGCCATGGTAAGCGCCGGTCCTGGCGGCCGACTGGGGCTGGTGCTGGGCGACCAGTTGTCGTTCGACCTGGAGTTGCTCAAGGTCCTGGACCCGGCCCACGACACCTTGCTGATGGCCGAAGTCGACAGCGAAGCGCGGTATGTCCGCCATCATCCGCAGAAAATCCTGCTGATCTTCAGCGCCATGCGCCACTTTGCCGAGCGCCTGCGCGAGCAAGGCTGGCGGGTGATCTACGTCAAGCTGGACGACCCTGACAACAGCGGCAGCCTTCCTGGCGAGCTGCGGCGCTGGCAGGCGGCCCTCGGCGCGACGCAGTTGCATGTCACCGAATGCGGGGAATGGCGGCTGGAGCAGGCCCTGCGCGATGCCGGACTGCCCCTGACCGTGCATGTGGACCGGCGGTTCCTGTGTTCGCGCGAGGCGTTCCGCCAGTGGGCGGCCGGGCGGACGTCGTTGCGCATGGAATATTTCTACCGCGAGATGCGCAAGCAAAGCGGCCTGTTGCTGGAGCCCGATGGCCGCCCCTGCGGTGGCACCTGGAACCTTGACGCCGACAACCGCAAGGCCCTGCCCCGGGGCCTGCGCGGGCCCTTCGCGGCGCGCTTCGACCACGACGCCATTACCCGCGAAGTGCTGCAGCTGGTGGGCCAGCGCTTCAGCGATCACTACGGTGACCTGGAGCGCTTCGACTATCCGGTGACCCACGAGCAGGCGCAGGCGTTGTGGCAGCACTTCCTCGACTTTTCCCTGGCCGCCTTCGGCGATTACCAGGACGCCATGGCCGAGGGCGAGCCCTTTCTGTTCCATGCGCGGATCAGCGCCGCACTGAATATCGGCCTGCTGGATGTGCGCCAGCTCTGCGCCGATGTCGAGCAGGCCTACCGCGAGAACCGGGTGGCGCTGAATGCCGCAGAGGGCTTTATCCGCCAACTGATCGGCTGGCGTGAATATGTCCGCGGGATCTACTGGCTGCGCATGCCGGAATACGCCGAGCTCAACGGCCTGGGCAATACCCGGGCCCTGCCGGAGTTCTACTGGAGCGGCGCCACCGAGATGCGCTGCATGGCCCAGGCCATCGGCCAGACCCTGGAGCTGGGCTATGCCCACCATATCCAGCGGCTGATGGTCACCGGCAACTTTGCCCTGCTGGCCGGCATCGCCCCCAAGGCCATCTGTGACTGGTACCTGGCGGTCTACCTGGATGCTTTCGATTGGGTCGAGTTGCCCAATACCCTGGGCATGGTGATGCATGCCGACGGTGGCTACCTGGGCTCCAAGCCCTATTGCGCCAGCGGTCGTTATATCCAGCGGATGTCCAACTACTGCGGCGGCTGCCGTTACCGGGTAGACCAGGCCACCGGCAGCGATGCCTGCCCGTTCAATGCCCTGTACTGGCAGTTCCTGATGCGCCACCAGGAGCAACTGGGCGCCAACCCACGGCTGGCCCTGACCTATCGCAACCTGCAGCGCATGGACGCTTTGCGCCGTGAAGCCATCTGGCAACGGGGCGAGGAGTTGCTGGCGCGCCTGGACGCCGGAGAAGCCTTGTGAAGAAGTCCGACCTGCCGCGCAAGGACTGTGCCGCCTGCGGCCGGCCCTTCACCTGGCGCAAGCGCTGGGCGCGTTGCTGGGATGAGGTGCGCTGGTGTTCCGAACGCTGTCGCCGCAGCGCCCGCGCCAGCAAGCCATGAGCCCGGGCGGCTTACAGGCAGTCTTGCGCGGCCTTTTCGAAATGGGACGGAGCAAAGCTGGAGGCCAGCAAATGCCGCTCATAGAGGAACACCTTGCCGCCGTTGGGGGCTTTGTAGGCTTCCAGTACGTTGTCCGCGGCCACCTTGCTGGTGACCACGATCCGGTAGCCACGCTGCGACTGCGATACGGTTGCGGTCTGGTCGCTGCTCTGCAGCTTGGGGATCACGCAATCGGCGTATTGGGCGGGGGTTTTGCGGGTCTGCATGACCAGGCTCGGATCGTTGGGCGCGGAGGCACAGCCGGCCAGCATCACAGCGGCGAAAGTCATGGCAAACAGGGGTAAAAGGCGCATCGGACACATCCTGAAGTCAAGAACGCGGGTACAGGGCGCCACGGGTTGAACCTTGCGGGCGCTATCGAGGGCGGCGATTTTCCACGGTTAGCGCGTCCAGCAAAATAGCTGTTTTTTGATTGTCACTATTACTTGAACCAATAGTTGCCCTGCGGGCAGACTGCCCGGCAGTCCAACGACAACTAGAAAAGGATTCTTGCGTGCGAACTTTTGATCTTATCCGCGATGCCGTCCTGCCCGAATTTCGCGACCGGGTGGCCGACTACCTGATCGAGTACGAAAACGTGCTGGGCGATCCCGGCGCCGATCCGCACTTGCTGCAGGCCGTGGCTTACCAGCTGCGCGGCTACCTGCGCGGCCTGAATACCACCCGGGTGCTGGGCATGGCCGAGTGGGAGGAGCTGGACCGACGGGTGCTGGCGACCTGGTTGAGCCCGGCCCAGGACGCTGACGAAGCCGATTGACAGCCGCACCACCGCCCCGCCCAGCCCTCAGTTCCCCGAGACATCCAGCACGAAGACCTTGATGTACGGGCGCTGCGGCTCGGGGATGCTGGCCTCGAGCAGGCTTAGCATCTGCGCCGCGCTCTGCGGCACCACGCCCCCGGGGTCGGCGCGGACCTTGGCCCGCGGTCCATGCCAGAACACCCCATAGATGCCGTGACCACGGGCTCCGGGATCGGGCGTGTAGAGCGCCATCAACTGATCCTGGATCGCGCTCCAGACGTCCTTGTGTGAACTGCGCTTGAGCTCGATCACCAGCTTGATGGGGCCGCTTTGCACCGCGATGTCCACGCGTTTGTCATGGGCCATGTGCGCCTCGGGCTCGGCCGTGATGTGGCGCGCCTCCAGTCGCGGACGCAGCAGGCTCAACAGCACGTCGCGGCAGCTTTCCTCCCATTTGGGCGTGCTGATCCGGCCCTTGATCTCGTTCCAGAAAAACTTGTGCACGTCGAGGTTGCTGCGCAGCAGGCCGGCAATCCCTTGCAGCTCGTCCAGCACCAGCGCCTGCATGTGCTCGATAGTGCCGGGCAAACCGTTGCTCAGGACCTGCGCCACCGCCTCCCAGCCATGCCGGATATGCCGGGCGTCACGCCGCCGTGCATCGTTGAGCAGCAGCGCGTGGTTCAGGTAAGGGGCCCACGAGGCCAGTCGCGAATGCCCCTGCAAGCTGCGCAGATGGCGCCGGGAGTCGTCACACCCCTTGCTCGCCAGATAACTGATCAGTCCGGCCATGAACTCATCGGCGTCCTCGGACCTGGTATTGCTGGGGGCAAACCAATCGAAAGCCAGCGGCGTGGCCGGGTATTGATCGGCCAGCAGGCGACAGAAACAGAACGCCTGGTCGGCGGACAGCTCCATGGGACCTTCAAACCCGCGCACCAGCCCGGTCAGGTCACGCAGGTACCAGACCACCTCATTGCGGGTGGCGGTGTCGCTGGCGTGCAGCACAGCCGCGAACTCCTCCAACGACAGCAGCAGCCCCAGGGTAATGAGGAACGCCCGATGCTCCAGACCGGCGTCGCTGCTCAGCAATTGCCTGATGCAGGGGACAAAGCGTGGCGGGTCGAGGTCGCGGCACAACGGCCGAACCACATCGTACAGAGCCGTCTTGTCCAGCAACTCCGCGCCGTTGAGGACCTTGAACACCACATCGAGCTTGTCCGCCAAGGCAATCTGCCTGCTGGCTTTCCATGACAGGCAACTGCGCTGCCTGACGCTGTCCGGCAGCAGCAGAAAGTGCAGGACGATGCAGTCGATGTAGTCCGCGTACTGCGCTTGGCGCAAGGCCGAGAACCAGGGCTGCCCGGCCAGGGTCTGCTGTTCGATACAGCCGAAGATCACGAACCCCAGCAGTAAAGCGTCACAGCTGAGCGGTGCCTTGGCGCCTTGCAGCTGCTGGTACAGCGCTGCCACCGCGGGTTGATATTCCTCGGGGCACGGATAATCGCTCTCGGGCGCCTCGGCCTGCGGCGCCTCCTCGCTTGGCGGCTCGTCCTCAAGAAAACCACAGCCCACCAGCCCGGGATGGCTGGCGGCCCGGTCCAACAGGCCCAGGGCCGTCTCCGGGCGTTGCCGCAGCGCCGCGCGCAGCCCATTGAACAACCACGGATGCGGGTCGACGACGCCGGCATTGATAAACGCCAGCCATTGCAACAGTCGCGGCTCGTCCAGCTCGACCACGGTGTGGAGATAACGCACCAGCAAGCGCAGGACGAACCTGAGCAGCTCGCCCTTGGCGTGTTCATCAGCGGTTTGTTGCCACAGCCCGGCCATGCCATCCAGGCAATCGGCCATCTCGGACTCGGCCACCGCCTCATGCAAGCCCCAGCGCATCAGCGAGTCATCGGCGGTTCTGGGGGCGTTGCCACCCCGTCGGTACAGCTCCAGCAGCTCGCCATAGTGGGTCTGGCCTGCCAGGCGGTGACGGAGGATGTAGCCACACAGGCTTCTGGCGTGCTTTTCGTCCAGCAGGTTTCGATAGACCTGCCGCACGGCCTGCGTTCCCGGTTCCCCCAAGCGCGACAACGCCTGGGCGGCGTAGGCGCGTTCATTCAGATGGGTGCCCGGATCGGCCAGCAGTTGCGTCAGCGGCTGCAACATCGCCGGTAGCGGCTGGCCGGCGCGCAACAGGTCCAAGAGCAGCAAACGCAGTTCATGGGGCAGGCCCGAGGCGGACAACAGGTGTTGAAAACAAGGCACCAGCCCCGACTCGGTGAAGCCCGCCAGGTTCAAGTCAGGAGGCTCCTGGCCGCGGAACCAGGGATCGGCCAACGCCAGGCTGGCCAGCGCCTGCAGCAACTGGATCTTGCTCTGGGTGCTCAGCGAGGCGGCGTCGCCATAGACCAGGACGCCGTAAGGGTCCGCCTCGATGAACGGGCCGACCTGCGCGCCGAGAAACACCGCCAGCCAGGCATGCACACCGCGCAGGTACGACGCCGGCTTGCCCTCGACACCGAGCAACAGGCGAATTCTGCTCAACGGCAACCCGGCGTGGAACTGCCCGGCGAGATAACGCGCCGCCAGGTACTCGGCGCTGGCCTTGTGGCCGTAGTCGAACACCCCGGGCTCGCGGGTCGAGGTAAAGACCCGGCTGGCCAGGGCCGCACGCAGCGCGGCGGTGCCGAATGCATGCAACTTGCGCAGCGCCGGATAGCGCCGGTCGTAGCGCTCGTCAGTGCTGAAACCGTCGATATCGGCCAACAGGCGCAAGGCGCACAACAGGCCTGCCGCCTCCAGCATCTGCGGCTCCGAGAGTTGTGCATGGGGCTGGCGATCATCACGGTGCGCCGCATTGAGCTCGTCCAGCAGCAGGATGCTGGAACGCTCGAACAGCTCCCTGCGGGTCAAGGGCCAGTGATCCTGGGCAACCACCTGGGCCAGCATCAGCAAGGTCAGCGGATTGCCGAGCATCTCTCCCAGACCGCGTTGCCGCGCCTGGTGCAGAAAGTCCTCTGGCGTCCGGCCGTGCTGCTCCAGTACCTGCTGCTGCTCCTCGTCACTGAGCGCCAGCAAGCGCAGCTCCTGCACCTGGTCCTTGCCTGGAAAGCAGCTGGACAGCAGCTTCAGGTCATTGAGCCCCGCCCAGTCGGCACTGCGACAGGCGATGCGCACCCGGCACGGCGGCAAGCGCCCGAGGTGGCGAATCAGGTCGTCGAAGGCAGGCCGCTCGCCATACTGCGCACGATGCTCGTCCAGGGCATCGATGAACAAAGTGCTGCCCTCGGCGATCAGCGCTGGATCGCGCAGCAGAAAGCCGCGCAGCGACATGGCCCGACCACCCGCCTGCCCAGCCCAGTGATCGAACAGATGACTCTTGCCGGCTCCGGGGTCCCCCAGCAACACCAGGCAGGTCGCGCCTTGAAAGGTGGAAAACGCAGCAACGCGGCCATCAGCCGTCAACACCATGCGATCAGTCAAAGCCTGTTCCTTACCTGGATAAATGAGCGCCACGCGCTCCGCCGGGCCTGACGGTGAACGCCGTACTGGCCAGCCTGCGGCGGGGTTGCAAAGAGTAACGGCAAGTCGCCGGGATGCAACCCGATCAAACGCGCAAGGTGCAGCGCCGCGATCCCGGCAGGTCGCGCATCGGCGCTGACAAGGGCCGAGCGCCGCCCCTATACTTCGTGACTTTTTGAACCCTTGGACACCCGAGCTTGCCATGACCCAGCCAGACCTCATCTTCACCCCCGATCCGGACGCCGACTCCATCTCCTCCGACGTCGCCGCGTTCAACGGCATCCTGGTGTCGACCCAGATCCCCACCCGCGCCGACGGTAGCCTGGAACTGGGGGACATCACCCTGCAGAGCGAATGCACCCTGCAGGCGCTGAAAGTCGCCCTGGAACGGGCCGGCAGTTCCATGGACCGGGTCATGCACCTGACCATCTACCTCACCGACATGGCCGATCGCGCCGCGTTCAACCAGGTCTACCAGCGTTTCTTCGCCAAGCCCTGGCCGGTGCGTGCCGCGGTTGGCGTGGCCGCTCTGGCGGTGGAAGGCATGCGTGTGGAAGTCACCGCGATGGCCGCCAAGGCCTGACGCCGCGGGTTTATTCGCGGCTGAGCGCAACGCGTGGCCGCCACCGGGCAGCACACGGGTGCCGGGCACGCGTTTCGCCGCTACAATGCGCGCCTTGATCCTGATAAGCCTGACTAAAAAAACATGTCCTTGCCCAAACATCACCTGGAACTGCTCAGCCCTGCCCGCGATGTGGCCATTGCTCGCGAAGCCATCCTGCATGGCGCCGACGCGGTGTACATCGGTGGCCCGAGCTTCGGCGCCCGCCACAACGCCAGCAACGAAGTGGGCGAGATCGCCCAGTTGGTGGAGTTTGCCCGCCGCTATCACGCCCGGGTGTTCACCACCCTCAACACCATCCTCCACGACAACGAGCTGGAGCCGGCGCGCAAGCTGATCCACCAGTTGTACGACGCCGGGGTCGATGCGTTGATCGTCCAGGACCTGGGGGTGATGGAGCTGGATATTCCGCCCATCGAGCTGCATGCCAGTACCCAGACCGATATCCGCACCCTGGAGCGGGCAAAATTCCTCGATCAGGCCGGTTTCTCCCAGCTGGTGCTGGCCCGTGAGCTGAACCTCAAGGAAATCAGCGCCATCGCCGCCGAAACCGACGCGGCCATCGAGTTCTTCATCCATGGCGCGCTGTGCGTGGCGTTTTCCGGCCAGTGCAACATTTCCCACGCCCAGACCGGACGCAGTGCCAACCGTGGAGACTGCTCCCAGGCCTGCCGCCTGCCCTACACCCTGAAGGACGAGCACGGCGGCGTGATCGCCTACGAGAAGCACCTGCTGTCGATGAAGGACAACAACCAGAGCGCCAACATCCGCGCCCTGGTGGAGGCCGGCGTGCGCTCGTTCAAGATCGAGGGGCGCTACAAGGACATGGCCTATGTGAAGAACATCACGGCCTATTACCGCCAGCGCCTGGACGACGTGCTCGAAGACCGTCCGGACCTGGCCCGGGCCTCCAGCGGCCGCACCGCGCACTTCTTCGTCCCCGATCCGGACAAGACCTTCCACCGCGGCAGCACCGACTACTTCGTCAGCGAGCGCAAGATCGACATCGGCGCCTTCGACTCGCCGACCTTCACCGGCCTGCCGGTGGGCACCGTGGAAAAAGTCGGCAAGCGCGACCTGCAAGTGGTGACCTTCGAACCGCTGTCCAATGGCGACGGCCTCAACCTGCTGGTCAAGCGTGAAGTGGTGGGTTTCCGCGCCAACATCGCCGAAGCTCGCGGCGAATTCGAAGAAGACGGCGAGAAACGCTACCGCTATCGGGTCGAGCCCAACGAGATGCCTGAAGCCCTGCAGCGCCTGCGGCCCAACCATCCGCTGAGCCGCAACCTCGATCACAACTGGCAACAGGCCCTGACCCGCACTTCCGCCGAGCGACGCATCGGCCTGTCGTGGCTGGCCACCCTGCGCGAAGAACGCCTGCAACTGACCGCCACCAGCGAAGAAGGCATCAGCGCCAGCGTCGCCCTGGACGGCCCGTTCGGCGTGGCCAACAAGCCGGAGCAGGCCCTGGGCCAACTGCAGGACCTGCTCGGCCAACTGGGCACCACCCTCTACCACGCCACCGACATCAAGCTGGACGCGCCCCAGGCCTACTTCATCCCCAATTCCCAGCTCAAGGCGCTGCGCCGGGAAGTCATCGAAGCCCTGGACGCCGCGCGCATCGCTGCCCATCCACGGGGTTCGCGCAAGGCCGAGAGCAACCCGCCGCCGGTGTATCCGGAGTCGCACCTGTCATTCCTGGCCAACGTCTACAACCAGAAGGCCCGGGACTTCTACCACCGCCACGGCGTGCAACTGATCGACGCCGCGTTCGAGGCCCACGAAGAACACGGCGAAGTGCCGGTGATGATCACCAAGCACTGCCTGCGCTTCTCCTTCAACCTGTGCCCCAAGCAGGCCAAGGGCGTGACCGGGGTGCGCACCAAGGTGGCGCCGATGCAACTGGTGCACGGTGACGAAGTGCTGACCCTGAAGTTCGACTGCAAGCCGTGCGAGATGCACGTGGTGGGCAAGATCAAGGGCCACATCCTCGACCTGCCGCTGCCGGGCAGTGCCGCCGCCGAAGCCGTGGTCGGCCATATCAGCCCTGAAGACCTGCTCAAGACCATCCCCCGCGCGCCGCACTGAGTGCGGACCGGCGCAGCCCTAAGCGGCTGCGCCGGGCGTTGCGCCCGACAGCCGCTCACTCAGCACCTGCTCCAGCTCGGCGAAAAACTGCTTGATGTGCGGCTGCTTCAAGGCTTGCGGCCGGGTCACCAGATAGACCTCCAGCGCCGTAAAGGTCATGGGCGCAAACACCTCCAGCAGATCCCCGGCCACTATCCGCGGCATCACCGCCACGCCCATCCCCTGACGCACCGCCTCGAGCTGCGCGGTGAACGAATTCACCCTGATCTGCTTGCCCTCAAGGCCCGCGGCCTTGGCCGCGCGTATCGGCGGCAGGTTGTCCAAGGGTGGCAGCAAGCCGATGGTAGTGGCCGTGGCCGGGGTGATGGCCGGGTAGCGGCGCAGCAGGTCCGCGCTGGCGAACACCGCGTATTCGAGCTTGCCCAGGGCTCGATAGATCAGCGACGGCTCGCCCAGGTGCGCGGTGCGCACGGCGATGTCCGTCACGCCGCGAGCCAGCTTGTGAAACTCGGCGCTGACCTGCAATTCCACCGAGCAGCCAGGATGGGCCGATGTCAGGCGCCGGGCCGCTTCGAGCACACTGGAGGCAAAACCCTCACCGGCGCTGACCAGGATGCTGCCCTGCAACTCGCTCTGTGGCCCCGGGTTGCCCAGGGCACGCTGGCGCCTGAGCCCGGCCTCCGCCGCCAGGGCCACGTCCACCAGCGCCTGGCCCCGCGGGGTCAACCAACAGCCTTCGACGCCGCGCTCCAGCAACGGCTCGCCCAGGGCCGCCTCCAGCTGGCTCAGCCGTCGCGACACCGTCGACGGCGCCACCTGCAGCAACTGGCCGGCCTGCAAAAAGCTGCCCCGGCGCCAGACCGCCAGCAATAGGCGCAGATCATCCCAATTGGCTTCCAAAACCCCACTCCCTGCCGTCCGCTTTGCAAATTCGCAAAGCGATTATGCAGCACCCGCTATTTTTCAGGGGTGTCGGTCAAGGTATATCTAGCGCCCTCGCCTCCCCATGGAACGGATTGAATGAGCAGTACCCTGGAACACTCGGCACACATGAACACCGATAACGGCCAGATCCCCGAAATGCGCTGCACCTTCGTCACCGGTGCCACCGGCCTGCTGGGCAACAACCTGGTCCGCGAGCTGCTGGCCCGAGGCTGCAAGGTCAAGGCCCTGGTGCGCTCCAGGGCCAGGGGCGAACAGCAGTTCGGTTCCCTGCGCGGCCTGGAGCTGGTGGTCGGCGACCTGGCCGATGTCGACGGCTTCGCCGCCGCGTTGCGGGACTGCGACACGCTGTTTCATGCCGCGGCGTTCTTTCGCGACAATTACAAGGGCGGCAGCCACTGGCAGCAGTTGCACACGATCAACGTCCTGGGCACTCAGCGTTTGCTGGAGCGGGCCTACGATGCCGGCATCCGCCGCGTCGTGCATACCTCGTCGATTGCCGTGCTCAACGGCGAGCCCGGCAGCCTGATCGATGAAACCTGCCTGCGCGACCCGGCGGGCGCGGACCCCTACTACCGCAGCAAGATCCTCGCCGATCGCGTCCTGCTGGCCTTTCTCGACAGCCACCCACAGATGCAGGGCTGCATGGTCCTGCCCGGCTGGATGTGGGGCCCCGGCGATATCGGACCGACCTCTGCCGGGCAACTGCTCATCGACGTGGTACACGGTCGCCTGCCGGGACTGGTTCCCGGCAGCTTCTCGCTGGTCGACGCCCGGGATGTGGCCCTGGCGCAAATTGCCGCCGCCCGCTACGGACGCCGCGGCCAACGCTACCTGGCGGCGGGTCGGCACATGACCATGGCCCAGCTGGTGCCGATCATCGGGCGGATCGCCGGAGTCAGCACGCCGACCCGGCCACTGCCGGTGCCCTTGCTCTATACCCTGGCGGCGGCACAGGAGGTCTATGCACGCTTGACCGGCAAGCCGGTGTTGCTGAGCCTGGCGACCGTGAGGCTGATGCTCCGGGAAGCGGACCGCAGCCACTTCGACCCCAGCAAGAGCGAGCGGGAACTCGACCTGAGCTTGCGCTCCCTGGAACGCACCATCGGCGACACCCTGGCCTGGTACCGGGATCACGGCTGGATCACCCAGGCTGCCCCCGCCGCCACCTCAAGCAGCACCAATCAGGACGTAAAAACCCGTTGAACAACACCATCATTCTCATGCGTCACGGTCGACCCCAGGGTATTGCCACCCGGAGAATATCCGCCCTCGACATGCAGGGCTGGATACACGACTACGAACGCTCCGCCATCGACGGCCAGCCCGCCCCACCCTCCAGCCTGCAACTGGCCGCCAGCGCTGGGGTGATTGTCTCCAGTAACGCGCCACGGGCCCTGGCATCTGTCCAGGCGCTCGGACGGGAACCTGCCCTGGTGGACCCGGTATTCAGCGAGGCGCAACTGCCCTACGGGCGCTGGAGACGACCACGCCTGTCGCCCTTTACCTGGGCCGCGATCCTGAGAGTCCTCTGGTTGTGCGGTTATTCAGGACAGGTCGAATCGGCCGCTGGGGCCAGGCAGCGCGCCGCAGTCGCCGCCCGCCGACTGCAGTCCCTGGCCGGAAAACAGCCGGTGCTGTTGCTCGGCCATGGCTGGATGAACCGTCTGATCGGCAAGCAGTTGGCCGCCGCCGGCTGGAAACGCCAACACAGCGACGGCTGTCGCTACTGGAGTGCGACAGTCTATCGACGGCAATAGCCCGCCCGGGGCGGACCGGGAAATCCTCCGTGCCCTGAGTCCTGACTGAATTTAACCGCGCCGGACACTGTCTAGTGCGCGCCGGTTGCCCGGCAAACGGGTATAGTTGCCGGCTTGCCCGGTGTGCCACAGGCCGCTTGGGCTACAGGACTTGGTCAGGACTTAATGGTTGCCGCGTGTTGGTAAGACTTCTATTGATTGCACTGCTGCTGGCGCTATCGGCCTGCAGCTCCAATTCCTCCAGCCCTGGCGGCAATGCGCCGCTCAAGGCCGGTGAATACCGGGTCAAGCGTGGTGACACGCTGTATTCGATCGCCAGCCGCAACGGCACCAGCTGGAAGGAAGTGGCGCGGCTCAACGGCCTCAAGGCGCCCTATACCGTGGAAGTCGGCCAGGTGCTGCGGGTGGGCGGCGCGGCCAAGACCACCCGGGTGGTCAGCAGCTCGCGCAGCAGCGCCAGCAAGAGCAAGGCCAAGGCCAAGGCCCCGCCGCCTGCCCCGCCGATGCCCAAGGTCACCCTGCAGGGCTGGAGCTGGCCGCTGCGCGGCGTGCTGATCGGCCGTTTCTCGCCCACTGGCAAGCTCAACCAGGGCATCCGCATCGCCACCACCGAAGGCCAGCCGATCCAGGCCACCCTGGGCGGCAAGGTGGCGTTCGCCGGTTACATGCGCGGCTACGGCAACCTGATGATCCTGCAGCACGGCCCTTCCTACACCAGCACCTATGCCTACAACAGCAAGCTGCTGGTCAAGGAAGGCCAGATGGTGATCAAAGGCCAGAAGATCGCCGAAGCCGGCTCCCAGGACACCGACCGGGCCCAGCTGTACTTCGAGATCCGCGCCAACGGCGTACCGGTGGACCCGTTGCGGTTGTTGCCGCCGGGCTAAGTGCAACAACACCGCTAGCAGGCAAGTCATCGACACCCGTGGCGATGACGTCTCGCGACATTGAACAACGACCTCGCGCAGTCAAATACTTTGCAGTTCGTACTCGATGTCATCGGGTTCACCACTCCACCAGGCGGGTGTATTCAGAAACCCTGGGATCGCCACCTGCTGTTCAAGCTGCGGCTTCAGTTTCTTCAGGTACACCCGCGTCTGTATGGTCGGTTCCAACTGGCAGAGGGCCTGCCAAGCCAACTGGATATAGTCCAGATAGGGCTTGGTCTGCTCGGCGCCGATGGGGGCAGACTCCCAGCGAGCAATACATGCGCCAAGATAGGACAACGCATTCTTCGCCAGTATCTCCCTGGCACCCAGGTCATGAGCGCTCTCGATCTGACTCCTCAGGGCTGCACATCCCAGGTCTTTACATGCCTGCGTATACAGGGGTGAGCGCCCTTCAGTCAGCACCCACTTCAGTCGCGCATCATCCTGGATCAGTGCATTCATGACGCCATTGGGTACGCTGAACACGTGGATGGCGCTGTGTATCAAACGAGGCGCGAGCACCTCCTGTAGCGCCGTCACATAGTGCTCATGCACACGGGAGACTTCCCACGCAGGAACACGCAACGTGCCCTGAACAGGCTCGGCATCTAGATACAAGCGCTGAGGATCATCGCACTGAGCGGCAATAATCGCCGCCAGTCGCAGCTCACGCGCACGGAGCGCCCTTTCAGGTGCGCTAGCGTCTTTGGAGGCGCTCCCATAAAAGCTCCTGATGAAGCCAATGCATACTTCATAGTCGCCGCGCGCCGTGGACATGCCCCCTTCAATCTCGGCCGAGTAGCAGAACTCGATCAATCTCAGGAGCTCTGCGGCGCTGCGCATCGCTCGCTCGAACACTTCCCGTGAGTAAAAGGCGCCGGCTCTGCCCAACTGCTCGCCATACTGAAAATTCGCCATGTTAAGCATCGCACTGGCCACTGCGACCTCACCTTCATCGCTGCGAGTGGCCGCCTCACGAATGAAGTCGTTGAGGGTCTGGGCGCTCTGAAATTCCCCCCAGGATTTCACTAACCGGGAGAACTCGGGGATGGTGAACTCCACCTCGCGGACCGCAAGACTCATCTCATAATGAATTTTTTCCAGAGACAGTTGGCTTCTGGCATGGCCCAGTTCTTCGACCAACTTCACCAGACGCTTGTTTTTGAGTGCGTCCTGGGGACATTGCGCGGCATTGACTACTGCCTGCTTGTGTTGCTCCTGCTCCTTGCTATTGGCATTGCCGAACATGCTGGCACTGAAGGCCGAGTGGAAACCCAGCAGGTGCTCTTCAACCACCTGGGCCACCTTGGGTTCGGTCTCACGCAAGACGGTTTGCAGGATGATCCCGCGCCAGTCCAGTTGGCCCTCGGCATGCCGATCAGCCGCCGCGCCGAATACCGACAAGCTGCGACAGATGCGCTTGGCCTGACGCGGGTTGGCGGGAAACCATTCGGCGGTCTGCGCGACGGCCGAGTCCGGCAGGAATGGGCAGCAGTATTTCAGGTTCCTGGCGACCATTCGCTGCACCTGCTTCGGGCTGGGCTCGGGCAGGGTCACCGGCACATCGATGATCTTGTCCAGGAAGTGCTGGGCCGACTCGCCGAAGGCATCGGAATAGGAGCGAAGTGCCTTGCCCACCACGTCCTTGTCGAAGGCCAGGACAAAGACAAATCCCGGCCAGTCCAGAAGCTCGCGCAGGGCTAGAAGCGTCTGCGGGAGTATTTGCGGATCGGCACGGTCAAGGTCGTCGATGAAGACGATGACTCGTCTATGACCCAGTTCCTGGCGTAGGGCCTCTATGTCGCTGCTGTCGAGCTGCAATATGTCGCTCAATTTCTCGGCGGCGACACCGGCGGCAGTGGCCCAGGCGGTGACGAAGTAACTGGCGTTGACTGACTCTGGAATTTCCGTTTCAGCGATTTTTTTTGCCAATGCTCCAACCAGATCCGCACCTTTTTTCGATTGGCGTTTCGTCCAGTTCCGGAAGGGCTCTGAATAGCCCAAGCGTCCCAGCACTTGGGCCAGTTGCAAATAGAACTGGACGATGAACTCCTGCTCCCCGGTGGTGCGCCACGCGGGAAGCCGGATGACAATGTCGTCTTTCTCCTCAGCAATCTGCTGCAAAAAATTCAGCACGCTGGTCTTGCCGCTACCCCACGGGCCGTACAGACCGATCCGGGTCGACCAGCCCAGGGGCGTCGCGGTGATCATGCGATACACCAGCCTGGCCACCGGCCAGCGATCCAGAAGGTCGTCGTCGCGGCGGGTCAGCGCCGCGTCGTGCCCGCCGGGGGCGGTAAAAGCCTGTGTGACCGACATCTGTCTACGTCCTTATTGCTGCTGCGGCTTGAGCAGATCGATGGAGATCATCTTGTACATGCCGCTGAGCGGCACCATGCGCTTGATGTCCATCTGGTAGAAACCGGCCACCGGGCTGATGGACGCCGGCATGGCCGGGGTGCAACCGGTGAGGCTGTAGAGGTTCATGTGGTCGGCATTCGGATCGCCCACGGTGCCCTGGCGCATGGACAGGCTGCAACGCAGGCTGCCCTTGAGCCCGGGGCCACCATCGCCCTGGACTTCCAGGCGC
This sequence comes from Pseudomonas sp. 3MA1, assembly GCF_029237275.1. NCBI lineage: Bacteria > Pseudomonadati > Pseudomonadota > Gammaproteobacteria > Pseudomonadales > Pseudomonadaceae > Pseudomonas > Pseudomonas sp. 3MA1. The sequence continues at coordinate 306,985 of NZ_JAACFX010000006.1, read as the reverse complement.
AACGGGCAGACGCCCATGCGCCGACCGCCCATCCAGGGATCCTGGGCCTGCGGACATTCCTGGTCGCCGACGGTGGCCATGACCTGACCCACCAACTGGCGCAGGTCCTTGTTCTGGTCCGGCCAGACTTCGCCGTTGTCGACCATGCGGTCCTTGATGAACAGGGTGTAGCGCACCGGGAAACCGACCTTGTTGCTGAGCATGAACGCGCCCTGGGAATAGGCCAGCTTGTCACCGGCCTTGCAGCCGGCGCGATCGGTGACGCTGAACTCGGTGGTGTTGAGGTTCTTCATGTCGGTGCCGCCGTTGAGCCGGATCAGGCACTGGGCTTGCCGGCCGTCGCGGCAGGCGTTTTCCACCAGGCGCAGACCCTGGCTGAGCACCGCGTTGTCGTCGATGACAAAACCGTTGAAATTGCTCATGTCGCTGGGCAGCACGCGGTTGACCCGCAAGTCGACGAGAAAATCGCCATTGGCCGCCAGCGAGGGCTCCAGGTTGATCGAGAAGCGGGCGTTGCACTGCTGCTTCAAGGTCACCTTGAAGTTCTGCGCATCCGGCAGGCCGCCGATCATGCCGCCCGCACCGAACGGCAGGCCGAGGACGCTGCCCAGGGTGGTCAGAATGCCGGAGATCACGGCCTTGGTCTTGGCGTAGGCCTCCAGCTCGTCGTTGGTCATGTTGCTGACTTGGGCTTGGCTGAAGTTGTTCGACTGCTTCCAGTTGAAGCTGGTGGTGGAGCGGATGGTCCCGTTGAGCCGGGCCTCGTCGCAGGCGCCACGCTCCTGGCAGAACTTGAGGTTGAAGCCCCAGTCCTTGCTGAAGATGTCGAGGATGTTGAACATCGGCTTGCTCAAGGCCATCACCAGCATGCCCTGCTGACGTGCGCCGATTACCACGGGACCGGACTCCAGGCCCTTCGCGGTGGCGTATTTGGGCACATCCACCGGGTACTTGCGCTCGAAATCCGAGGAGTCGACGTTGAACGGCGGCTCGAAGGTAACCGGGTAATCGCCTTCGTTCTCGATCACCAGGGTGATGAAATCAGGCTCCGCGGCCTGGGTCTCAAGGCTGAGCGCGGCCAACGGCAGGCCCAGCAGGCAGCTGGTCAGCAAGGAGGTGTAGCAGCGGGTCCAGAATCCGGTCGGGCGCATCGTCAATCCTTGAACGAGGGTGAGGGGCGCTCACTGTAAATGCTTTGTGGCCTATTGCCATCCCCCTTCTCTCATCACTTCGTATCAGGGCCAGGCGCCACAGGGCGCACCGGTCTACAGTTAACCACCAGGCTTGCCCTGCCCCCTTCGCCCAAGCCGGCCCAACGGATGCGAGCACCCCATGCCGCCACTCGAGACACGCCCCATTCAGGTGCAGCACCTCAAAACCGCCTGCTCAAATTGCAGCGTGCTGGAGTTGTGCTTGCCCATCGGCCTCAATCACCAGGAGGTGCAACGCCTGGACACCTTGATCCTGCAGCGGGTGAAGGTGAAGAAAGGCCATGCGCTGTATCACGCGGGTGACCCCTTGCATTCGCTGTACGCCGTGCGCCTGGGGTTCTTCAAGACTTGCGTGTTGTCGGTGGACGGCCGCGAGCAGGTCACCGGGTTCCAGATGGCCGGGGAGATTCTCGGGCTCGATGCCATCAGCACCAACCAGCATGCCTGCAGCGCCTTTGCCCTGGAGGATTGCGAGGTGTGCCCGATTCCCTTCGCCCAGCTGGAACACCTGTCCCAGGCCCTGCCTTCGCTGCAGCACAACCTGAACAAGATCCTCAGCCGGGAGATCGTGCGTGATCACAGCATGTTGCTGCTGATGGGCAACATGAACTCCGACGAGCGCCTGGCGGCCTTTCTGCTCAATCTGTCCCAGCGCCTGAGCCTGCGCGGCTATTCGTCTCGGGCGTTTGTCCTGCGCATGCGCCGCGAGGAAATTGGCTCCTACCTGGGCCTGCGCCTGGAAACCATCTGCCGGGGCATTGCCCATCTGCGCGACCAGGGCCTGGTGACGATCAACGGCAAGCAGGTCCAGATCCTCGATCTGGAAGGCCTGAAGCGACGGGTCGCGGGCTGCCAGAACCCGGCCAGGGATTAGGCCGCCGAGCCAGGCTCCAGCTCCACGCTGTCGCGGTATTCCGGCACCGACACCGACCAGCCCAGTTCCAGGCTGATACGCCGGCGCAAGGTGTCGGCGGCATTGGCCTCGCCGTGGATCACATAGGTGTGCTTCGGCGCACGCTTGAAGCCCCGCAGCCATTGCATGATCTCGTCGGCGTCGGCGTGGGCCGAAAGGCTCTGCATGGCCGTGACTTCGGCGCGGATCAGCACTTCCCGGCCATGGATGCGCACCGACTCGGCACCGGCGATGATCTGCGCGCCACGGGTGCCACCGGCCTGGAACCCGGGAAACAGCAGGCTGTTGGCCGGATCGGGCGCCAGCACCTTCAGGTGATAGAGCACCCGGCCGCCGGTGGCCATGCCGCTGGCGGCGATGATCACCGCCGGACTGTTGAGTTGGTCCAGGGCCATGGACTCCTGGGTGCTGCGCACGATGCGCGCGACATGGCACATGCCTTCGCATTCCTCCCGGGACAATCGGTGCTCACTGCGAAAACGCTGGTACAGATGGGTGGTGTCGGTGGCCATGGGGCTGTTGAGGTAGATCGGCAGATCGGGAATTGCCTGGCGCTGGCGCAGGCGATACAGGTGATACATCAGCAACTGCGCGCGCCCCACGGCAAAGGACGGCACCAGGGTGATGCCGCCACGCGCGGCGGTACGGTTGATGACATCGGCCAGCTGCTGCTCCGGGTCGTCCCGGGGATGCAGACGGTCGCCGTAGGTCGACTCCACCAGCAGGTAGTCGGCCTGCTCGATGCTTTCGGGGGCGAACATCAGCGGGTCCTGCATGCGGCCCAGATCACCGGAAAACACCACACTGGTGCCCGCGGCGTCCACCTGGACCGAGGCGGCGCCGAGAATGTGCCCGGCGCCGCGTAATTGGACATGCAGCCCCGGCACCACTTCCACCCGATGCTGCAATTGCAGCGGATGCAGGAGTTTCAGGGCCTGCTCGGCATCGCGCTCGGTGTACAGCGGCAACGCCGGGGCATGTTTGGAGAAACCGTGGCGGTTGGCGTAGGCCGCCTCCTCTTCCTGCAGTCTTGCGCTGTCGCGCAGCAGTATCTTGGCCAGCTCGCAGGTGGCGGCGGTGGCATACACCGGTCCGCGGTAGCCGTTGCGCACCAGCAGCGGCAGGTAGCCGCTGTGATCCAGGTGAGCATGGGTCAGCACGATGGCGTCCAACTCGCGCAGCGGCAGGCCGAAGGCTTCCCAGTTGTGCTGGCGCAGCTGCTTGTAGCCCTGGAACAGCCCGCAATCCACCAGCACATGCCGGCCCTCGTGCTGCACCAGGTATTTGCTGCCGGTGACGGTGCCGGCGGCACCGAGAAAGCTCAGGCGCATATCCATCTCCCTCGTGTCGGGCAAGGTCCCGGGGCATGGCCGGCCCTCATTCCTGGGGCTCCACCAGCATCAGGCTGCAGGGGGTGTGGTACAGCAGTTGCTCGGCGCTGCCGCCGACAAAGCGTTGCAGGCCCCGGCGATGCACGCGTCCGAGGACTATCAGGTCGAAGTCGTGGTCGGCGGCAAAGCGCGCGATGACCTGGTGCGGCACGCCTTCCAGGCGATGACAGAGCTCCGGGGCGATGGCGTAGCGCTCGGCCAGCGTCTCGAACGCTTCTTGCTGCGCGTCGTTCACCGCCTCGCGCATGCTGAGGTCGTTGTCAGGACTGTAGATGGGCAGGCCGGTGGCATTTTCCGTGGCCCAGTCCGCCACGTTCAGCAGGTGCACCCGGGCGCCGCAGGTGCTGGCCAGGGTCGCGCCCATCTGCAGAATGCGCTGGTTCAGGCCCTGGGTCAGGTATTCCAGGTGAGACAGATCCAGGGCGGCCAGCACCTTCAACGGCAAGGGATGCCGGCTGTCGGTCACCAGGTGCAGCGGCTGGCGCAGGTCGCGCAGCAGCAACCAGTCCAGGGGCTTGTAGAAAATGCGCCGCAGGGTGGGCACGGGCTGGGCATCCTTGACCACCAGGTCCGGGTGGTAGTCGCTCACGTAATCGAGGATGTCCTGCAGCCGGGCCTTGGCCCACAGCACTTCGGTGGTCACCCGCAGGCCGTTGGCCCGCTCGAAGCGGGCCTGCTGTTCCAGCCACTGCCGATGCACCTGCAGGTAGCCTTCCCGGGCCTGGGCCATGGCCTGGTGATCGAACAGCCCGGCGACCTCCAACACTTCGATGAAGTCGAAGGCGACGATGTGCAAACTGGCGCCCATGGCCCGGGCCAGGGCACTGGCCCGGTCGAACGCCGGTGTGCGCGACAGGGCGGTGGGTGCGATCAACAACACGCGTTGCAGTGTGGACATGGGCACCTCCCGGGCGGCGCACTGGGCAACGACACGGGATACCCGAGCCGATGCGCCGATGATGCGCGCCGCGCGGGCCGCCGATTTGACAAAAATCACAAAGCCTCGGGTTAAGGCCGCGCCGGCAGTCACTCGCCGAGCCGGTGAAGCGCATCTGATCCAGATCAGATCCTGCACCGGGCAACCGCGGTAAAGGATAGTGACCGCGCGACCCCGGGCCGCGGCCTCCCCCTTCATCATCCCCAGAGGATCGCCCCATGTTCAGCATCAAGGAACACAACGATCAGGCCGCTGCGGCCTATGGCGCCGTGACCGGCCTGCACTGGATCGAGGCGCTCAATGACGGCCGCCATGTGCTGATACGGCCCCTGGCCGAGAAAGACCGCGAGCGCGAGTACAACTTTATCAAGCGCTTGTCCCCGCAATCGCGACACATGCGGTTTCTGGCGCAGGTCAAGGAGCCCGACGCCGCCATGCTCGACCAGTTGATGGATGTCGACGGCAAGCATCGCCTGGCCTACATCGCCCTGGTGCATGAACAGGGCCAGTTGATCGAAATCGGTGTCAGCCGCTACGCCGCCACCTCCAGCGATGAATGCGAGTGCGCCATTACCGTGGCCGATCAATGGCAGCATCTGGGCCTGGGATCATTGCTGATGACGCATCTGATCCGCGCGGCCCGCCAGCATGGGTTCGTGCAGATGTACTCGGTGGACAGCGTGAACAACCAGCCCATGCGCGAGCTGGCCGCGCACCTAGGTTTCACCACCCACACCGACCCGGATGATCCCCATCAGGTGGTGCATCGCCTGCTCCTCTGAACCTTGGCGCCACGCCGGCCCGCAACCGGCGTGGCCAGGTGCGGCTCATGGCTGGGGGTCACGCGGCGGCTTGACCGCCCAGATACTGCAGGGGGCCTGCAACAGCAGGTGTTCGGCGGTGCTGCCCAGGCGCTTGTGCAGGCCGCGGTGCTGGGTGGTGCCCATGACGATCACGTCACTCTGATGCTCCTCGGCGAAGCGGCAGATTTGCTGCAACGGCATGCCCTCCATGAAGTGACTGCGTTCCGGGGGCACGCCGTGGCGCTCGGCCAGGGAGCGATAGACGTCGCGTTGCGCCGTCCCCAGGGCTTCATACAAACCGCTGGCCAGGGACAGCGCGCCAACGCCGGTGTCCTTGGCGTAGACCGCCACCCAGTCATACACGTGCAACAGGTCCAGCTCGGCCTCGCACTGCTCGGCCAGCTGGACCGCCGCGTCGACGATCTGATCGTTGAACTGCAGGTCCTGCTCTTCGCTGCGCAGCACATCGATGATGGCCAGCACCCGGTGTGGCCGTGGGTGCCGGGCTTCGGTCACCAGATGCACCGGCAGGGCAAAATCGCGCAGCAGCTGCCAGTCCAGCGGGGTATAGAAGATCCGCCGCATCGCCGACTCGGCATGGGCGTCCTTGATGATCAGGGCCAGGGGCATTTCATTGGCGAACAGCAAGATCTCCTGATACGCCTGGCTGACCCAGCGCGCTTCGCAGGTCACCTGCAGGCCTCGCTCGCGCATCCCTTGCGCCTGCTGCTCCAGCCATTGCCGGTGTTGTTCCAGGTAGGCCGCCTGCAACTGCTCGGCCTCATGGCTCTGGAACAGCCCGGCCAGCGTCAGGGCCTGCAAATGATCCAGGGCGACGATATGCACCGGCAGTTGCATGGCCAGGGCCAGCTGCTCGGTGCGCTCGAAAGCCGGCGTGCGCTGCATCTGCTGGGGCGCGATCAAGAGTAAACGCGGGGTTTGCGACATGGATCACCTCGGCACTGAAGCTTGAAGAAACCGCAAGGGGGGTCATTCAAGACTGCGCGCCATGGCCCGGGACGAGTTGATCTTTATCAGGCGTCGCGGCATTTTTTCGCACCTTGCAGCCGCTTATTGCAGCCAGACACCGACCCACATCGCCAGGGTCAGCAGCGCTTGTCCGGGCACGACGTACAGCGCAAAGCGCCAGCCGCCGCTGAGGGCCGCCAGCACGCACTTGCTCAGGGAGTTGCTGCTGACCGCCAGCATCACCGCGCTGCCGATGGCACTGCCGGGCAGTTGCCCGGACTTGACCAGTGCAGCAATCGACGCGGTGGACGCATGGGCATCGGCAAAGCCGCTGATCAAAGCGCTCAACATCAGCCCCGGCTGCCCGAAGTAATTGAGCATCAGCGAGCACGCGAAGGTAATGGCGCTCATGCTCAGGGCCACGATCAAGACCAGCTTGGGATTGAACGCGCCCTTGTCGGCGAGCGGCTCGACGCTGCCGGGTTCGCCGCGGGGAAACACCAGGCCAGCGGCATACAACGCGGTGCTGACGCCCCCCAGCACCAGGGGCAGCCACATGGCCTGCAGCAGTGCGTGATCGACCGTCGCCAGGATCAGACCGATCTGGGTCACCGTGGCCAGGTTGGACAGCAGCGCCGCGGCGGCCAGCACCCTGACCTGCCGGGGCGCCCTGGCGACCCGCTGGCCCATGGAGGCGATGGTCAGGGTGCTGGAGACGAATCCCGAGGCCACGGCACTGAGGGCGTAGCCGTAGTGGGCGCCCAGGGTGCGCACCGCGACGTGGCCCAGGGCCCCCACCGCCATCAGCAACACGGTCAGGGTGCCGATGGTGCGCAGGTTGAACGCCGCATAGGGGCCGATGAAACGATCCGGCGTCAGGGGCAGGATCACCAGCGCCGCCACCAGCAGCGTCAGGCCATCGGCGATTTCCCGGTCGCTCAACTGACTGCGCACGAAATCATGCAGCGTCTGCCGATAGGCCAACAACGCGGTCATGACCACGGCAATCGCCAGTGCCAGCTCCGGGGCCGAGCCGCACAAGGCCCCGAGGACCAGCACCGCCAGCAGCGCCACTTCGCTGGTGACCCCCGGGTCCTCTTCTTCGGTGCGCCAATAGGCCACGGTTACCAGGGCGGCCACCGCCACGGCCAGCGTGGCCAGCAACAGCGTGCCGCCCACCCGCTGGCCGATGAACCCCAGCAGCGCGGTGATGGCAAAGGTGCGCAACCCGGCACAGTTGCGCTGGGGGCCCTGGCCTTTGCGCCGCTCGCGCTCCAGGCCCACCAGCATGCCGACGCCCAAGGCTGCGGCGGCGTTGCTCAGATCGATGGTTTCAATCATGACGCGCCCACCCGGCAGACAGCTCCCCGCGAGCATAGAGCGCTGCCCGCGCTTTCGCGAACCCAGCACCCGCAGGCGTCGCTTGGCCGGTGCAGACGAAGGCTCAGGCCAGCCAGCGCCTTCGGCCAGGGGGCCGATCAGCTCGGGCGACGCTTCAGGGTTTCGCTGGGCAGCTCCTTAAACAGCGCCCGGTAGCTGCTGGAAAACCGCCCCAGGTGCCAGAACGACCAGCGCATCGCCACTTCGGCCACGGTGGTTTCCGAGGGCTGGCGGCCAAGCAGTTCGCGATGGGCGCTGTTGAGCCGGCGCAGGCGCAGCCACTGGCTCGGCGCCATGCCGGCAAAGGCCTTGAACGCGCTCTGCAACTGGCGCAGGGAAACCCCGGCCACCTGGGACAGCTCCAGCAGATTGAGGGTTTCCTCGGGCATGTCGGCCGCCCATTGCGCCACCCGCTGCATGATCACCCGCTCCTCGCTGCGCCGTTGCAGGCCTCCGGGGTCCAGGCGCGCGCAGGCGTTGTCGAGGATGTACAGGCAATCGTCGAGCAATTGCTGGGTCAAGGCCTCGCGGCTGGGGGGATCGAGGGCCTGGGACAGGCGGGTCAAGGTGGCGCTCAGCCAGCGGCAGAACAGCGCGTTCTGCTGGCTGCCCAGCGGCGCCATGAACAGGCCGTCGAGGCGTTCCAGCCCCAGGCCCTGGCCCTTTACAAACTCGGGGCCGAACACCACCGCCACTTCCTGGTAGTTCTCCGGGGTGATCCAGATGTTGCGGCTCTCGCCGTTGAGCACGTACAGGGCGTTGTCGCTGCGATCGAAACAGAACGCCAGGGCGCCTTGCGGGGCGCTGAAATTCTGCTCGACCCGGGTGTTCATGCGCTCCTCGTAGATCTCCACGCCCTGCAGGTCGAGGTAGCGCACCAGGCCATTGAAATGCCCGGGGGACATCTGCTGGTAGTGCTGCACCCAACCCGGGGTGGCACGGATCTGCTCGGCGACATCGAAGGTGTTGAACGCTTGAACCTGAAGCGGATTGGACGCTGTCATCGGGGGGACCTTGCGCACTCTTTTGGTGCGCTTTGGTGCTGCTTAAAGTGGATAGATGGAACAACAAGGCTCGCCCAAGATAGTCGCCAATGCGCCGCAGGGGAAGCCTTGCCGGGATACTCCCGCTCACCTCGGAGCAGACAAGAACAATCATCGAGGTCTTTATGAACGCCCCTTTCGATCAGCTGTCCTCCTGGCTGAAAGATCACAAGATTACCGAAGTCGAGTGCGTGGTCAGCGACCTGACCGGCATTGCCCGCGGCAAGATCGCGCCCACCAACAAGTTCCTGCATGAGCGCGGCATGCGCCTGCCGGAAAGTGTCCTGCTGCAAACGGTAACCGGGGATTTTGTCGACGACGACCTGTACTACGAACTGCTGGACCCGGCGGACATCGACATGGTCTGCCGCCCCGACTCGTCATCGATCTACCTGGTGCCCTGGGCCATCGAGCCCACGGCCATCGTCATCCACGACACCTTCGACAAGTTCGGCAACCCCATCGAGCTGTCGCCGCGCAACGTGCTGAAAAAGGTCTTGCAGCTGTACACCGACAAGGGCTGGCAGCCGATCGTCGCCCCGGAAATGGAGTTCTACCTGACCCAGCGCTGCGAAGACCCGGACCTGCCGCTCAAGGCCCCGCTGGGCCGCTCCGGTCGCGCCGAAAGCGGTCGCCAGTCGTTCTCCATCGACGCCGCCAACGAGTTCGATCCGCTGTTCGAAGACGTCTATGACTGGTGCGAAGCCCAGGGCCTGGACCTGGACACGCTGATCCACGAAGACGGCCCGGCGCAGATGGAAATCAACTTCCGCCACGGCGACGCCCTGGACCTGGCAGACCAGATCACCGTGTTCAAGCGCACCCTGCGCGAGGCGGCGCTCAAGCACAACGTCACCGCCACCTTCATGGCCAAGCCTGTGGCCGACGAGCCCGGCAGCGCCATGCACCTGCACCAGAGCGTGGTCGACATCGCCACCGGCAAGCCGATCTTCGTCGATGAACAGGGGAACAAGAGCCAGCTGTTCCTGCACCACATCGGCGGCCTGCAGAAGTACATCCCCAAGCTGCTGCCGATGTTCGCCCCCAACGTCAACTCGTTCCGCCGCTTTTTGCCAGACACCTCGGCCCCGGTGAACGTCGAATGGGGCGAGGAAAACCGCACCGTCGGCCTGCGCGTGCCGACTGCCAGCCCGGAAGCCATGCGCGTGGAAAACCGCCTCCCCGGCGCCGATGCCAACCCTTACCTGGCCATCGCCGCCAGCCTGCTGTGTGGCTACCTGGGCATGGTCGAGGGCATCGAGCCCAGCGCCGCGGTGGAAGGCCGGGCCTATGAACGCCGCAACCTGCGCCTGCCGATCACCATCGAGGACGCCCTGGCGCACATGGAGGACTGCCCGACCATCGAGCAGTACCTGGGGCGCAAGTTCGTCCGTGGCTATGTGGCGGTCAAGCGCGCCGAACACGAGAACTTCAAGCGCGTGATCAGCTCCTGGGAACGCGAGTTCCTGCTGCTCAGCGTCTGATTTCCCCAGCGTCTGCAATCAATAAAAACAACCCGAAGAGGTGTCGATATGCGTCTTTTGCAAGCAGTGATCCCGGCAGCACTGGCGGCCTTGATGAGCACCGCCGTCCAGGCACAACCCAGTGTCAGCGTGTACAACTGGACCGACTACATCGGCCAGACCACCCTCGCCGACTTCCAGGGCAAGACCGGGGTCAAGGTGATCTACGACGTGTTCGACTCCAACGAAACCCTGGAGGGCAAGTTGCTGGCCGGGCGCACCGGCTACGACGTGGTGGTGCCCTCCAACCATTTCCTGGCGCGCCAGGTCAAAGCCGGCGCGTTCCTCAAGCTGGACCGCTCGCAACTGCCCAACTGGCAGAACCTGGACCCCAAGCTGCTGGCCCTGCTGGAGCAGAACGACCCCGGCAACCAGTATTCGGTGCCCTACCTGTGGGGCACCAACGGCATTGGCTACAACGTCGACAAGGTCAAGCAGGTGCTGGGCATCGACCACATCGACTCCTGGGCGGTGCTGCTGGAGCCGGAAAACCTGAAGAAACTGCAGCAATGCGGGGTGTCGATGATGGACTCGCCGGATGAGGTGTTCCCGGCGGTGCTCAACTACCTGGGCCTGGACCCGCGCAGCGAAAAACCCGAGGACTACAAAAAAGCCGAGGCCAAGCTGCTGACCCTGCGCCCGTACATCACCTACTTCCACTCCTCCAAGTACGTCTCGGACCTGGCCAACGGTGATATCTGCATCGCCTTCGGTTACTCCGGGGACGTGTTCCAGGCCGCCAACCGGGCCAAGGAAGCCAAGAACGGGGTGAACATCGCCTACTCGATCCCCAAGGAAGGCAGCAACCTGTGGTTCGACCTGCTCGCGATTCCCGCCGATGCCGGCAACGTCAAGGAGGCCCACGCCTTCATCAACTACCTGCTGGACCCGCAAGTGATCGCCAAGGTCAGCGCCTACGTCGGCTACGCCAACCCCAACCCGGCCTCGCAGCCGTACATGGACGCCGAGCTGGTGCATAACCCCGAGGTCTATCCACCTCAGGAAGTCCTCGACAAGCTGTACATCTCCAGCACCCAGTCGCCGGCCATCATGCGCTTGATGACCCGTTCCTGGAGCAAAGTGAAGTCCAACAAATGATTCAGCCAAACCTTTCGGGCAGCGCCAGCGAGCATGCCCACTCCTACTACGCCGCCTCGGCCGGGCCGCTGCCCGGCTACCCGGCCCTCAATGCTGAGCTGGAGGCCGATGTGTGTGTCATCGGCGGTGGTTTCACCGGGGTCAACACCGCCATCGAGCTGGCCCAGCGCGGGCTGTCGGTGATCCTCCTGGAGGCCCGGCGCATCGGCTGGGGCGCCAGTGGGCGCAACGGCGGCCAACTGATCCGCGGCATTGGCCATGACGTCAGCGGCTTTGCCCGCTACGTCGGCCAGGATGGGGTCAGATACCTGGAACGCGCCGGGATCGACTCGGTGGAGCTGGTGCGCCAGCGCATCGCCGAACACGGCATCGACTGCGACCTGCGCTGGGGCTTCTGCGAGCTGGCCAATACCCGGGCCCAGTTCGCCGCGTTCCAGGCCGAGCAGGATCACCTGGCAAGCCTGGGCTACCGCCACCCGACCCGCCTGGTGGCGCCCCAGGACATGGCACAGGTGGTGGCCTCCTCGGTGTATGCCGGGGGCCTGGTGGACATGGGCTCGGGGCATTTGCATCCGCTCAAGCTGGTACTGGGCGAAGCGCGAGTCGCCGCCTCCCTGGGGGTGCGGATCTTCGAACACAGCCCGGTGCTGGAGCTGGTTCACGGCCAGCGGGTCGAGGTGCGTTGCGCCACCGGCACCGTGCGCGCCGCCAGCCTGGTGCTCGGCTGCAACGCCCACCTGGAGCGACTGGAACCGCGCCTGAGTGGCAAGGTCCTGCCGGCGGGTAGCTACATCATCGCCACCGAGCCCTTGGGCGAAGAGCGCGCCGCCGCGCTGATCCCGCAGAACCTGGCGCTGTGCGACCAGAAAGTCGGCCTGGACTACTACCGACTCACGGCGGACCGGCGCCTGCTGTTCGGCGGTGCCTGCCATTACTCCGGGCGCGACCCGGCGGATATCGCCGCCTACATGCGGCCGAAAATGCTCAAGGTGTTCCCGCAGTTGGGGGATGTGGCCATCGACTTCCAGTGGGGCGGCAAGATCGGCATCACCGCCAACCGCTTCCCCCAGGTCGGGCGCCTGCCGCAGTACCCCAATGTGTATTACGCCCAGGGCTACTCCGGGCATGGCCTGAACGTTACCCACTGGACTGCCCGGTTGCTGGCCGAGGCGATCCAGGCTGGCCACAGCCGCGGCCTGGACGTGTTCGGCGCAGTACCGCACCTGACCTTCCCCGGCGGCCCCGCGCTGCGCGCACCGCTGCTGGCCCTGGGCATGCTCTGGCACCGGATGCGCGAAATGCTCGGTTGACCAGCCTCCTTCAGCGGCAGCATCCGGCGCCGTGGGAGCCGACTTGCCGGCGAACAGGGATCGCCGCCTTGCACTCGCTGGCCAGCCAGCGCCTGGCGGGCGGGTTCTCTAGGTCAACCGTCGCTGCAGAAAATCCAGCAACAGGGCATTGACCCGCTGCGGCTGCTCATTCTGGATCCAGTGTCCGCAGTCGCTCAGCAGGTGCTGTTCAAGGTCGGCCACCTGGCCGGGCATGCGCTTGAGGGTATGGGCTTCGAGCACGCCCACCGGATCACGGTCGCCGAGCAGGAACAGGGTCGGCTGCTGCACCCGGGCCTGAGCCAGGAACTCGGTGCGCTGCCAAGTGCGTTCGAAGTTGCGGTACCAGTTCAGGGCACCGCGAAAGCCGCGCCCGGCGAAGGTCTGGCGATAGACCTGGAAGTCCTCCTCGCTACACCACTGCGGCAGCCCCGTTGGCAGCGTCACCCCGTCGAACAGGCGGGCGTCGGCCGGCTTGGGCTCGAGCAAGGCCTGCACATTGCCCATGAACAACCGCAGGCTGGCGTCGATGTCGGCGTCCAGTTCCGCCTCGGCCACCCCGGGCTGCTGAAAGTAGAGGATGTAGTTGAAGTGGCCGCCATGCACCTCGCGCATGATCTCGCTGGCCGGGCGTTTCGGGCGTCCGGCAAAGGGCACCGAAAGGGTCACCAGCGCCGCCACCCGCTGCGGCTCCAACAGCGCCAGGTGCCAGGCCACCGGGGCGCCCCAGTCGTGACCGACCATGCACACCCGCTGATGACCAAAGGCGTCCATGGCCTGCTGGATGTCCGCGCACAGGGTCAACAGATCGTAGGCCTCCAGCGCCTGCGGCGCCGAACTGCGGCCGTAACCGCGCATCTCCGGCACGAACACGCGAAACCCGGCCTGCACCAGGGCCGGCACCTGATGGCGCCAGGAGTACCAGCACTCGGGAAAGCCATGCAGCAGCCACACCGGGACTCCGTGCTCGGGTCCGGCGACCTGGACACTGAGTTCGATTCCGTTGACGGCCAGAAGATGCTGTTGATAGGAAGTCATGCCGGGCGCTCCAGGGTCGATGCGAGGAGCAGAACCTAGCAGATGGCGGCGGCGGCCTTGAGCAATATTGATGGTTCGAATGACGCTGCCACTCCTGCCGGCACTGTGCGCTGCTGGCAGGAGCGGCGGTCCCTCAGGCGGGGACCATGCCGACCTGGGACTGGCTGTGCTGACGAATCAGGCGCTGGGTGTTCAAGACCTTCTGCAGGGCCTGCTCGGAGTCGGGGTCCTGCATGGGCGCGCGAATCGCCGCCGACACCAAGCTGATCAGCTTGGCCATGACTTCGGCGTCGGTGGCCGGACGCCCCAGGCTCATCGCCTGCATCAGCAGGCGCAGTTCGGTGCCGGCCATGACCCCGGAAATCGCCTTGAGGGCGAACTGCAGGCGCACCCCCAGTTCGTTGCGCGGCAGGTCCGGCAGCGCCAGGGCAAAGGCCTTGAAGAAGCGCTCGAACACCGGCTGGTAGTGTTCCTTGAGGTATTCCTGAATGAAGGGCGAGGTATCGCTGTACACCCGCCCCAGGAAACGAATGAACGAGCGGCCTTCCAGGCCACCGCTTGCATCACTGCGTTCCAGGCCCATGGCCGGGGCGAACAGCACCCCCAGCAGGGTTTCGCAATCCAGCGGGCCCTCGGCCTGCTCCTCGCACTTGGCCAGCAGTTCCAGGCGCTGATCGTTGAGCGGCCCCAGGCGTTGCATCAACAGGGCCTTCATCAGCGAGTCCTTGTCGCCGAAGTGGTAGTTCACCGCCGCCAGGTTGACCTTGGCGCGCTCGGTGATCTGACGCAGCAGCACGGCGTCGTAGCCGTACTTGATGAACAATGCCTCGGTCGCTTCCAGCAGTCGGGTCTTGGTGACATTGGGGGCACTGAGTTTCTTGGCGACCATGTAGGACTAACCTTTGCTGGGTGAAAAACTGACCGTTCGAACAGTGTTTTAAAAAAAAATTTGATTTTTTATACCCGCGAGAAGCCCTAAAAGCAAGCGCCCGAGGGACGTCCCCAGCGGCCCGAGGCCGTTTTGTGACCCGCGGGTTCCTGGCGGAAAAGTCCCGAAAAAAGCCCGCAATTACCCGGTTCAGACAGCTGGCGCGGCAAGATGAACGCAGTTACTATTCAAACAATTTTTTAAAACAATAAATAAAAACCAGAGCTTGGCCTTGCCCCTGGACCCCGCGCTACGGGACGCCTGTGTACCGTGGATGTTCAAGCATGCAGTCGAGCCAGCCGGCGCGGTAAGCGATGACAGCGACTATAATCGACCCAGGTTTTATCTCCCTGCAAGGCATAGGCAAGAGCTATCGGCTGGCGGAGCAACCGCTCCACATTCTCAAGAACGTTTCCCTGTCCATCGACACCGGCGAAAGCTGCGCCATTCTCGGCGCCTCGGGCTCCGGCAAGAGCACCCTGCTCAATATCCTCGGTCTGCTGGACCTGCCCGACTGCGGCGAATACCGCTTCGCCGGCCACGATATCTTCCGCGCCAGTCCCGACCAACTGGCGGCCATCCGCAACCGGCAGATCGGCTTCGTGTTCCAGAGCTTCAACCTGCTGCCGCGCCTCAGCGCCCTGGACAACGTCGCCCTGCCCCTGAGCTATCGCGGCGTGGCCCGGCGCGAATCCCTGGAGCGCGCCCAGCACATGCTCGACCAGGTGGGCCTCGGGCAACGCGCCGCGCACCGTCCCGCCGACCTCTCCGGCGGCCAGCGCCAGCGGGTGGCGATCGCCCGGGCCCTGGTGGGCGAGCCGTCGGTGATCCTCGCCGACGAACCCACCGGCAACCTCGACAGCCACACCGCCCAGGACATCATGGACCTGCTGCTGGCGCTGAACCGCGAACGCCAGGTGACCCTGATCATCGTCACCCACGACCCGGGCATCGCCCAGCGCCTGGAGCGGCAGATCCGCGTCACCAACGGCGTGGTGCAGGAGGTCTGCCCGGCATGAGCCTTCAGGTCGAACAGAGCGCCAGCCAGCTGCTGCACGAGGCCTTCATCAGCCTGCGCACCCTGGGCAAGCGTTCGATCCTGGCCCTGCTGGGCATCGTCATCGGCAGCTCATCGGTGGTGGCCCTGATCAACATCGGCCACAACGCCGCCGAGGACGCCGCGGCGATCTTCCAGGACATGGGCACCGATACCCTGGCGGTGCAGTTTCCCGATTCCTCGGCCAGTCGCGCGCCGATGCCGCCGCTCCTCGACCTGGCGGCCTTGCACCAGGCCCTGCCGCAGTTGCTGGACATCGCTCCGGTGGCGCTGTTCAGCGGGCCGGTGGTGTACCGCGGACGCTCCAGCAACGCCAACCTGGTGGGCAGCACCCCATCCCTGGCCAGCGCCATGCGCCTGCAGGTGCTGCAAGGGCGCTTCCTCTCGGAGTTCGACAGCGGGCAAACCTACGCGGTGGTCGGGGCACAGGTCGCCGAAGCCCTGAGCACGCCCCACGACCCGCTGCGCCTGGGCGAGCGGATTCGCATCAACGACTACCTGTTCCAGGTGATCGGCATCCTCGCCCGGCAACCGGCGGCGGTGCTGATCCCGGTGCAGACCAACGAATCCCTGTTCATCCCCCTGGAAGGCATGCGGCGGATTTCCTCAAGCCCGCAGATCAGCAACCTGATCGCCCGCGCGGCACCGGCCCAGGACATGAACCGGCTGGCCGTGGCCCTGGGCGACGCCTTGAAGCAACAGTTGCCCGGGCGCAGCGTCGAGGTGCAGGTGCCGCAAAAGATCATCGACGGCATGACCCGGCAAAGCCGCACCTTCGGTTACCTGCTGATGGCCCTGGGCGGCATCTCCCTGGTGGGCGGCGGCGTCGGGGTGATGAACGTGATGCTGATGAACGTCTCCGAGCGGCGCCGGGAAATCGGCATCCGCATGGCCCTGGGCGCCCGGCGCCGGGACATCCGCAATCTGTTCCTGCTTGAGGCGGTGACCCTGACCGCCGTCGGTGCGCTGTCCGGTGCGGTGCTGGGCATGAGCGCCGCCTACCTCTATGCCCGCCTCTCCGGCTGGCAGTTTTCCCTGGCCGGCGCCTCCCTGCCCCTGGGCATCGGCAGCACCCTGCTGATCGGCTTGTTCTTCGGCCTGTACCCGGCCGTCGCGGCCTCGCGCCTGCAACCGGTGGAGGCGCTGCGAGATGAATGATCGCCAACGCGTCGCGCTCTTGCTGCTGTGCCTGCTCAGCCCCCTGGGCCAGGCCGGCTCCCGGGACATGGACGTGGCCCGCCAGGCATCGGCCCCGACCCTGCGCAGCGCCTACGAGCGCAGCGCGCTGCTGAGCCAGCAGCAGACCGAGCTGACCCTGGCCGATGCGGTCTACCTGGGCCTGCGCAACAACCGCGGCATCCGCAGCGCCTACCTGCAGCGGGTGGCGCAGAAGTTCGACCTGCGGGTGTCGGAGGACGCCTTCAACCCCAAGCTGCTACTCAGCGGCACCTACCGGGCCAACAAGGGCAGCAACGACGGGGTGCGCAACACCACCCTCACCCCCAGCTCCAGCCTGCTGGGGGAATACGGCACACGGCTGAACATGGCCTGGCACCAGGAACTGAGCCAGGCCAATCGGGCCGGCTACTACCGCCGCGACGGCCTCGACCTGTCGATCATCCAGCCGCTGCTCAAGGGCGCCGGCTGGGACGTGACCACCGCGCCGCTGCGTCTGGCGCGGATCAACGAACAAGCCTACCGCCTCAACCTCAAGGCCAACGTGGCGCAGACCATCAGCGACATCATCGGCGCCTACCGCGAACTGCTGCGGGCCCAGCAACAGCTGGCGATCGTCGAGGACGCCCTCAAGCGCGCCAATGCCCTGCTCCAGGTGAACAAGGCGCTGATCGCCGCCGGGCGCATGGCCGAGTTCGAGATCGTGCAGACCGAAGCCGACATCGCCACCCAGGAACTGGGGGTGGAAGAGGCCCGCAACCAGGTGGACATCAACCGCCTGTCGCTGCTGCGCCTGCTGGCCCTGGACCTGTCGACCCGGATCCGCGCCAGCGACGGCCTGCAAGCGGCGAAAGTCAGCATCGACCAGCAGGACGCCCTGCGTCTGGCGCAGATCCAGCAACCCACCTACCTGGCGACCTTGCTGGGCAGCCAGCAGGCCGACCTCAACCTGATCATCGCCAAGGACCAGAGCCGCTGGGATGTGTCCCTGGTGGCCGGCGCCAATCAGGTGCGCAACCGCTACGACAACGACGGCGGCAACGGCGCGGGACGGACCTGGGATAGCTATGCCGGCGTCCAGGTGCAGATTCCCATCGGCGACTTGAGCACCCGTCAGGCCGAGGTGCATGCCCGGGTCGACGTGGAAAACCAGGCCCTGGTGCTGGCCGATGCGCGCCAGGCCCTGGAGCGTAGCGTCAGTGACGTGGTGCGCGACCTGGGCACCCGCTGGCGCCAGTACGAGATCGCCCAGCGCGCCGTGGACCTGTCCCGGCGCAAGCTGGAGATCGAGCGGGAAAAGCTCAGCGCCGGGCGCTCCAGTAACTTCCAGGTGCTGAGTTACGAAAGCGATTTGCGCACCAGTGAAAACGCCCGCCTCAATGCACTGATTGCCTACCTCAACGCCCAGACCCAGCTGGATCTGACCCTGGGCACGACCTTGGAGACCTGGGACATTGCGCTCAACGACTTCTGAGCAGAACAACTGGCGCAAGCGCTGCCTGCAAGGCGGCACGGCCCTGCTGGTGCTGGCGGTGGCCGGCGTGGCCTTCACCGGTTACCGCGCCCCGGCCGACTCGGCGGCGCAAACCGGCCGCTGGATAGACGTCAGCCCCGCGCCGCTGATTCATCAGATCGGCCTGGTGGGCAAGATCGAGCCCCAGCGCACCATCAGCCTGACGGCGCCGTTCGACGGCAACGTCCTGGCCAACCTGGTGGAACAGGGCCAGCGGGTGGAGGCCGGCCAGACGTTGCTGAAAATGGACCCCAGCCTGATCGAGATCCAGTTGCGCGAAGCCTTGTCGGCCCAGCTCAAGGCCCGGCGCAGCGTTGGGGAACTGCAGAACTGGGACAGCAGCGCCCTGGTGACCCGGGCCCGGCGCAGCTTGCGTGCCTCGCAGATGGCGGTGAGCAATTCCGAGCGCAAGCTCAGCGAAAGCCAGAGCCTGTTTGCCCGGGGCATCATTCCACGCAACGAGCTGGACGATCTCAAGCAACAGCTGCAGAGCCAGCGCCTGGACCTGACGGCGGCCCAGGGTGAGCTGCAACAGGCGCTGGATCAGGGCAAGGGTGAATACCGGCAGATTGCCGAGATGGAACTGACCAATGCCACGGTCAAGTACCAAGCCCTGCAGGCCCTGCTGGCGGGCAAGGACGTGATCGCCCCGTTTGCCGGCATCGTGGTCCCGGCGCCGGGGGTCAACCTGACGGCCATCGCTTCGGCGGCGAACTCGGGCCCGGTACAGACCGGGAGCAAGGTCGGCCAGGGCCAGGTGCTGTTCGGCCTGGCCAACATCGAGCAACTGAAGATCGTCAGCAAGGTCTCGGAGCTGGACATCAACCAGCTGCGCCAGGGCCAGAGCGTGGAAATTCTCGGTGACGGCTTTGACGGCGAACGCCTTGAGGGCCAGGTCGACATCGTCAGCAGTCTGGCGCTGCCGGGGGATGCCAGCGGCGCCAGCGCGCAGTTCCCGGTGACCCTGGCGGTGCCCAAGCTGACCCGCGAGCAACTGCAGCGGGTGCGCCTGGGCATGAGTGCCCGCCTGACCATCATCACCTACCGCAACGATCAGGCCATCGTCATCCCGCCGACGGCGATCCAGCGCGGCGCCGATGGCATGAGCGTGGAATATCGGGCGAGCGCCGAGCAACCGGCCAAGCGCCTGCCGGTGAGCGTCGGCCAATCGACGGCTGAGGGGGTCGAAGTGTTCGGCCTGCAGCCGGGCCAGGTGCGCCTCCCTGGCGCCCCCTGAGCCCAGTAACACCAACAGCAACACCGACAGCAACATCGTCGTAGGAGCTGGCTTGCCAGCGAAGACGTACTCAAGAGCAACGCCTTATCCAACGGCCTCTTCGCCGGCAAGCCGGCTCCTACGGAACGACCGCCGGCCTGTCGGCGCCAGCGGCCGCGACGAGGCCGCTCAGGGGTTCAGCGCAGGGCGCGGCGCAGGACCTTGCCCACGGTGGTCTTGGGCAGCTCTTCGGTGCGGAACTCGACGTAGCGCGGCACCTTGTAGCCGGTCAGGTACTCGCGGCAGTGGGCCAGCAACTGGTCCTGGGTCAGGTTCGGGTCCTTGCGCACCACGAAGATCTTCACCTTCTCCCCGGTCACCCCATCCTCGACGCCGATCGCCGCCACTTCCGCCACCCCCGGATGCAGGGCCACCACGTCCTCGATCTCGTTGGGGTACACGTTGAAACCGGACACCAGGATCATGTCCTTCTTGCGGTCCACCAGGCGGATGAAGCCCTGTTCGTTCATCACCCCGATGTCCCCGGTGGACAGCCAGCCATGGCGGTCCAGGACCTTGGCGGTTTCTTCCGGGCGCTGCCAGTAGCCCTTCATCACCTGGGGCCCCCTTACCTGCAACTCGCCCTCCTCGCCCAGTTCCGCCAGCTCGCCGTCCTCACGCACGAAACGCACCCAGGTCGACGGCAACGGCACGCCGATGGTCCCGGTGAAGTCGCCCTCGCGCATGCGTGCAATGTCGATCGGGCTGATGCTAACCACCGGCGAGCACTCGGTCAGGCCGTAGCCTTCGATGATCGGCACCCCGGTGACCTCCTTCCAGCGCCGGGCCACGGCGGTGTGGGTGGCCATGCCGCCGGCGATGGCCAGTTTCAGGTCGGAGAAGTCCCGGCCACGAAACTCTTCGTTTTCCAGCAGGCCGTTGAACAGGGTGTTGACCCCGACGATGCCGCTGAACTTTTCCTTGCGCAGGATCATCTGCACCCGCTTCACGTCCCGCGGGTTGGCGATGAGGATGTTGCGCCCGCCCAGGCACATGAACATCAGGCAGTTCACCGTCAGCGACAGCACGTGGTACAGCGGCAGCAGGGTGACGTTGGTTTCCTGCTGATTCTCGTCCAGCTGATCGCCGACCCAGGCCTTGGCCTGCATCAGGTTGGCGAGGATGTTGCGGTGCGTGAGCATGGCGCCCTTGGCATCGCCGGTGGTGCCGCCGGTGTATTGCAGGAAGGCGATGTCGTCCTGCTTGAGTTCCACCGGGCGGTGTTCCAGCACGCTGGCCAGCTTCATCAGCGCCGGAAAGCGGATCGAGCCCGGCAAGTTGAACTTGGGCACCTGCTTCTGCACGTGGCGCAGGGCGAAGTTCAGCGCCGCGCCCTTGAAGGTCCCCAGCAGGTCGCCGATGGCCGCCACCACGATGTTCTTCAGTCGGCTGCCCGGCATCGCCTGTTCCAGGGTGTGGGCGAAGTTCTCGAAGATCACCACGGTCTCGGCGCCGCTGTCCTTGAGCAGATGCCGCAGTTCGTGAGCGGTGTACAGCGGGTTGACGTTGACCACCACCGCCCCCACCAGCAGGGTGCCGAACAGGCAGATCGGGTATTGCAGGCAGTTGGGCATCATCAGGGCCACCCGGTCGCCCTTCTTCACCCCCTTGGATTGCAACCAGGCGGCGAAGGCGAATACCCGCTTCTCCCACAGGTCGTAGCCCATCTCGGTGCCGATGCTGACGTAGGCCACTCTATGGCGGTACTTGTCCACGTGTTCGAGAAACACTTCCCGCAGCGACGGGTAGCGGTCGATGTCGGCTTCGATATCGCTGGGCACCCCCGGCAGGTAGGCGTTCAGCCAGATACGCTCGGCGGGTTGCAGGCTCACGACACTCATTGGCAGTCTCCTGGTTATTTTATTTTTCGACGATGGCGGTGATGCCCAGCCCGCCTGCGGCACAGACGGAAATCAGTCCCCGACCGGAGCCGCGCTGGTGGATCGCCTTGGCCAGGGTCGCCAGCAAGCGTCCGCCGGTGGCGGCAAAGGGATGCCCGCAACCCAGGGAGCCGCCGTTGACGTTGAGCTTGCTGCGCTCGATGCTGCCCAGCGGCCTTTCGAGGCCGAGCTTTTCCCGGCAGTAATCCGCGTCTTCCCAGGCCTTGAGGGTGCACAGCACCTGGGCGGCGAAGGCTTCATGAATCTCGTAGAAGTCGAAATCCTGCAGGCTCAGGCCCTCCCGGGCGAGCATGCGCGGCACGGCGTAGGCCGGGGCCATCAGCAGCCCTTCACTGCCATCGACAAAGTTCACCGCCGCGGTTTCCCCGGTACGCAGGTAGGCCAGCACCGGCAGGTTGTTGGCCGCGGCCCAGTCTTCGCTGGCCAAGAGCACCACCGAGGCGCCGTCGGTGAGCGGGGTCGAGTTGCCGGCGGTCAGGGTGCCGTTGTGACGGTCGTAGGCCGGGCCCAGGCCGGCGAGTTTTTCCAGGCTGGCATCGGCCCGCAGGTTGTTGTCCCGGGTCAGGCCGCGATACGGGGTGATCAGGTCGTCGAAAAAGCCGCGCTGATAGGCGGCCTGCAGTTGCTGGTGGCTGGCCAGGGCCAGTTCATCCTGGGCCAGGCGCTTGATGTGCCAGCGCTTGGCCATTTCTTCACAGTGCTCGCCCATGGACAGGCCGGTACGCGGCTCGCCGTTGCGCGGCAGCAGCGGCTTGAACAACATCCCCGGGCGCACCTTGAGCAGGCTGCGCAGCTTGTTGCCGCTGCCCTTGGCGCGGTTGGCCTGGAGCAGGATCCGGCGCAGTCCTTCATTGATGCCGATCGGCGCGTCGGAGGTGGTGTCGGCGCCACCGGCAATGCCCACCTCGATCTGCCCCAGGGCGATCTTGTTGGCCACCAGCAACGCGGCCTCAAGCCCGGTGCCACAGGCCTGCTGCACGTCGTAGGCCGGGGTCTGTGGCGACAAGGTAGTGGACAGCAGGCTTTCCCGGGCCAGGTTGAAATCCCGGGAATGCTTGATCACCGCCCCCGCGGCGAATTCCCCCAGGCGCTGGCCGGACAGGCCATAGCGATCCACCAGCCCCTGCAAGGCCGCCACCAGCAGGTCCTGGTTGCTGTCGTTGGCATACACCGTGTTGGAGCGGGCGAACGGAATCCGGTTGCCGCCGATGATCGCCACCCGGCGCACCGGCGCCGGATTGAAACTGTACTCAGTCATTGCCCAGCTCCCCAGATAAATAGGCCGCGCATGTGGGGCTTGTCCCCCGCGTTGTTGCGCACTTCGAACTCATGGCGCGGACCGTCGGGCAGACGGTTCCACAGGGTCACCGCCGCCGGCAGGAAGATCGGCAGCTTGAACTCGCAGTCCAGCTCCGCCACTGCCAGCGGATGCGGCGGTTGCTGGGCCGCCAGGGCCCGGCCCAGGGTCCACATGCCGTGGGCGATGGGTCGGCGGAAACCGAACAAGCGGGCGCCGAGCCAGGAGGTGTGGATCGGGTTGAAGTCGCCGCTGACCTGGGCGAAACGCCGCCCCAGGTCGCCCCCCAGGTTCCAGCGCTGGGTGCGAATCAGCGGCGCTTCATCCTCCTTCAGCGCGCCCTCCCAGGGCTCGCCGATGGGACTGGACACGCCACGACGCAGGTACAGGCTGGCGCTTTCCCAGACCAGGCTGCCGCCACTGTGGGCCCGGGTGGCAATCGACAGCGCCTGGCCCTTGGGATGGGCCAGCCAGCGTTCGGCGAACACTTCCAGGCGCAGGGCCTGGCCCTCCGCCAACGGCTGGTACTGGCGAATGCGGTTGGCCAGGTGAACCATGCCGCTGGCCGGATAGGGAAAGCTGCGGTTGGTCAGCAGCAACAGGTGCAAGGGAAACGCCAGGGTATGGGGAAACGCCAGCGGCACCCCGTGTTCCCGGCGAAAGCCGCAGGCCTGGGCATAGCGGGCGATTTCGCCGGCCTTGAGCTCCACCGCCGGGCGCACCA
Source organism: Pseudomonas sp. 3MA1 (assembly GCF_029237275.1). NCBI lineage: Bacteria > Pseudomonadati > Pseudomonadota > Gammaproteobacteria > Pseudomonadales > Pseudomonadaceae > Pseudomonas > Pseudomonas sp. 3MA1. The sequence continues at coordinate 283,479 of NZ_JAACFX010000006.1, read as the reverse complement.
GGCGCTCGCTGGGCAGCTTGGGGGCGGCATCCAGTTTGGGCTTGCGCAGGCTGCGGATGCCGTCGTAAAGCAACTGGCCCTGGGACGGAGGCGGTTCGATGATGCGAATAGCAGAGTCGGCATTCATGCTTCAGGCCCCCAGCAGGCTTTGCCCGCAGACGCGGACCACCTGCCCATTGATCCCGCCGGAACCCGGATGGGCCAGCCAGGCGATGGTTTCCGCCACGTCCACGGCTTGTCCGCCCTGGTTCATGGAGTTCATGCGCCGCCCCGCCTCGCGGATCAGCAGCGGGATCTTCGCGGTCATCTGGGTTTCGATGAACCCCGGGGCCACGCCGTTGACGGTGATCTGCTGGCGCGCCGCCAGGGGCGCCAGGTTCTGCACCAGCCCTATGACCCCGGCCTTGGAGGTGGCGTAGTTGCTCTGCCCGAGGTTGCCGGCGATTCCGGAAATCGATGACACACAGACGATCCGCCCGCCGGGATTGAGGCCCTGGCCCGCAAGCAGCGCCTGACTGAGCAACAGCGGCGCTTCCAGGTTGACCGCCATGACCTTGCGCCACGCGGCTTCGGTCATCTTGGCCAGGGTCTTGTCCTGGGTGATGCCGGCGTTGTGCACGACGATATCGAACGCGCCGTGCTCACCGACGAACTCCAGCAAGCGTTGCCCGGCCTCGGCGGCGGTGATGTCCAGGGCCAGGGCGTCCCCCTTGAGGCCCGCCGCGGCCTGTTGCAACTCGGCCTCGACCTGGGGAATGTCCAGGCACACCACCTGGGCGCCGTCCCGGGCCAGGACCTTGGCAATCGCCAGGCCGATGCCGCGGCAGGCACCGGTGACCAGGGCCCGCCGTCCGCTCAAGGGCCGCTCCCAATCGATGTGCCGGGGCACGTCCACCGGCTCGCCGATGCGCACCACCTGACCCGAGACATAGGCCGAACGCCGGGACAGGAAGAAGCGCAGGCTGCTGTCCAGCTCGGCTTCGGCGCCGGGCTCGACATACAGCAACTGCACGGTGATGGCCCGGCGCAGTTCCTTGCCCAGGGAGCGCACAAAGCCTTCCAGGGCCCGCTGCGCCACCGCCTGCTCCAGCGCCTTGCACTGTTCCGGCGGCGTGCCCAGCACCAGCACCCGGGCGTGGGCGCTCAGGCGCCGGACATTGGTGTGAAAGCAGCGGTACAGCTCATCGAGCTGGGCGATGTCCGCCAGGCCGCTGGCGTCGAACACCAGGCCCTGGACCTTCACCGTCGAGGGTGCATTGATACTCGCGGCCTGGGCCGCCACGGTGTCGGTGGCGGCGAAGATCCGTTGCAGCTCGCCCAGCAGGCGCCCTTCGGGCGCCGCGGCGAGGATCACCGGGTTGATCAGGTTGCCGCCCTGCCCCTCGCGGTGGCGTTGCAGCGGCACCGGTTGCGGCAGGCCGGTACGCTGGGCCAGCCAGCGGCCCCACCCGGAATTGACGAACGAAAGATAACCGTCAGACATAAAGAGATCCCGATCCAATCCAGTAGAAGGTCAATAGGCCGAATCGCTGGCGACCACCGCGTCTTCGCTGCTGGCCGCGCGTTTGCGCGAGGCCGGCCGGGCGCTTTGTTCGAAGTGCGCCTGACGCTGTTGCAGGGCTTCCAGCAGACCGAAGTCCTGAGGGAAGTCGTCGACCTGGATCGCGTGATCGCCGTACTCCACGTAACGACCGAGCAGCTCGTCTTCGTCCTGGCTGATCAGCTGCTGCTCCAGGGCCTTGACCCGCCAGACGGCGAAGGCCTCGCGAGAAATCGGCAACGGCGCCAGCAGGCCCTGCTTGATCGCCGGCTTGAGCCGGGCTTCGATCAGTTCCACTTGCGGTTGCAGGCGGAACGCCAGTTCGCCATAGGCCAGCTTGTCGATGTCCGGCTGCGGAATGTAGGAGTCGGCCAGCAGGCGGTCGCGGGTCGGGCCCGGGGTCTGCACCAGCTCGGCGACTTGCGCCAGCAAGCGATCCGAGGGTTTGCGCTGGGGAATGCCCAGGGGAAAGCTCAGGCCACGGATGATCCGCGCGGCGACCTTGGACGGATAGTTGTCCAGCACTTCGGCCAGGGCTTCATGGGCCCGCAGCAGGCAGTCCTGGGCGGCCCAGTGCACCAGCGGCAGGTCGGCTTGCGGTCGGCCGTCGTCCTCGAAGCGCTTCAATACGCAAGACAGGATGTACAGCTGGGAGAGGATGTCGCCCAGGCGCCCGGTGATGCTTTCCTTGCGCTTGAGGGCACCGCCCAGCACGCCCATGGAAATGTCCGAAGCCAAAGCCAGCACCACCGACAGGCGCTGGATCTGCCGGTAATAGGCGGCCAGGGCCTTGTCGGTGTTGCCCGGAGCCTTGATCAGGCGCCCGCCGGTGACCGCGTGCACCGCGGCACGCACGGTGTTGGCGAAGACAAAGCTGATATGGCCGAACATTGCGCTGTCGAAGTCTTCCAGGCCTTTGCGTCCGCTGTCCCGGGCCGCTTCCATTTCGCGGAACACGTAAGGATGGCAGCGGATCAGCCCCTGGCCGTAGATGATCAGGCAGCGGGTCATGATGTTCGCGCCTTCCACGGTGATGGCGATCGGGCTTTGCTGGTAGGCCCGGGCCAGGAAGTTGTTGGGGCCCATGCAGATGCCCTTGCCGGCGACGATGTCCATGCCGTCGTTGACCATGGCCCGGGCACGCTCGGTGACGTGGTACTTGGCAATCGCCGAGATCACCGAAGGCTTCTCCCCGGCATCCAGGGACGCCACCGACACCTTGCGCACCGCGTCACAGGCATACAGATGCCCGGCCATGCGCGCCAACGGCGCCTGCACCCCTTCGAACTTGCCGATCGGCAGGCCGAACTGCTTGCGCATCGCCGCATAGGCGGTGGTGCCGCGCACCGCCACCTTGCCCAGGCCGACGTTGGCCGACGGCAGGGAGATGGCGCGCCCGGCGGCCAGGCATTCCATCAGCATGCGCCAGCCATTGCCCACCTGGGCGGCGCCGCCGATCACCCACTCCAGGGGAATGAACACATCCTTGCCGGTGGTCGGGCCGTTCTGGAACACCGCGTTCAGCGGCCAGTGACGACGCCCGGTATTGACCCCCGGATGGGTGGTGGGAATCAGTGCGCAGGTGATCCCCAGGCTGCCCTTGCTGCCCAGCAGGCCGTCCGGGTCTTCGGCGCGAAAGGCCAGCCCCAGCACCGTGGCGATCGGGCCCAGGGTGATGTAGCGCTTGTCCCAGGTGACGCGAAAGCCCAGCACTTCCTGGCCTTCGAACTGGCCTTTGCACACCACCCCGACATCGGGAATGGCCCCGGCATCGGAACCGGCATAGGGGCTGGTCAGGGCAAAGCAGGGAATGTCTTCGCCGCGAGCCAGGCGCGGCAGGTAATGCTGGCGCTGGGCCTCGGTGCCGTAGTGCAGCAGCAGCTCGGCCGGGCCCAGGGAGTTGGGCACCATCACCGAGATCGCCGCCGCGGAGCAGCGGGTCGAGAGCTTCATCACCACCTGGGAATGGGCGTAATGGGAGAAGCCTTTGCCGCCGTACTGCTTGGGAATGATCATCCCCAGAAAGCCCGCGTCCTTGGTGTATTGCCAGGCCTTGGGCGACAGGTCCTGCCAGACCTGGGTGGTTTCCCAGTCGTTGGCCATGTCGCACAGGGTTTCCACTTCGTTGTCCATGAACGCCTGCTCTTCGGCGCTCAAGCTGGCCGGAGCGCTCTGCAACAGACGCGGCCAATCCGGCTTGCCGCTGAACAGCTCGGCGTCCCACCAGACCGTGCCGGACTCGATGGCCGCGCGCTCGGTGTCGGACATGGCCGGCATGATCTTGCGAAACATCGCCAGGGCGCGGCGAGTGAGCAAGGCCCGGCGCAAGGGCTTGATGCTCAACAACGCGGCCGGCGCCAGCACCAGCAGCACGCCGAAGGTCAATCCCAGGGTGCCCACCAGGCTGAACAGATACGCGGCCGCCAGCCACACCACTGCGGCGCCCAGCCACAGGGCGGCTGTCGCCTGTCGATAAGCCAGCGCGAGCGCTGCGGCAAGTCCCACCAATAACCAGACAATCATGGAATACCTCTCTTGTTCTAACGAGACGACCACTGGGAACCTGGGCGTTGTGCCGGCCCCTCGCAGATCACCCTACAAAGGAAAGAAGCATGTTTCAAATTTTATTTTTAAATATTGTTTTGAGCGAATTGACCAATGCATAACGGCTGAACAGCGTCAGCCCGGGGTGGAAAAAACAGGTTCAAGACGGGTCTGGAACCGACCCGTCCGGTCAACGGCAGTAGCGCAATCCTTTGGTACTGCCGTCAGGCCAGCACACCACGGATCAGAAGTGGTAAGTCGCTGAAAGACTGACTACCTCGCCCTTGGCGTCAACCTTACCGTCGAGGCTGGAGCCACCGAGGCGATCCTGATTGACCGTCTTGAGCTTGGCTTCCTTGACGAACTGCCGCGAGTACGCCCCATCGATGGTCAACCCGGGAATGGCCTTGATGTCATAGCCAAAACCCAGGGAGGTGAACCAGCGGTCATTGTCCGGAATCCGCGGGTCGCGGGTCGAATCGCGGGTCGGCGTCTCGTCGAACGCCACCCCGGCACGCAGGGTCAACTGGTCGGTGAGCTTATAGTCGCCACCTAGGGAGTACATCATCGAATCCTTGTAGCGGTACGGAATGGAAACGATGGTGTTGCCGTCGGACTTGAGTGTCAGGTCCTTGAACGACGACCACTGCGTCCAGGTGGCGCTGGCCCCCAGGGTGAAACGGTCGTTGAACACGTGTACCCAGTCCAGGCCCAAGGTGGCCGGAATATCCAATTGGGTGGTGGCATTGGCACCGTCTGGGTTCAGCTTGAGGCCGGGATAGGCCAGCTCCACCAGGGTCTCGCCATTCGGGCCCGCCGGCTGAGTCATGTAAGTGCGGCCCAGAGCATCTGCGTAGATGTTGTATTTACCCTCCATCTTGTTCTTGATCTTGGCGTGATAGTTCAGGCCCAGGGTGTCCTGTTCGGTGGGTTTCCAGACTACGCCGGTGAACCAGCCCACCGAGGTGTTGTCGACCTTGACCCGCATCAGGTTGGAACCCACTCCGGACGGAAATGGAATACCAATGTTTGGGGACAGCGCCGCGGCCCCGGTGAGGTTGAGGTTCTGGCTGACGAAACCGGTGCTGTGCTGAACGATCAGCCCGGCGCCTAGCGAGAACTGGTCATTGACCTTGAACGAGAGCGAACCGGTCACCCCCACCGTCTCGATCTTGGTATCGACGGCGAAGTCGCGGCCTTTCCAGCCATCGTCCCAGGTACTGCGCATCCCTTGGGGCACGACCTGGCTGAGGCCGAACGCGAAGCGGTCGTTGAGCGGCATGACCAGGAAGCCTGTGGGCAGCCAGGCGGTGAAACCGCCCTGCCCGCCATTGCCAGTCAGTTCCTCGGCCGGGCCGCTGGGTATGCCATCGCTGTCCACTGGAATGGTGGAAGCCGGCTGCCCCTGATAATCGGTGGCATTGCCTTTGTATTTCATCTTGATCCGTGCGTAATCCACGGTCATCTGCGCGATGTTCTGATCAATGAAAGCCATGGCGGCCGGGTTGTTGTAAGCCGCACTGGGATCATTCTTGAACAGCGAACCACCACCGAAGGCCCGTCCCCAGCCGGGAGCGCCGTAGGTCGGAGTAGAGAAGCCCCCCGCCTGCACCGGACCGGAACTGATCAAGCCACCCAGTACTGCCAGGCCGATGACTGCCTGGATCTTGTGTTTCTTATTATTCATGCCCCACTCCTTATTATTATCGACCGCGATCGGTCACCACCGATCCAGGGTGCAGCAACAGGCGCCCCTGGCGAGGCGCCTGTTTTTTCAGCAAGTGATCAACAGGCTGAAGTCAGATCAACTTCACGGAGTGACGGTGAACGCCGGGCTTGGATTGACGCTCAGAGCCGTGATCTTGCAGCTGCCGACGGTTTGCGCCGAAGGAATGCTCAGGGTGTTGGTGGCGTTGTTCCAGGTGACGTTGATGGTCACTGGAGCGCTGCTGCAGTTGGAGAGAATCTTGAAGTTGACCCCGGCCACGGTGCCCGCAGTGGCGCTGGACGCGGTCAGGGTCCAAGGCAGCCCCAGCAACGAAGGCACGCCGCACAGCGAGTTGCTGCCGCTGACGGTGGCACCGGTGATCGAAGCATTGGAGCCGTTGGCGGCCACGGTGCCGGTGAAGTTGATGTTGCAGTTGACCGGAATGCCCAGCGACGCCGGCGAAGTCACCGAAATGGTGCCCGGTGCCGAGAAGGTCGCGCCGGCGGGCGCAATGGTCGCAGCGTTGGCCATCGACGCGGCGCCGAGGCAGATGGCGAAGGAAGCTACGGATACCAGAGTCTTGATGCTTTGCATTGTTGTTTTCCTCAAGATTTAGGCAACAGGCAGTTGCCAGGGGGTTATCAGCCTTGCCAGGGGGTCGATGACGCCATCGGCTCTCGGGCTCGACCGAATTCGGTACTGGAGCGCGCTAGGGCGATACCGACCCGGCTTGAACAACCGGTACTTCCGGACTCAATCGCAGTGTCATCAGCGTCCCTCCATGGATTCTGTTTTGGCTTCAGGGGGCCACCCGGAACGTGGGTGGCATCTGGATCGATACGGTCTTGATGGTGCAGCCGCCGTCGAGGCTGACCTGGGTTGCCTCGAGTTTTCCGGTGCTGTTGTTCCAGCGGCCCTCGGCGGTGCTCGGCCCGCATTCGCCGCCCACCAGGGGCGCGTGCACCGTGACCCGGATGCCGGACATGGCGCCGCTGGTTTCGTCCCTGGCGACCAGCTTCCAGGGCAGGTGCGTGGCCTCCACCTGGCCGCACTTGAGGCCGCCGCTGAAGTCGACCTTGTCGACGCTGGCAAAACTGCCGTCGGGGCTGACCTTGCCGCTGACCTGGATGGTGCAGTCGGCATTGATGATGCTTTTGGCAAAGCTGATGGGGCCCTTGGCGCTGAACTCGGTGTTGGCCGGTTCGATGCGCGCGGCTTCGGCGGCGTTCAGCAGTGACACGCCCACCAGGACCACGAACAGACGGGCGGCGAACAGAGGTGAAGTAGACATCCGTGACTTCCTTGCAGTTGCTTATTGTTGTTGTCGGTCAACTTGGCGTAAGGACTTCGGTGTTGCCTCGCTGCCCCTTCAAGCGGGTGTACCCGGACGGGCCACCGGCGCTTGAAGGCGAGCGCTACAGCTAAACAGCGGTGTCTGGATCGGTGTCGGTAAAACCGTATTGCCGGAGCAGTTCGGCACGCTTGGCCGGATGCAGGTTGGCCAGCCGCACGTCCCCGGAGTAATGCGCCAGGACCCGGTGATCCATCAGCCGCCGCCAGAGCACTGGCACATAGGCCCAAACGATCATGGTGGCGTAGCCATAAGGCAGCTGTGGCGACTCGTCGAAGTGGCGCAGGGCCTGGTAGGAACGGGTCGGGTTGGCGTGGTGGTCGGAGTGCCGTTGCAGTTGGAACAGGAAGATGTTGGTGACGATGCGGTTGCTGTTCCAGGAGTGGCGTGGCGAGCAGCGTTCATAGCGGCCGTTGGGCTGTTTCTGGCGCAGCAGGCCGTAATGCTCGACGTAGTTCACCACCTCCAGCAGCGAGAACCCGTAGATGCCCTGGATCACCAGGAAGGGAATCACCGCCGCCCCCAGCCAGGCGATCAGCACGCCCCAGAGCACCACGCTGTAGAGCCAGGCGCTGAGTACGCCGTTCTTCCAGTGCAGGGTCGGCAGCCCGAGCTTGTGCAGGCGCTCGCTTTCCAGATGCCAGGCCGAACGCAGACTGAACCAGACGGTGCGCGGCAGGAAGCTCCAGAACGACTCGCCCAGCCGCGAGCTGGCAGGATCTTCCGGGGTCGCCACGCGAACGTGATGGCCACGGTTGTGCTCGACGAAGAAGTGCCCGTAGAACGTCGAGGCCAAGGCCAGTTTGGCCAGGAACTTGGCCATTCCGCGGCTCTTGTGCCCCAGTTCATGGGCGATGTTGATGGCGATGCCGGTGGCGGCACCGGTGGACATGGCCATGCCCAGGTAGGTGAACCAGCCGACGCTGCCGTGCAGCTGCGCACGCTCGGTCAGGAACGCGGCGAAGTTCGCCAGGCCGCCTTGCAGGTGTAGCTGCTGGCTCAACTGCAGCAGGCCGCCAGCGATGATCCAGTCCACCCCGCTGACCGCCATCCAGGCAGTGACCACCAGGGACAGCACCGAAAGCACGGCGCAGCTGTAGACGATAAAGCGGTAGTAAGGCTGTTTTTCCAGGTCGGGAACCGCGGATTCCGGCGGGTTGCTGGCGTCTTCCCCCAGCAGGCCGTCGATCAGCGGAATCAGGCCGAAAATCACCACCACCCCGCTCCACCAGAACACCTGGACACCGGTGGTGAGGGCAAAGAGACCGGCCAGCAAGGGAGTGATCATCGGCAAGGTGCCGAGCCACCAGAGGTGACGCTTGCCATCGGTCCAGACGCCGGGTGCCGCCACGGAGACAGTCATGGCAGCCTCCGCACGAGGGCAGTTGGCAGGGATGCTATAAAGGACAGCGCGGTAGCGCTGTATGGCGCGTGATTGGATGAAAAAACAAAAGCGTGAAATGGCGTTATTTTCATTATTTTAATCGCTCAATTGCACTTTCAAAAAAAACATTCAAAACATTTTTTTAAAAAAATAGCTCGGGTTCGTTAGCTCGTCAACTATTTTTTCGGCCTGTCTTGAATGTCGCCCGTGACGCATTTACAGCGGCTTGCAGAGTGGTTGCGTGACGTTCGAAACCGCCCCCCACATCCCCTCTAGCTTGCTCGTGATGCCGCGAACGGCGGGCGCAGCACCGTGGCGCTGCGTGGCGGCGTCGCCTGGGCGGCGACCTGCTCAACCAGGGCCACCACCGGTTCGACGGCGCTGATGGGCAGCATGTGCCCCCTGCCCTGAACGATCTCCAGGGACAGCCCCGGCACCTTGCCGACCATCGCCTGCCCATGCTTGCGGTAATTGAGTATCGAGTCCGCCGAGCCATAGATCAGCCCGACCGGCAGCTTCAGGCTGGGGTAGCGCTTGACCATCTCCGACAAGAAACGATTGACCACGGCGATCTCGCTGGAGGCGTTGTAGAAGTTCTGCGAGCGCATGCCCAGCAAGCCCCCGCCACGTTCGGCGAAATCCTCGGGGACCGGGTCCGGGGCGAATATCGCCTTGACCAGCCCTCGCCGGCCAAGCATGGCCATGGGCGCCGCCAGGGTCAGGGCCATCCAGCGCCGCAGCAAGGCCGGACGTACTCCAAGGGACAGGAACACCAGTGGCAGCATGCGTTGCGGATGGGTCAGCGGCGCCACGAGGATCAGCCCGGACACCGACTGCGGATGATCCAGCGCCAGCGACAGCGCCACCGCGCCCCCCAGGGAATGCCCCAGTACCAGCGGCTGCCGCAGATCCAGCGCGCGAATGAATTGGGCCACCAGGGCGGCCTGGGCCGGCAGATCCGCCGCCGCCCCCCGGGCCCGGGTGGAATAGCCGGAGCCGGGGCGATCGAGGGTGATGACCCGGAACCGCTCGCGCAATGCCGGAGCCAGGGAGTGGGTCAGGTTGCGACCACAGCCGGACAGGCCATGGATCATCAGCAAAGCCGGACCGCGGCCCTCGTCGGTGTAGTGAATGCGCTCGCCACCGACCTCCAGAAAGCGCCCGTTGATCGGAACCTGGCGTTCAATCCTGCGGTTGATGCGAACGCTCACGCCCCAGAGCAGCACGCTGACCACCAGGAACACCGCCGCCGCCACTAGCCACTCCATAACCCGCCCCCTGAGCTTCCCTGCGCCGCATGCCAGGACCAGGATGATCCGGCTGCATGGCTGTCGCCTTGGCCTGGTGCCGCCTGTGGCGTCGCCGGCGCAGTGCGCAGGCGCCCGGTAAAAATCCACAAGCCGATGGCGTAGGTGACATTTCCAGGTGATTTATTTAAATTAATTTTTAAAACATTATTTTAAATTGTGCAATCCTGAGATTTCACTCACCGACGAAAGTCACCCAAGCATCACCCTACAATCGAGGTACACACCATGAATGCGTACTCGCCACCCGACGACCCCGAGGTCGTAGACATCGCCATCATCGGCGCCGGCTTTGCCGGGCTGTGCATGGCGATCAAGCTTAAAGAAGCCGGGCTAGTGGATTTCTTTGTCGCCGAACAAGCCGCGTCCCTGGGGGGCACCTGGCGCGACAATCACTACCCCGGCTGCGCCTGCGACGTGCAATCCCATGTCTATTCCTTCTCCTTTGCGCCCAACCCGCACTGGACCCGACAGTTCGCGCCCCAGGCGGAAATCCGCGAATACCTGGAAAACTGCGCCCGGGATTTCGCCCTGGCGCCCTGGCTGCGCTTCAACATGGGCCTGGAACAGGCGCGGTTCGATGAAGCCAGCGAGCGCTGGCAGTTGCGCTTCAGCAACGGCCGCCAGGTCAGCGCCCGGGTGCTGGTGTCCGGCATGGGCGGCCTGTCGCGCCCCGCGCTGCCGGAGATTCCCGGGCTGGACAGCTTCACCGGCAAGCGTTTCCACTCCCAGCACTGGGACCATCGCTATGCCCTGCAAGGCAAACGGGTGGCGGTGATCGGCACCGGCGCCAGTGCCATCCAGTTCGTACCGAAAATCGCCCCGCAGGTGGCCCAGCTCAAACTGTTCCAGCGCACCCCGCCGTGGATCATGCCCAAGCCCGACCGTGAACTCAGCGCCCTGGAGCGCTGGGCCTTCAGGCACCTGCCGTTCACCCAGAAACTGGTGCGTTCAGCCCTGTACTGGGCCCTGGAAAGCCGGGTCATCGCCTTTGCCCGGCGGCCGCAACTGATGAAGCTGGTGCAACGCGTGGCCCTGCGTCACCTGCGCAAGCAAGTGCCCGATCCGCTGTTGCGCCACAAACTGACCCCTGACTACAGCATCGGCTGCAAGCGCATCCTGATCTCCAACGACTACTACCCGGCCCTGTCCCGGGGCAATGTCGGGGTCATCAGCGAGCCCATCCTGCGCATCGACGGCGACGCCGTGATCACCGCCGACGGCAGCCGCCATGCGGTGGACTGCATCATCTTCGGCACCGGCTTCCAGGCCACCGACCCGCTGCCCCGGGGCCTGCTGTTCGGTCGCCAGGGCCAGGACCTGGTGGACAGCTGGTCGCAAGGCGCCCATGCCTACCTCGGCACCTGCCTGCCGGGCTTTCCCAACCTGTTCATGATCGTCGGCCCCAACACCGGCCTGGGCCACAACTCGATGATCCTGATGATCGAGGCCCAGGTGGACTACATCCTCAAGGCCCTGGAACGGATGCGCCAGGACGGCCTCGCCAGTCTCGAAGTGCGTCCCGCTGTCGAACACCAGTACAACCTGCGCCTGCAGCAGCGTCTGGCCGGGGCCATCTGGAGCGTCGGCGGGTGTCGCAGCTGGTACCTGGACCCGCGCAGCGGCAAGAACACCACCCTCTGGCCCGGTTCCACCTGGAGTTTTCGCCGGACCTTGCAGCACTTCCGGCTCCAGGACTACCTGAGCACCCCCTTGCCCCAGCCCGGAATCGTCGCCGCCGAAGCCGCGGCGCGCCCGCTGAACCTTGAAGAGGCCGTCCGATGAAAAACTTTAACGGTAAAGTCGCCGCCATCACCGGCGCCGCCTCCGGCATGGGCCGGGCCCTGGCCATCGCCCTGGCCCGCGAGGGTTGCCACCTGGCCCTGGCCGACAAGAACCCCCAGGGGCTGGCCCAGACCGTGGCCCAGGCCCGGGCCGCCACCCTGTTACCGCTGCGCATCAGCAGCCAGGAACTGGACGTCGGCGATCGCGAGGCGATGTTCGCCTGGGCCGCGGCCAGCGCCGCCGAGCACGGCCAGATCCACCTGATCTTCAACAACGCCGGGGTCGCCCTGTCCAGCACCGTGGAAGGCTCCAGCCTGGCGGACCTGGAATGGATCGTCGACGTCAACTTCTGGGGCGTGGTCCACGGCACCCAGGCCTTCCTGCCCTACCTCAAGCAGGCTGGCGAGGGACACATCATCAACACCTCCAGCGTGTTCGGGCTGTTCTCCCAGCCGGGCATGAGCGGCTACAACGCCACCAAGTTCGCCGTGCGCGGCTTTACCGAATCCCTGCGCCAGGAGCTGGACATGCAAGGCCACGGAGTCTCCGCCACCTGCGTGCACCCGGGGGGCATCCGCACCGACATCGCCCGCACCAGCCGCATCAGCGACAACGTCAAAGGCTTTTTGATCGACAACGAACAGCAGGCCCGGGACGACTTCGAAAAACTCTTCATCACCAGCGCCGAAACCGCCGCCAAGGTGATCCTGCAAGGGGTGCGCAAGAACAAGCGACGGGTGCTGATCGGTCGCGACGCGCACCTGCTCGACCTGTTCGTGCGCCTGCTGCCCAGTGCCTACCAGGGACTGGTGGTGTGGCTCAGCCGACGCCTGGCGCCCAAGCCGGGACGGCAGCAGCCGCCGCTGTACCAGGCCCAGGACGAACGCGGCCTCTGAGGCCGCCACCTTCATATCCGAGTGTCTAGAGGAGCGCCAGCCATGCTGCCCATCCGCCGTGACATCAAGGTTGAACTGCCTGCCGAACGCGCCTGCGACTGGCACGAACAAGGCAGCCACGTCAGCCACTTTTTCAACGCTCTGTCCCTGCTGTTCCCGGCCGGCGAGCTGTTCTTCATGGACAGCGTGCGCCACTACCGCGAGCAGATTCACGACCCCGAACTCAAGCGCCAGATCCAGGGCTTCATCGGCCAGGAAGCCATGCACAGCCGCGAGCACGTGCGCTACAACGACTTGCTGCAGGACGCCGGGCTGCCGGCCCACCTGCTGGACCGGCGGTTGCGGATGATCCTCGACTTCCAGAAGAAACACTTCCCCGCGGCCTTCAACCTGGCCATCACCGTAGCCCTGGAACACTACACGGCGATCCTTGCCGACCTGCTGCTGCGCGACCCCAGCCGTTTCGGCGATTCGGTGGAAGGCTACCGGCAGATGTGGCTGTGGCACGCCCTGGAGGAAACCGAACACAAATCGGTGTCCTACGACGTCTTCAACAGCGTGCTCAAGCCCGGGCCCAAGCGCTACCTGATCCGCACCGGGACCATGCTCTTCACCACCCTGACCTTCTGGCTGGTGGTGTTCGACTTCCATGTGCGCATGCTCATCGCCGACAGGCGTCGCGGTGGCCACTGGCGCGGCCTGTGGCAGGTGATCAAGTACCTCTACGGCCCCAAGGGCGTGTTCCCGCGCATCGCCCTGCCCTGGCTGCAATTCTTCAAGCCGGGCTTTCATCCCTGGGACCACGACAACCGCGAGTTGCTGCGACGCATCGACGGCCTGGTGCAAGAGATCGAACGCACCCGCGCCGCCGTGGCCAAGTGACAAGGCGCCAGCCGCCAACGCCGGCCCGGGCTCAGTCCGGCGTCACCTGGCTACGCACGTAGGCCGCTGGCGGCTGGCCCACCATGCGCTGGAAATCCCTGATGAAATGCGCCTGGTCGAAGTAGCCCAGGCGCAGGGCCAGCTCGGCATCCGGTTGGGCCTCACCGCGTTGCAGCAGGGCCAGGGCCTCGTGCAGGCGGTAACGGGCAATGATCCATTTCGGGCTCACCCCCACGTAATGGGCAAACAGCCGCTGCAACTGGCGCGGACTCACGCCGGCCAGTTGCGCCAGATCCTGCGCCCGGGTCAGTTGCGGGTCTGCGGCGGCCCGCTCCACCAGTTGGTTGAGCCACTCCACTCGTTCATCGACCGCGGGCAGTTGGGCCTGCAGCCAGGCCGTGGCCCGCTCGCACATCGCGGCCATTCCCGGCCAGGGGCCGGAGTCAAGCAGGCTATCGGCCGTCCCCAAGACCTCGGCCGCAGCGAGCGAGCGGTCGCGCAACAGCTCCATGGAGCGCCCCCAGAACGGCTGAAACGCCGCCGCACGAAACTTGATGCCGAACACCCAGCCGTGACCGGCCAGGGTCTTGCTGAAGCGCTGCCGATGCGGTCCCCAGAGCTGCGCCTGATTGCCCTCCAGCACCAGATGCACGTTGGGATGGGGCAAGGTTTGCTGGCGCTCGACCAGCGATTCGGGCAGCGCCCAGCCTACGTACCAGAAGTGCTCCAGCCAGGGCCCCAGAGCGGGCGGCGGAGCCTGCCGCAGATGCTCGAAGTGATGGGCCGCCAGACGCTGATTGAGCACGCCCCGAGCCGGCCCGAGAACGCCGGCTGATGGCGGTCGCGTTTTTCCAATGCGCTGCATGATGCGTGTGTTTTCATCCTTGTCCAGGGGCCAGGGCCCAACGCCCCAGGGTCCGCCGCGCATTATCACCCAGCCGATACCGGAGAACACCATGCTCGCCACAGGACCATTCAGCGTCACACTGCCCGCCCACCCCGTCGCCCCGGATACCGAAGCGGCCCAACTGGGGCGCAAGGCCATTCACAAGACCTTCGAAGGCGACCTGCAGGGAACCAGCCTCGGCGAAATGCTCAGCAGCATCGGCACGGTGGCGGGCTCGGCAGGCTATGTGGCGCTGGAACGCTTCGAAGGCCGCCTGGCCGGCCGCCATGGCAGCTTCGTCCTGATGCACTACGGGGTCATGGACCGCGGCCAGTCGACCCTGCACATCCAGGTGCTGCCCGACTCCACCAGCGGCGAACTGCTGGGCCTCACCGGCCGGATGCAGATCCGCATCCAGGACGGCCAGCACTACTACGAGTTCGACTACAGCCTGCCCGACGACTGCTAATCTGCAGCGCACCCTTTTTTGCCGCGAGCGCGCGCCATGATCCTGATCCTGCTGCCCCACGCCGACTACGACCCCACTGAAAGCAGCCTGCCCTGGCAGGCCGCCCGGGACGCCGGGTTCGAAGCGCAATTCGCCACGCCGCAAGGGATGCCGGCCTATGCCGATTCACGCCTGGTAAGCCTGGGCTTCGGCCCGCTCAATCCGCTGTTGATGACCCCGGCGGCGGACCTTGAGCGCTACCACGGCATGACCCGCGACTCGGCCTTTCGTCGCCCGTTGAAGTACGCCGAGGTCGATCCCCAGGCCTTCGAGGGCCTGCTGATTCCCGGCGGCCATGCCCGGGGCATGCGCAGCCTGCTGGAGTCTGCGGACGTGAGACGGATCATCCTGGCGTTCTTCAAGGCCGACAAACCGGTGGCCGCGGTGTGTCACGGCCCCCTGGCCCTGGCCCGCTGCATCGATCCCGACACCGGTCGCTCCGTGCTCTATGGACGCAAGGTCACCGCGCTACTGGCCGGGCCCATGGAACTGGCGGCCTGGATCGTCACCGCGCCGTGGCTCGGGCGCTACTACCGCACCTACGACTGCAGCGTCGAGCAAGAGATCAAGCAGGTACTGGCCAGCCCGGCGGATTTCCTTTCCGGGCCTTGGCTGCCGCGCCGGGATTCGGCGCAGCACCCCGAGCGCGGCTTTGTGGTGCGCGACCGCAATCTGCTGACCGCGCGCTGGCCGGGGGACTGTCACCGTTTCGCCAATGAATGGGTGACTCTGCTGCAACAGGCCCGGCAGGCTCAGCCTGAACAAAACCGGGTTTGAAGGCCTGAGCGCGAGCGCTGCCGCTTCAAGTGGACCTCTTCGCCAGTCCGCTTGCACCTGCCGCAGGGCTCAGGCGTGGGACCAGCGGCGGTGCAGGCCGCGGGCCAGGGCGTCGAGGGCAAAACCCAGAACGCCGATCAGCAGGACCATGGCCATCAGTTCCGAGTAGGCCAGGCGGTCACGGGTGTCGAGGATGAAGTAGCCCAGGCCGGCGCTGACCCCGAGCATTTCGCAAGGCACCAGGACGATCCACAGGATGCCGATGGACAGGCGGACCCCGGTCAGCACGTGCCCCACTATCCCCGGCAGGATGATCTTGCGCAGGGTTTCCCAGCGGGTGGCGCTGAGGCTGCGGCTCAGTTGCAGCCAGCGCGGGTCCAGTTGGCGCACGCCGGCCGCGGTGTTGAGCAGGATCGGCCACAGCGCGGCAAATGCCAGGAGGAAGTAGATCGGCTGGTCGCCCACGCCCATCAGCATCACCACCACCGGCATCCAGGACAGCGGCGAGATCATCCGCAGGAACTGGAACGCCGGGGTGGTGGCCGCCTCCAGGTGCCGGTAGCTGCCCACCAGCAGGCCCAGGGGCACGCCGATCAGCAACGCCAGAAACAGCCCGATCAGGATCCGCTTGAGGCTCACCAGCACGTGCTCATACAGCTCGCCACGCCCCAGCAATTCGACCAGGCTGGCGAAGGTGGCTTCGGGGGAGAAACGCGCCGCCAGGCCGTCGCCGCTGCCCAGCAGGTGCACCCCCAGCCACCAGCCCAGCAGCAGGCTCAGTAGCCCAGCCAGCCCCAGGAGCCAGTGGTTCAGGGAGGAAGGTTGCTTGCCCATCAAAGACCGAACTCCTCGCTGCGTTCGAAGCTGTCCGCCAGGCCGAAGGCCTTGAGTCCGCCGACGGCGGCGATGGCGTTGCGCACGAAGCGCTCATCCACCAGATCCTGGGCGGTGTGCGCCGGGTCGAGGTTGGCGAGAAAGCCCTTGTCGCCTTCGATCAGGGTGTCCTTGAGGCGTTTGACCAATTCCTCGGTGTAGCTGGGAAACGGATACGGCTGGAAGTCGATGCGCGACTCGTCCCAGTGGCTGTGCTGGATCGCGCCGCTGGCCAGATAAGCCTCACGGTCGCTGGACGCTGGCGCCAGCACCCGATTGAGCACCTGCGGCGCATGGGGCGTGTAGCGGTTGGTGCCGTCCTTGGACAGCAACTGGGCGGCCTCGGCGCGGTGGTCACGGGTCCAGAGCTGAGCCTTGACGATGGCGTTGACCACTTTCTGCGACCACTCGGGGCGGTTGTTCAGGTCGTGCTCGTGCATGAACACCACGCAGCAGGCGTGGTTGCGCCAGACATCCCCGGTAAAGCGCTGCACCCGCCCCACCTTGAGCTCCTCGGCCAGGGCGTTGAACGGCTCGGCGACGATGTAGCCGGCAATCCGCTGGCTGGCCAGGGCCGGCGGCATGTCCGACGGCGGCAGCACCAGCAGGTTGACCTCGTTGGCCCCCAGGGCGCTGCCGGCGGCCTTGCTCACCGGCACCAGGCCGTTGTCGCGAAACAGTTGCTGCACCACCACGTTGTGGATCGAGTACCAGAACGGAATCGCCACCGACTTTCCCGCCAGTTGCTTGATCTCGGTTATGCCCGGGGCCACGGTCAGGCCGGAGCCGCCGACGTGGTTCCAAGCCACCACCTTGGCCGGCACCCGGCTGCCGTAGCGGGCCCAGACGGTCATCGGCGACAGCAGGTGGATCACGTTGACCTGCCCGGAAATGAACGCCTCGATCACCTGGGCCCAACTGCGCAGCAGCACCGGGCGCTCGGCCTGGATGCCCTCGGCCTCGAACAGGCCGTTGTTGTGGGCCACCAGCAACGGTGTGGCGTCGGTGATCGGCAGGTAGCCGATGCGCACCGGCGCATCCGGCTCCTGGGCGGCGCGGGCCTGCAGGCTATTGAGCAGCGGCAAGGCGCCGCCGGCGGTCAGCAGCGCGCTGAGTTTGAGAAAATCACGACGCGTGTGAGTGAAGTCGTCCAGGCACATGGTCAATCTCCGACGGTGCAGGCAAAGGGGAAGTTGAAGGATTGCGGCTCGCCCGCCGAAGGGTCTTGAGAATCTCGATGCGCAGGGCGCCCAGTTCCTCGATCCGTTCGGCGCGCGGCGCCGGCAGGTCGATATGCCACTGGCCGAGGGTGCGCGCCGGGCTGTTACCCAGTAGCAGGACCCGATCGGACAGCAGCAGGGCTTCGTCGATGTCATGGGTAATCAGCAACGCCGCGGTGCGGTGCTGGCCGATCACCTGGAGCAGCAATTGCTGCATGTCGGCCCGTGTCACTTCGTCCAGGGCACCGAAGGGTTCGTCCAGCAGCAACACCTGGGGCTGGCGCGCCAGGCAGCGGGCCAGCGCGGTGCGCTGGGCCATGCCGCCAGACAGTTGCGCCGGATAGCGCTGGCGGGCATGTTCCAGGCCCACCGCGGCAATCGCCTGGTCGATGCGTTCCTTGCGCTGCTGCGGGCTCAGGTGCGGCTGGCGGGCAAAATCCAGGCCGAAGGCGACGTTGTGCTCCAGGTTCAGCCAGGGCAGCAGGCTGGGGTCCTGGAAGGCCACCGCGACCCGCGGGTGGGGGCCGTCGAGGGGCTCGCCCAACAGGCTGACCTGCCCGGCGTGGGGCTTCTGCAGGCCGGCCAGGACCCGCAGCAGGCTGGACTTGCCGACCCCACTGGGACCGAGGATGGACACCACTTCGCCGGCTTGCAGGTGCAACTCGAAGTCTTCCAGCACGCTGTGCCAGCCCTGCGCCGCCGGGTAGCCGAGGCTGATTGCCCGTGCGTTCAACAGGCCGCTCATGCTGCTGCGTTCCGCGCCTGGCGCTGCAGTTCGGCACGCAGTTGCACCAGGCTCGGGGTGACGATGGGCACGAACGCCGACTCGCGCCAGCGCCGGGCAAAGCCGCTGCCGAACTCGTTGAGGTAGGCCTTGCCGCCGCTGGCCTGCAATTCCAGCTGCACGGCGTTGGCGGTGGCTTCGGCGAGGGCGATGCGCACTCGGAACAAGGCGCCGGGCTGGCCCAGGAAGCGCCCGTCTAACAGGCCGCTCTTGAGTTCGTCGACGGTCTGTTCCAGGTGCTGGCGTTGTTCCTGCAAGGGCTCCTGGAGGATCGAACGGGCGCCCTCGACGTGCTGCTCCACCTCGCTCAGGGCCCGGCGCGCCAAGCCTATGGCCAGGGCGCATTGCAGGCCGAGAAAGGCCGGGCGCACCGCCGGCAGGAACGTCCGGGCGTCCTCGTGCAGCAGCCAGTCGCGGGCCACCGCCACCTGGCTCAGCTCCAGGGCGGCGGTGTTGCTCGACTGCAGGCCCATCAGTTGCAGGTCGTCGGAGCGCTGCAACCCGGGCAAGGCATCGGGGATCGCCAGGATGAACGGCGCGCCGCCCTCCTCGCGCTCGATGGCCGCCGCGACCACGAAACCGCTCTTGCGCAGGTTGGTGACCCAGTGCAAGCGGCCGTTGAGGCACCAGCCGTGGTCCTGCTCCTGCTCCTGCGCCTTGACCTGCAGGGCCTCGATCCCCGAGAGAAACTTCATGGCATTGGACAGCCCGGTGGCCCCGGCCAGTTCGCCACTGAGCAGCGACGGCAGCAGGCGCTGGCGCAAACCGGCATTGGGGCTGTGCAACAGGTATTCGATAAAGGCTCGCTGGCCCCAGCAGACAAAGGCCGCCGCCAGGGAATGGCTGGCCACGCTGGCCATGATTTCCAGGGCGTCGGTCAGGTCGCCGCCGCTGCCGCCCTGTGCCGGGTCGATACCGACCCGCAGCACCTGGGCGTCGGCCAGCCGGGCGAGCACCTGCTGCGGGTCGCACTGGCCCTGGTCGAGTGCCTGGGCCTGGGCATCCAGCCATTCACTCAATTGCGCATCGAGCATGTCGTTTTCTCCTTGAAGGGGGCGCCGCACAAGCATCGGCGCCCTGACTCATTGACCTTGCACTGACCAGCGATACTTGGCCAGTTCGGGGTTCAGTTCAGTGCCGGCAAAGACGTTGGCGAAGTTGCACAGCGTCGCCAGGCTGATGCCCAGGATCACTTCCAGGGCGTTGCCTTCGCTGTACCCTGCGGCCTTGAACTGTGCATAGCCCGCATCGCTGACCTTGCCCCGAGTGGCGATCACTTCCCGGGCGAACGCCGCCAGGGCTTGCAGCCGGGCTTCGGGCAAGGTGCTCTGCTCACGCAGCGCGCTGACCACCGGGTCGGAGAGTTTGGCCTTGTTCAGGGCCACCGCGGTATGACCTGCGACACAGAAATCGCAGCCATGGGTGGTGGCGGCCACCAACTGCACCACTTCGCGCTCCGCCAGGCTCAGCTCGGCCTTGCCGTTGAGCGCGGACACCGTGACGTAGGTTTCCAGGGCCGCCGGGGCATTGGCCAGGATACCCAGCAGGTTAGGAATGAAGCCCGAGTTCTTCAGGGCATTTTCCAGAAACGGTCGGGCCGCTTCTGGAGCGGTGTGCAAGGTGTGTAGAGTGACGCGGGACATGGAGTAGCCTCCTGCTGTGTGGGTGTGCGTCAAGTCTGTTGGTTATAAGAATTTCGATCCATATTCTAAAGTAGCGATTACTTGCTCCTGAGTGTTTCCCTTAGATGATTTCTTCAAGCCCACTGGTTGATTGGTTATTAGAAGGCCTGGAACTCGATGCCAGCCTGTTTCACGTCGGACGCTACTGCGGGGGCTGGCACGCCAGCACCCAGGGCCTGGCCAGGGCCAGCTTCCACCTGATTGTCCAGGGCCATTGCTGGCTACATATCGACGGCTTGCCGCAAGCCCTGCGCCTGGAGGCCGGGGATGCGGCCTTCCTGCTGCAGGACCTGAGTTATCGGCTGTCCAGCGCCCAGCAGCCAGACCTGGCGCAACAACTGCCGCGCACGCCCATGACTCCGCTGGACCCCAGTGCCCAGGAAGGCGTGGGGCTGGTCTGCGGTTTTTTCCATTTCAAGCCAGGGTTGTCTTCGCTGATCATCGACAGCCTGCCGGGCTGGATCATCCTGCGCGCCGGCGACCCTTCACTGAGTGCTGCCCGGGCGCTGTTCCAGCTGATTCTCGATGAGTGCCAGCGAACGCCGCAGCCCTCCTCGGCACTGCTCGAACGCCTGAGCCATCTGCTGTTCCTGTATGTGCTGCGCCAGCAGGTCAATGCCAATCAGGGCCTTGGCGGGCTGGTGGCGCTGGCCCGTCATCCGGGGTTTGCACCGCTGCTCGAGCAACTGATCCAGCACCCCGGCCAGGCCTGGCCCCTGGAGCACATGGCGGCGCTGACCGGGCTGTCGCGCTCGGCGTTCTTCAAGCGTTTCAATGAATTGGCCGGGCAGTCGCCGGGACAGGTGTTGCTGGCCTTGCGCATGCGCCACGCCTGCCAGTTGCTCAAGGCCAACCAGACCGTCGAGCAAGCGGCGACGGCCGTGGGCTATCAGTCGATCGCCGCCTTCACCCGGGCCTTCACCAAGGCGGTGGGCCTGCAGCCCGGGGCCTATCGCAAGCAGCATGAGGGGCGCTGAAGCGCGCCCCGGGGGATTTCAGCGGCGATGGGCCAACCCGCGCACCAGGCGATCGCCAGCGCTCTGCACCCCCTGCACCAGCAGCACCAGGATCAGCACCGTGGCGACCATGATCTGGTTGTTGAAACGCTGATAGCCGTAGCGGATCGCCAGGTCCCCCAGGCCTCCGCCGCCGATCACCCCGGCCATGGAGGAAAAGCCGATCAGCATCACCAGGGTCAGGGTCAATCCCGCCAGCAGCGCCGGCAAGGCTTCCGGCAGAAGGGCCTTGAAGATCACGTGACCGATATGCCCGCCCATGGCCAGGATCGCTTCGATGCGGCCCTTGTCCACTTCATCCAGGGCGTTCTCGACGATCCGCGCAAAGAACGGAAAGGCGCCGATGGTGATCGGCACCACCGCCGCGGTGCTGCCCAAGGTGGTGCCCACCACCAGCCGGGTCAGCGGAATCAGGGCAATCAGCAGCACCACGAAAGGCAGGGAGCGTCCCAGATTGACCAGGGCGCCCAGCAAGCGATTGAGCCGGGGCATGGGTCGCAGCCCAGCGGGGCGGCTGACGAACAGCAACACCCCCAGGGGCAGGCCGATCAGCAGGGTGAACAGCGAGGCCAGCAGCACCATGTACAAGGTTTCAGCGGTGGCGGTCAGCAGCAGCTGCGCCAGTTCCTGCCAATCGAGGCTGCGGTTCACAGGCGTTCACTCCGAATGCCACGCCGAGTCAGGGCGCTCAGCAGTTGCTGGAATTTACCGGCGTCGGCGCCGGCGGCAGCGATGCGCAGGCGCCCTACCCGCTGGCCGCCTACGGTTTCGACACCTGCGGCCAGCACCTTGAGGGGCAGCCCCTGCTGCTGACTCAGTTGCTGCAACAGTGGCGCCGCGCGCTGGTTATCGAAAAAGGTCAGTTCGGCCTCGGGCTGGCTGCCGTTGAACGGCAGGT
Source organism: Pseudomonas sp. 3MA1 (assembly GCF_029237275.1). Classification (NCBI taxonomy): domain Bacteria; kingdom Pseudomonadati; phylum Pseudomonadota; class Gammaproteobacteria; order Pseudomonadales; family Pseudomonadaceae; genus Pseudomonas; species Pseudomonas sp. 3MA1. Next base: position 261,438 of record NZ_JAACFX010000006.1, on the reverse strand, counting down.
TGTAGTCCGGCAGCAAGGCGCGGCCCAGGGCCGATTGCGGGTCCGCGAGCAACTGGCCGACCGGGCCGCTCTCCAGCAAGCGGCCCTGGGCCAGGGAAGCGGCGTGGCTGCAAAGAGCTTTGACCACCGCCAGTTCGTGGGTGATCAGCACGATGGTCAGCCCCAGCTCGCGGTTGATGTGCGTCAGCAGTTGCAGGATCGAGGCGGTGGTTTCCGGGTCCAGGGCGCTGGTGGCTTCATCCGACAGCAGGTAACGCGGACCGGCGGCCAGGGCCCGGGCGATGCCCACCCGCTGCTTCTGGCCACCGGACAATTGCGAGGGAAAGGCCTGCGCCTTGTCGCTCAGGCCCACCAGGTCCAGCAGTTCCAGAACCCGCGCGCGGCGCGGTTTTTTATCCAGGCCGGCAATTTCCAGGGGCACCGCGACGTTGTCCTCGACCGTGCGCGAATGCAGCAGGTTGAAGCCCTGGAAGATCATGCCGATGCCCTGGCGCTGGCGGCGCAGCTCGCTCGCGGACAAGGCGCCGAGGTCCTGGCCGTCGATCAGGATGCGCCCGGAGCTGGGTCGTTCCAGCAGGTTCAGGCAGCGCAACAGGGTCGACTTGCCGGCCCCGCTGCGGCCGAGAATGCCGTACACCGCGCCGTCGGGCACCGTCAGTGAAACCCGATCCAAGGCCGGTGGCTGGCCCTCGCCATAGACTTTGCTAACCTGCTGCACCTGGATCATGGCTGGCGGTCCGCGACCGGGATCACCGAGCCCGAGTAGGTTTCGCTGATGTATCGGGCCACTTGCGCTGAACCGAGGTCCTTGGCCAACTGGCGGATACGCGGGTCGTCCTGCAGTTTGGGGGTGGTCACCAGGATGTTGGCGTAAGGGTTGTGCTCGGCCTTCTCCAGGCCCAGGGCGTCCTTGGCCGGCACCAGCCCGGCTTCCAGGGCGTAGTTGCCGTTGATCACCGCCAGGTCCACGTCCTCCAGGGCCCGGGGAATCTGCGGCGATTCGATTTCGAGGATTTTCAGCTGTTTCGGGTTGTCGGCGATGTCCTTGGCAGTCGCCTGATCCCGGGCCGGGTCGCTGAAGCCGGGCTTGAGGCGGATCAGTTGGTAGCTCTGCAGCAGGTACAGGGCGCGGCTGAGGTTGGTGACATTGTTGGGCACCGCCACGCTGGCGCCCTGAGGCACCTGATCGAAGCCCTGGTAGCGCTTGGAGTAGATCCCCAGCGGTTCGATGTGCACGCTGGCGACCACAGCAAACGGCTGGCCCAGGGCCTGTTCCTGGGACTTGAGATACGGCAGGTGCTGGAAGTAGTTGGCGTCCACGTCGCCATGGGCCAGCAGTTCGTTGGAGTTCACGCCGTTGGGGATCTCGATGATCTTCAGTTGCAGTTGCGGGTCGAGCTTCTGCACATAAGCGAGGATCTCGGCGTGGGGCACCGGGTCGGCGGCCACCCGCAAGGGTTCTGCGGCGCTGGCCGGCAGGGCGTGCCCCAGGCTGGCCAGCAGCGCCAGGGTAAACAGGGGGGTCTTGAGCATGGCAAGCATCCTTGGTTCGGCGAATGAGGGTCAGGCGCTCAGGGCCTTGGGTATCAGCACATCGGCGTAGAAACGCCGGGCCACGTCGGGGTGCGAGCGCAGGCGGCCCTTGAGGTAGTTCCAGCCGACGTCGCGAAACAGCGGGTTGTGCGGATCGCTGGCCGGGCCCCGGGCCTCTTGTCGCAGCGCGTCGGGCAAGGGATACAGCGGCACCCGGGCGTCCAGTTGGGCCCCCAGAAAGAAGGCGATCGACAGCCGCTCGCGATCCGCCGGCGGCGACAGCACCCGGTGCACCGTGGCGCGCAAGTAGCCGTGGGTAGCCAGCTCCAGCAGCTCGCCGATGTTCACCACCAGGGTGTTGTCCCGCGGTGGCGCATCGATCCAGCGGCCCTCTTCCACTTCCACTTGCAGGCCGGCCTGCTGGTCCTGCAGCAGAAAGCTGAGAAACCCGGAGTCCTTGTGGGCACCGACGCCCTGGTTGCTTTGCCCCGCAGCGCGGCCGGGATAGCGGATCAGCTTGATGTGTTCGTTGGGCCGCTCGCCGTACAAGGGATCGAAGGCGTGCTCCGGCAGGGACAGGGCCTGGGCGAAAGCGCGCAGCAGACGCAGGGACATGCGGGTCATTGCCTGCTGCCACTCCAGCAGCAGCGGCTTGAGTTGCGGCAACTGCACCGGCCACTGGTTGGGCCCTTGCAGGCGCGTCCAGGGCGGGCTGTCGGAGGTCAGCGGCAGGGCCTGGCGTTCGGCCCCCAGATCGAACTGCTCGCGCAGGTCCGGCTGGCCGCGGGTAATCTCCGAGGCCGCGCGGTTGTAGCCGCGAAAATGCGGCGAGTGGATCATGCCCACGGCCGCCTTGTCGGCCTCGGGCAAGGCGAAGAAGGCCCGGGCCTGCTCCTGCACCCGACGCAGCAGATCGCTGTCGATGCCATGCCCGGTGAGGTAGAAGAAACCGACGTCCCGCGCGGCCTGGCGCAGGCTCTGGAGAAAGGCCTGGCGCTGCTCCGGGCGCCCCTCCAACTGGCTCAGGTCGAGCACGGGTAACGCGGTGATATCCAGCGAGTGCGGCATGTTTCACTCCCCTGTGAATTGACGACGTCCGAGGTACGTGGCTCAGAGCTTGGCGATGGACACTTCGGTGGATTTGACGAAGGCGATCACTTCGCTGCCGACCTTCAGTTCCAGGTCGCGTACCGAGCGGGTGGTGATCACCGAGGTGACGATGCCCGATACGGTCTGCACGTCGATTTCCGACACCACCTGGCCTTCGTGGATCTCCTTGATCACGCCTTTGAACTGGTTGCGCACGTTGATGGCTTGAATGGTCATGCTGGCAAATCCTCTGCGGGCACCGGACTCAGGAATTGAGCGGCTGGTGACAAACATGCACCTTCGGCCAAACCCTTCAAAGGAATAAATAATTTGTATTTTATGTCTTTTGGAAATATAGAATTCCCGTCCCTCGCCTTGGGCTTGGCGGCTCTGAGGGCCGTCCAGCGGGCCTTGACCGCCGCCCATGGCTTTGTTTCCCTGTGCCCTCCCCATCCGACTCGCTACAGATCCCAGGAGGCAGCATGCGCACGCTCGAGCTCGCGGACACTCAGGTTCCGGTCATTGGCCAGGGCACCTGGCGCATGGGTGAGGATCCTCGGCTGCGGGATCAGGAAATCGCCGCGCTGCGCAGCGGAATCGAGCTGGGCATGACCCTGATCGACACCGCGGAGATGTACGGCGAAGGCGGCGCCGAGGAGGTGGTCGGCCAGGCCATTGCCGGGCGCCGCGATCAGGTGTTCCTGGTGAGCAAGGTCTATCCGCACAATGCCGGTCGCCAAGGCCTGCCCCTGGCCTGCGAGCGCAGCCTGCGGCGCCTGGGCACCGAGGTCATCGACCTGTACCTGCTGCACTGGCGCGGACACTACCCCCTGGCGGAAACCGTCGAGGCCTTCGAGCGCCTGCGGGAGGCCGGCAAGATTCGCCGCTGGGGGGTGTCCAACTTCGATCTGGCGGACCTCGATGAACTCGACGCGCCGGCCTGCGCCACCAATCAGGTGCTGTACAACTTGGAGTCCCGGGGCATCGAGTTCGACCTGCTGCCCGCCTGCCAGCAGCGCCGGATGCCGATCATGGCCTATTGCCCGATCGGCCAGGCTGGCGCCCTGCTGGCCGAACCGCAGTTGCAGCACATTGCCCGGGAACACGGGGTGACCCCGGCGCAGGTGGCCCTGGCCTGGCTGTTGCGTCAGGACGGGGTGCTGGCGATTCCCAAGGCGGTACGTCCGGAACACGTTCGCCTCAATGCCCAGGCCGGCGAACTGCAACTGCGGCCCCAAGACCTGCAGGCACTGGATCAGGTGTTCACCCCGCCGCGGCGCAAGCAGCGCCTGGAGATGGTTTAAACGTTATAGAGGAATAAGAAGTTTTCGATTCCAGGAGAAGTTACAAGGAATTAATTGTAAGAAAGTAACAGCAAGCAAAGTTGCTCTTTCAGACAATTAACTAAGTGCTTGAGGGAATATCAACACTTTAAAAATCCTTTACGTCTGGTTATTTAAGAATTGTCTGATCCCTGCTTGGCATGCCCCCCAATTACAGTTGGCGGATGAGATTAAAAAGCTACCTGCATCAGATCAATCCCCTTTTTTCCAGTCCCGAAGCAGCCCGTAGGCTGCTTCGTGTCGTCGCGCTGATTTTCTTGATCGGCCTGCTCGGCGCCGTCTACAACTTCCTGCGTTCGAGCATCAATAACGAACTCTCACAACGGCGCAGCTACATGAGCAGCGCCATAGCCGAAGCACAAACATTCTTCACCAGTCGCGAAGCCTTGTTGGAAAGCTTGAGCCTGTCGGCCGTGCACAAGTCGCGGCAAAACCCCAACTATGAATCCAGCAGCGACCCCAACGAGGAAATCCACCTGCAACTGGGCCCCCCGGGGGAGCATCAATGGGGGGTCTGGCTCACCCAGCGCATGCGCGACTACCTGAAAAGCAAACAGCTGAACCTGCTGTACGTCCACGACGGCGAGCAACCCCATGTACAACGCCTGTTCAGTACCCAGCCGGAGGCCGCCTACCTGCCCTCACTGATGCTGGCCAAGCTGGCCAGCCTGAACCCCGCGCAGATCCCGCCGGGCCAGCAGCTATGGCTGATGGACCACTCCTCGAACACCGCGCGTCTGTACATCTTCACTCGCCTCGACGAACGCTACCTCAACTCCGGCTGGCTGGGCCTGGAGATGGAAGGCAGCAGTGTGTCCGCCGCCCTCAGCGATCAGAGCGCCGGCGACTTCATGATGTTCAACTCCCAGGGCGGACTGATCTTCAGCAGCACGCCCAGCGCCCAACTGAGCGAGGAGGTCCGGCAAGTCCAGGGCGGCAGCTTCTTCGGGTTTCTCGGCGGCCGCTGGTGGCCCGATCACCTGGTGATCCGCAAGCAGCTGGGCTCGTCGGACTGGCAACTGGTCTACGCCTTCGATCTGCACAATCTGCTCAAGAGCCTTTGGCCGCAATTGCTTGCGGCCTTGCTGATCAGTCTGTTCGGCATGGCCTTGATCGGCTTCCTGAGCCACTGGGTCGAGGTGCGCCTGATCGCTCCGGCGCTGCACCGGATCCAGGCCCTGATCGAAAGCGAGGCGTTCAGCCGGGACGTGATCCAGATCGCCCCGGTGGCGCTCTGCGTGCTGCGCCGCAGCGATGGCCGGGTGGTGCTGGAAAACACCCTGTCCCAGCAGTGGCTGGGCAACGGCACCGAGCGCGACCAGCTGTGCGCCGGCTGGATCGAGCAGGCCTTCGATCCCAATCGCCCCAACAGCTCGGACTACTTCGAAACCGCCGACGGGCGCCATCTTTACCTCAGTTCGGCACCGACTCGCTACAACGGCGAAGACGTGCTGTTCTGTGCCTTCAGCGACATCAGCGCGCGCAAGCAGATCGAAGCGGCCCTGGAGGAAGCCAAACGTTTGGCCGATACCGCCAACGAAGCCAAGACCCTGTTCCTGGCCACCATGAGCCATGAAATCCGCACCCCGCTGTACGGCGTGCTCGGCACCCTGGAGCTGCTCTCGCGTACCCAACTGGACAACCAGCAGAAAGACTACCTGCGGGCCATCGAGGGCTCGTCCGGCACCCTGCTGCAATTGATTTGCGACGTGCTGGATGTGTCCAAGATCGAGGCGGGCCAACTGGCCCTGGAACTCAGCGAATTCTCCTCCCTGGATCTGGTGCACGAGATCATCCAGGGCTACGCCGCCGCGGCCCAGGCCAAGGGCTTGCAGTTCTACGCCTGCGTGGACCCGCATTTGCCCGAAGTGCTGCTCGGCGACGTCACGCGCATCCGCCAGATCCTCAGCAACCTGCTGAACAACGCGGTCAAGTTCACCGACTCCGGGCGCATCGTCCTGCGGGTCCGGGTGGAAAGCCGTGACGGTGAACGCAGCAACATCCTCTGGCAGGTTTCCGACACCGGGCGCGGTATCGCTCAGGACGATCAGACCCTGATCTTCGAACCCTTCTACCAGACCGAGGGCAACACCAACGTGATCGCCGGCACCGGGCTGGGCCTGCCGATCTGCCAGCGCCTGACGCAGTTGATGAACGGCAACATCCGCATGGTCAGCGAACTGGGCCTGGGCAGCAGTTTCACCCTGACCCTGCCGCTGGAAGCCTCCTCCCTGGGGGCCAGCGCGCCGCTCATGAGCCCGTTGCTGCCGGAGATGATCTACGTGGTGTCGCCAGTGCGTGAACTGGCGGAATCCGTGGCCGGCTGGCTGCGCCGCTGGGGGGCCCGGGCCCAGTTCAGCCTGCCGACCCAAGCGGACCGCAATCGCGGCCATGTGCTGATCGAGTTGCACCCCGGCACCGTGGAGCAGCGCCTGGAACCGGACTGGCAAGGCCCCCTGGTGCTGGCCAGCGGCGATGGCCACAACGAACCACGGGTTCGCGGTGGCTGCTGGCATGTCAACACCAACAACCTGCGAGCCATTCACCAGGCGGTCAGCCAGGCCCAGGGCGTCTGGGTGGTCGCGAGCGAGGAGCACCCCGACAGCCGTGAACTGAAAAAACTCAGCCTGCATGTCCTGGTGGCCGAGGACAACGTGATCAACCAGTTGATCCTCAAGGATCAACTGGAAGAGCTGGGTTGCAGCGTGGAATTGGCGTCAAACGGCGAAGAGGCCCTCTGCATCTGGAGAGCCGGGCACTTCGACGTGATCCTGACCGATGTCAACATGCCCAAGCTCAACGGCTATGAACTGGCCAAAGAGCTTCGGCGTCAGGGCTGTTCGATCCCGATCATCGGGGCGACGGCCAATGCAATGCGCGGAGAAGAAGAGCTCTGTCTTGCAGCCGGGATGAACCACTGCCTGGTCAAGCCGTTTGCATTAAGAGCGTTGTTCAACTATCTGGCGCCCTATGAAAGAGCCCCTCATGAAGTCCTGTAGCATTTTGATCGTTGAAGATCAGCCGTTTCAGTACATGTACCTGCAACACTTGTTCAACGAGCTGGGCCCCTACCAGCTGGAGGTCGCAAGCAACGGCAGGGAGGCCCTGGAGCGTCTCAAGCAGCGGCATTTCGATCTGGTTCTGACGGACCTGCTGATGCCGGGCATGGACGGTGTGCAGTTCATCCAGGGCCTGGCCACCCATCGCGTGCGCCCGGCCCTGGCAATCATGAGCGCCTCTTCGCGGCGCATGCTGATGGGCGCCAGCCTGGTGGCCCGCAACCTGGGCCTGCGGGTGATCGGGCTGATCTCCAAACCGGTCAATCTGGCCGCCCTGCGCAGCATCACCGCGCAGCTGCCGGGGCTGGCCAGCAGCGAACCGACGCCGGCGGTCTGGGTCGAGTGCAGCCGCGAAACCCTCCAGCACGCCCTGCGCAATGCGCAGATCCAAGCCTGGTTTCAACCCAAGAAGGCCCTGAACAACGGGCGCATCGTAGCGGCCGAGGCCCTGGTGCGCTGGATGCACCCGCAGCACGGCATGTTGCTGCCCTGCGACTTTCTGCCGGAGCTCACCGATGCCGGTCTGGAGGAAGAGCTGCTGTGGCTGATCCTCGAGCAGGCCCTGGCCGCCCAGGTGAGCTGGCGCGAGGACGGTTATGACATCCCGGTCTCGATCAATCTGCCGACCCATCTGCTCAACAGCGCCGACCTGGCCGACCGCCTGTATGACTTTGTGATCCAGCGCAACGGCATACCGGGCAAGATCTGCTTCGAACTCATGGAGTGCTCGACCCCGGAGCACATCAGCAACTTCTACGCGGGCGCCTGCCGTCTGCGCATCAAGGGTTTCGGCCTGTCCCAGGACGATTTCGGCAAAGGCTACAGCTCCTACATGAACCTGGTGTCCACGCCCTTCACCGAACTGAAGATCGACCGGGCCCTGGTCCAGGGCTGCCACGCCAACGAAGAACTGGCCCAGGCCCTGACCAGCATCATCGCGCTGGGTCGGCAGCTGGGCCTGACGGTGGTCGCCGAAGGCGTGGAAAGCGCCCAGGAACTGGCCTTGCTGAGAAAGATCGACTGCACCCAGGTGCAGGGCTTCCTGATATCCCATGCCGTGTCCTCGCAACAGTTTCAGCAACTGCTGGCCCAAGATGGACCGGCGACGGTGTACTAGCCGATGAATCCATTGCCCTGCTCCGCAACAGCCACTCATCGCTGACCGCCTTGCTTCAGAGAGAGGAATCTCGAAAGCAGGGCCCTTCTACGTATCTGGGAATTCAGTGATGAAATACAGCAATACCTTCATGGAGAACCTGACTCGCAGTTCGATCCGTCTGAACAAGGGCCTGTTGACGCTGGCGGGCGTCGCGCTGCTGCTGTTCGCCACGCTGTTCTGGACCACTCAGCGCCTGATCGAGGAGCAGCACAACAGCGTCAGGCTGCATTTCGCGCGGCTGATGGAAAACATCCAGGAGCAGGAACTGTTTCTGCAGCAACTGGCCTTCCGTCAATCGACCGAGGCGCTGCTGGCTGCCGAACAGCCCCCGCCCGGCGACGCCGGTGAAGCCTCCCAGGCCTACCCGCACCTGGTCTTGACGCCCTTCGGATTGAGCTTCAGCCCGCCCCCCCAGGCCGCCGAGGAACTGCCCAAGGTCTTCGCCCTGGGCCTGCAGCTGTCGAGCTTCTACAACGCCTTCTGGTCCACGTCGCACTATCACGCGCCACGCACCTTCCTGTTCAACCGCTTCGGCCACTACGACATCAGCCTGCCGGCGGCGCGCCAGGCCCGGGGCGATCCGTGGAATGGCAACGGCGCCCATGACAGCGAGCTGGAACGGGTGCTGCTGCAACTGAGGACCAAGAACAACGGCTCGCGGGACCAACAGGTCCACTGGGAAACCTACCCGCTCCCGGCAGCGCTGGACGTCGCGCCCAAGCTGCTGGCCTACATCCATCTGCCCCTCGGGCCGCAGCAGTTGCAGCTGCATGGCGCCAACAGTTGGATGATGGTGGCGTCGCTGCTCAACCTGGACAAGATCAACGATATTGAGCGGCTCATGGACTGGTCGATCTATGACGACTTCACCCTCATCGCACCTTCCGGCAGCGTACTCAGCGGCTCCGCGCCTGCGGCCAAGGCATTGCGCGAAGGCCCGAACTTCGGCTTGCGGGGCATGGTGTTCAAGGTCACCAGCCCCACTCCGGCGCTCTGGACCGGGCTCTACAGCATCAGCTACAAAAGTTATCTCGGTTATGCCCTGTGGCTGCTGCTGAGTCTCCCGGCGCTGGCCTTGGGCGCGATCACCTGTGGCTGGATCGCCAGCCGCTGGTACCGCGACCGGGTGGTGGCACCGGCGCAGCTGGCGCACCAGAGCATTGCCGAGAGCGAGGCCTTCAGCCGCGTGGTACTGGATACCGCGCCCACCGGGCTGTGCGTGGTACGCCATGAGGACTTCCAGGTGCTAATGGAGAATCGCCAGGCCGCGCAATGGCCAGGCACGCCCCAGTTGCTGAGCTTGCTGCAGCGCGACCCGCCCTTGAGCGACAGCGGCACAACCTGCCTCGAGATCGAGGGTCGAAACTTGCAGGTGGGCCTGGTCGCGACCCGCTACCAGGGACAGGAGGTCCTGCTGTGCAGCTTCAATGACATCACCGCGCACGTGCAGGACGCACAACTGCTGGAACAGGCCCGGGTCGCGGCAGACGCGGCCAACCAGGCCAAGACCCTGTTCCTGGCCACCATGAGCCACGAGATCCGCACCCCGCTGTACGGCGTGCTCGGCACCCTGGAACTGCTGGGCCTGACCCCGCTCGACGCGCGCCAGAGCGAGTACCTGAACACCATCCAGCGCTCCTCCAGCAACCTGTTCCAACTGATCAGCGATGTGCTCGATGTGTCCAAGATCGAGTCCGGCCAGATGAGCATCGACCCCATGGAGTTCTGTCCACTGGACATGGTGGAAGAGGCGCTGCGCAGCTACGCGACCTTTGCCGAGCGCCGCGGATTGCTGCTCTACGCCTGCATCGACCCGAGCCTGCCGAACCTGATGCTGGGGGATGCCGGGCGCATCCGGCAGATTCTCAACAACCTGTTGAGCAACGCTATCAAGTTCACCGACAGCGGCCGGGTGGTGCTGCGCGTCCGGGTGCTGGCGCAGCAGGACCGCGAGGCCAGCGTCGAATGGCAAGTCACCGACACCGGGATCGGCATCTCGCCGTCGCAGCAGCCGCAGTTGTTCGCCCCCTTCTATCAGGTCCGCGATGCCTCCAATGAGGCCGGTGCCGGGCTTGGGCTGGCGATCTGTCAGCGTCTGAGCGAAATGATGGGCGGACACATACAGGTGATCAGTGAACCGGGGCTGGGCAGCAGTTTTTCCCTGCGCCTGAGCCTGCAATGCCTGGCGGCAGCCCTGCCTGGCGCCGTGTCGCTGCCCGAAGGACCGCCGGTGTATGTCCGGGCGCCGGTCCCGGAGCTGCAGAAAAGCACCTGCGAATGGCTCAACCGCCTCGGCCTGCAGGCCTATCCGCTGCCCCTGTGCGTGGACGATAAACCGCGCAACACGGTGCTGATCGACATGCTGCCCCGTGACAGTCAGCCCGGCTGGCCCGGCCCCTGTGTCACCGCCCTGGCAGCGGGTCACCGCGACCACCCGCAAGCGCAATGGGCGGTCGATGCCCACGATATCCGCGCCATCGCCCAGGCCGCGGCGCTGGCCCGCCAGGGACACCCCCTGGATCTGCTGCAGCGCGCCCCCGGCACCTTGCGCCGCCTGGAGCTCAATGTCCTGGTGGCGGAAGACAACCCGCTGAACCGGACCATCATCAAGGAACAACTCGAGGCCCTGGGGTGCACGGTGACCCTGGCGTCCAACGGCGAACAGGCCCTGGAACAATGGCAGCCCCAGCTGTTCGACATTGCCGTCACCGACGTCAACATGCCGCTCATGAACGGCTACGACCTGGCCCGGGAACTGCGTCGACGGGAACCGGCGCTGCCGATCATCGGCGTCACCGCCAACGCCCTGCGCGAGGAAGGCAGCCGCTGCCTGGCCGCCGGCATGAGTGCCTGGATCGTCAAGCCCATGACCCTGCAGATTCTGCGCGGGCAACTGGAGAAACTCTGCCCGGTGCCCGATAACAATACCGCGGCGCCCGTGGCCATCGGACCGGCGCCACCGCCCCAGCCTCAGGAGCCGGCTCTGGCCGAGCAGCGGATACAGGTGTCGGAGAAGATGCGACCGCTGTTCCTGAGCACCATGCGCGACGATCTGCAACGCTTGGCCAAGGCGCTGGAAGCCGGTTCGGGCCAGACCGCCGCCGAGCGCCTGCACAGCATTGCCGGGGCCATGGGCGCGGTGCAGGCCGGTATCCTGGCCAAGGCCTGCGCCGAACTGGAGTGCCAATTGCTGGAAAACACGTTGAACCCGATTCTGGAGAGCCAAGTCAGGCAACTGATGCAGCGCTTGTCGGAACTTCTGCTGCCCCTTGAATAATGGGTGGCAGCGTTTAATGTACCGTCAGTCTCATGTTTCTTTATTAAATTGCGTATTACACGGGTGTGTTTGCCATGGAAAAACTGAAAGTAGTCATTGCTGACGATCACCCTATTGTTTTGCTCGGTGTGCGCGAGCTCATGGAGCGCGACGACCGCTTCGAAATTGTCGGTGAAGCCGTATGTTCCAAAGGCCTGATCCAGCAGCTGGAATCCCAGCCAGTGGACATTGTCATTACCGACTACAACATGCCCGGAGACTCGCCTTTTGGCGATGGCCTGAAGCTGGTGGAGTACCTCAAGCGCAACTTCCCGCACTTGCAGATCCTGATCCTGACCATGATTTCCAATCAACTGATCCTCACCCGCCTGCGCGAGTTGGGGGTGGTGGGCGTGATCCAGAAAAGCCAGTTGCACGAGGAGATCCAGACCGCCCTCAAGGCCATTGCGCAAAAAGGCGTGTACCGCAGTCCGGAGCCGGCCGCCCATTCGGTGATGGAATCGAATGTGGCGATCGACGAGCGGATCTCCACCCTGTCGCCCAAGGAATTTGAAATCCTGCGCCTGTTCGTTTCCGGCAAGAGCGTCAGCGACATCGCCCGCAGCCAGAACCGCAGCTCCAAAACCATCAGTGCCCAGAAGATCTCCGCCATGCGCAAGCTGGACGTGCAGAGCGACCAGGACCTGCTGACCTACTGCATTGGCCGCAACATCTTCAACTGAGCATCACAAGGAAACCGCCGAAAATGGATAGTTCGTCAGCCTTGAAGCACGCCGACCTGCTGGAGCTCGAGGCGCTGCAAGGCGCCTGGGAACAGACCTCGATGGAAGACAGCGGCGTGCTCGACCCGCCGGACGAGCACAGCGCGCCGGGCGCCCTGACCCTGATCGAAGGCAACCGCTTTCGCGTGGTGACGGTGGCCGGGGACACCCTGCTGGCGGGGAGCTTCAGCCTCGACAGCAGCACCCGGCCCAAGTCGATCACCTGGATCGACTCCATGGGCGCCGACGCCGGCAAGCCCTTGCCGGCCAGCTACCAACTGAGCGCCGATGAGTTCGTGTTCATCGCCGCCGACGAGGGTCAACCGCGGCCCACCCGTTTCAGCACCGGCCCGGGCCAGACCCTGCGCCGCTTTGTCCGCGTCCGTCAGGGCCAGTAAAACCGCGATCCGGCGCGCAAGCGCCAGCATCCCCCGCCCCTGAGCGTCAATCCCCGCCGGCGCCGGCCAGCAGCCCCGGGTCAACCGGTCCACCAGCTTCGGCCTGAATCGCCCACCAACCCGGCAACAACTGCCGCACCCGGGACTCGGCGAAACGGTCGTCAATCAGCATCAGCACGCCACGATCGGTCTGGCTGCGAATCACCCGCCCCGCCGCCTGCACCACCTTCTGCAAGCCGGGATACAGGTAGGTGTAGTCGTAGCCGCAACCGAACAGCGCCGCCATGCGCTGTTTCATCTGCTCGTTCAGCGGGTTGAGCTGGGGCAGCCCCAGGGTGGCGACAAAGGCGCCGATCAGCTTCGTCCCGGGCAGGTCGATGCCTTCACCGAACGCCCCGCCGAGGACGGCAAAGCCGATGCCCTGCCCCTCGGCACGAAACTGCTGGAGAAAGTCCTCGCGCGAGGCTTCATCCATGCCCCGGGACTGCAACCACAGGGGAATGTGCCGATGTTCCCGGGCCAGCAGCTCGGCCACCTGCTGCAGATAATCGAAACTGCTGAAGAACGCTAGGTAGTTGCCCGGTCGCGCCGCGAACTGGCGGGCCAGCAACTCGACGATCGGCGCCAGCGACGCCTGCCGATGCACATAGCGGGTGGAGATGCGGCTGATGATCTGCACCTGCAACTGCGCGGCGGCAAAGGGTGACTCCACCTCCAGCCACACCGCGTTGTCCGGCAGCCCCAGCAGGTCACGGTAGTAACGCTCGGGATTGAGGGTGGCGGAAAACAGCACCGTGCTGCGGGCCGCGCTCAAGCGCGGGCCAAGCAACGCTGCCGGCACCACATTGCGCAGGCACAGCCGTGACAGGCTGCGCTTGGCGCTCAGGGCACGCTTGCTGATGTCGAAGATGAACTGGCGTTCATCGAACAGCTCCGCCACCCGGGCAAAGTGCAGCAGCTCGAAGTACAGCCCCTGCAGGCCGGCGTCCAGGCCCTGGGGGTGCTCGTTGAAGTAGTCGCCCAGGGCTGCGACACACAGGGCCAGGGCCCTGAGCAGCGCCGTGGGCAGCTGGGCATAGGCCTGATAGGGCGCAAGCTGCTCCTTGTGCAGGGCATTCCATTCTCGATTCAGGCGTTGCAGGGCGCTCTTCAGTGCCTGGGGCGCCGTCTGGCGCACGCTGGCCAGCTGTTGCTGATCCAGGCTCGCGCTGTACATGCCGCGTCCGCGTTCCACCAGGTTGTGCGCTTCGTCCACCAGCACCGCCAACTGCCACTGATTGGCCTGGGCCAGGCCGAACAGCAAGGCGCTGAAGTCGAAGTAGTAGTTGTAGTCGGCCACCAGCAAATCGCTCCAGCGGGCCATTTCCTGACTCAGGTAATACGGGCACACCTGATGCTCCAGGGCCACCTGGCGCAGCGCCTGGCGGTCAAGCATCGGCACCCGGCTGGCCGCCTGGCGCGCCGCCGGCAGGCGCTGGTAGAAGCCCTTGGCCAAGGGACAGGAGTCACCGTGACAGGCTTTGTCCGGGTGTTCGCAGGCCTTGTCCCGGGCCACCAGTTCCAGGACCCGCAACGGCAGCCCGGCGTGCCCGGCGAACAGCACCCGGGCCGCATCCAGGGCCAGTTGCCGCCCCGGGGTCTTGGCGGTGAGGAACAGCAGCTTGTCCAGCTGCTGCGGGGCCATGGCCTTGAGCATGGGGAAAATCGTGCCCAGGGTCTTGCCGATGCCGGTGGGAGCCTGGGCCAACAGGCAGCGACCGGTGCTGACCGCCTTGTACACCGATTCGGCCAGGTGCCGCTGACCCTGGCGGAACGTCGCGTGGGGAAAGTTCAGGGCCCGGGTCGCCTGATCCCGGGCCTGGCGGTGAGCCAGCTCCTGCTGCGCCCACTGCAGGAACACCGCGCATTGGCGCTTGAAGAACGCCTCCAGTGCCTCGGCACTGTGCTCCTCCACCAGGGCGGTTTCCTGTTCGCTGGCCACGTCGAAATACACCAGCGACACCCGCAGGCTCGGCAGTTGCAGGCTCTGGCACAGCAGCCAGCCATAGACCCTGGCCTGGGCCCAATGCAGCTGCCGGTGGTTGTCCGGCATGCGCGCCAGATCGCCGCGGTAGGTCTTGATCTCTTCCAGCAGGTTCTGCGCCGGGTCGTAACCGTCCGCCCGCCCCCTGACCAGCAGGTCGCCGTAGCGGCCCTCCAGGGGCACTTCGCTCTGGTAGTCGGGATTGCGCCGGGCCGCCACGGTGCGGTGCCCGAGCATGCCCTCCAGGGCGCTGGGCGACGGGGTGAAGCGCAGATCCAGGTCGCCGGTCTTGGCGCTGAATTCACACAGGGCGCGCACCGCGACGCGATAGCTCACGAGGAGCGGTCCTGCCACTGCACGTAACACACCGCCACCGGCATCTGGTGCTCCTGGCAGAAGTCCAGCCAGCGCAACTGGTTGTCCTGCAGGCGATCCCCCGGGCCCTTGACCTCGATCATCCGGTAGCGCTTTTCCTCGGGCCAGAACTGGATCAGGTCCGGCATGCCGGCGCGGTTGGCCCGGATGTCCAGCAGCAGCCGCTGGAACCAGTGCTTCAGATGCTCGGCCGGCAGGCAGTCCAGGGCCAGTTCCAGCAGTTCCTGGCTCAAGGCGCCCCAGAACACGAAAGGCGATTGCAGGCCCCACTTGGCGACGAAGCGCTGACGAATGCTGTCCCGGTAGCGGCCATCCTCCAGCTCCTCCAGGCACGCCTGGAACAGCTCGCTGCGCCGCGGATGAAAGTCCTCGCTCAACAGATCCACCGGCCCGCGCTGGAACGGGTGGAAGAACGCCCCCGGCAAGGGCGCAAAGATCGCCGGCCAGCACAGCAGCCCGAACAGCGAGTTGATCAGGCTGTTCTCCACGTAATGCACCGGCGCCTGGGGCTGATGCAGATGAGCCTGGACCTGCAGCTCCACCGTCAGCCCGCTGGCGTCCCGAGGCAGGCTCAGGTCCAGTCGCGCCACCTCGCGGCTGACCACCCGCGACGCCGGTGGCCCGCCCAGCTTGCGCCGCAAGCGCGGCATCACCCGCAGCAACTGCTGGGCCTCGGCGGCGCTCTGCGGCGCCGCCGCGGCTTGTTCGGCCAGGGTCAGGGCCGCCTGGTACTCGGCGCTGAGCTCCAGAACCCGGATCAGCCGCAAGCGCGCCCCGGGGTAGCTGCACTGCTCATAGATCTGCCGGGCCAGCGGCCAGTCGACCAGGCGTTCGCAATGCTGGCCCAGCTGGAACAGCAGCTTGGCGCGCCGCTTCTGCAGCCAGGCGTTGGCGCTGCTGAAGGCGACGATGCGCTGCAGCACCGCCGGCACCGGCTCGCCGGCCTCGAAGGCCTCCTGGCATTGCTGCAGGTAGATGTAACCGTCAACGTCGTCGCGACTGCGCAGGCCCCGGGCATCCGCGCTGATCTCGACGGTCTCGTAGCTGTAGATCCCCAGGTCCGCGAGCACGAACTCCGACCAGTCCTGGTGAAGGTTGCCGAAGAACATCAGCCGCAGCCGATCGCACAGGGGCATGACCGTCAGGCTCAGGAGCCGGTCCGCCAGCGCCGGGCACCATTGGCCAAAAGCCTGCGGTTGCGCATCCAGCGCCTGCAACGCCTCCAGCCACTGGTTCTTCTTGGCCTTGGCCGGCAAGCCCTGGTCGCTGAAGCACTGCAGGATCTCGGCCTTCTGCAGCAGGCCGAACAGCTCATCCAGGGTCAACGGCGCCTGCTCGTCGACCCAGCCCAGCGCCAGCAACGGCAACAGGGCCTCGGCGCTGTCGGCGATTTCCGGGTAGCTCAGCTTGCTCAGGCGAAAATGCCGGCCCTTGCGCATCACCATGCGCACCAGCAAGGCCTGGGACGGCTCGGCCAGGACGGCGAAATCGCTGATGAAGCGCTGCTCCTCGGGGCTCAGCACGTCGGCATAGCGCAGCTCAAGCCAGCTCAGCACTTGCTGGAAGTTGCACAGGTAATAGAGGGGGTTTTCGAGGGGGTTGGAAGTCACAGAACAAACACGCCACGGCTGGATCGATACTGGTTATGCGTACAGATAACAGCCGACGCCCCGCTCTGGCAAACACTATTGGATAAATGGCGGGACGAAGATTTTTCCAATGACCCGGCGAACTTTCGTCGTCTTCACTACACCAAGGGGCCATGACTATAGTGTCCGCCGCAACGGGGACGCCCCCCTATGAGAGGTCTGTATGAATGTGAAGTACCTGGGATTGCTATTGATCGCCGTCGGCGCCCTGAACCTGGCCGGCTGCGCCTCGCCCACGGTGGTGACCTTGCAGAACGGTACCCAGTACCTGACCCGCGACCAGCCCAAGACCAAGACCGCCGATGGTTTCTATGAGTTCCAGGACATCTCCGGCAAGACCGTGCGGGTCAAGGCGGACGATGTGGCCACGGTCCGCCAGGAAAAGTGATGCAAGCCCGCGCTTTAAGGCATCCAGGGCAACGGGCCCTGCCCTGGCGCGCAGGAAATCCCCAGGGGCTTGCCCCGCCTGGACAACTCGTCGCGCACTTGCTGGCAGCGTTCGCGCTCGCGCGCCTCGGCGTTATCGATGCTGATGTTGCCGGTGCTCGGCGGCGCACTGCCGTCCCCCAGGCGCAGATTGACCAGAGGTGACTCTGGCTGCAGGTTGAAGCGGCTGGCGGGCGCCGGCTGCGACTGGGCAGGCGCCGGCTGACCGGCCGGCAACTGATCCACGCTCACCCCATAACGTTGCAGAATCGAGCTGCGAGGCAACTCCTCGGCGGCGACCAGCCCCGTCCACAGGGCCATCAGCACCCCGGCACTCGCCCATCTCTTGGTGTTGCTCACGGTCAAAACTCTCCTGCCATTGCCTTGAATGCGTTGCTGGCCGGCCCGCCAGCAACCTTGGGTTGCTGTAATAACGGTTCAGCCGGCGGCAGCTTTAAAGGGTATTGGAGTCGTTGCCTGACCTGTGGGTCACTTTTATCGCGCCTGGACAGCGCGGAGCCCATGCCGGACCCCGCGCCGCAGATGCATCAGGCGATGGTGATGCCCGAGCCGTTGACCTGCTCAAGACTGACGCCCACCAGGGTCACCGAATCCTGGCCAAAGGTCAGCAGCGTGTCGTGGCCATTGCTGCTGGCATGGGCCCGGTAATCCTGGCCCGGCACCACCCCGCTGACGCCCATGAACACCAGCTTGTCGCCGCTCTGATAGCCGATGATGCGGTCCTGGCCGAAATGACCGTTGAACAGGAAGGTGTCGTTGCCCCCTCCCGACTCCATCAGGTCATTGCCGGCGCCGCCGACAAACACGTCATTGCCCCGGCCGCCGATCAGGTGATCGTTGCCGTCCAGGCCGAACAGCCAGTCACCGCCTGCGCCGGCCTTGAGCAGGTTGTCCCCGGCATCGCCCTTCACCGACGAGGCGTAGTGAGTCAGTTGACCGCCCACCTGCAAGCCCTGGGCGGTCACCTGATGCAGCACGTCGTCCTTGAACAGGCCCCAGAGAAACCCTGGCTCCTTGCTCTGGATCGCGCCGATGTCGCGGGTGATGCTGATCCCGCCGTTGGCATCGCGCACGTACAGGGTCCCGGCGCCATCGCTGGCGAAGCTGTAGTCGCTGATCGAATGCTGCAAGTCCAGAATGTTGCTGCCCTTGCCGCCGAGGATGATGTTGTAGCCGCCATCGTCGCGGAAGGTGTCATTGCCGTCGCGGCCCTCCAGGTAATCGTTGCCGCGGCCGCCCTGGATCAGGTCGTTGCCGTCGCTGCCGATGATGAAGGTGCTGCCCTTGTGGGTTTCGGCATTGCGGTTCAGGTCCTGGACCCAGGTGCTGGCCCGGGCCGGGTCCGACAGGTTGGCCACGACAATGGTCGAGTCCTTGCTGGTGAACTCGTAGAACTGCGATTGCAGGACCCGGGTCAGGCCGTCGCCGTAGCCGGTGGGCAGGTGGGAGATCCAGGTGGGGATGTTGAGGATCGAAAACGGCAATACGTTCCACAGCGCCGAGGCGTAGTGGTCGTTGAAGTTGACGATGTTGTTGGTGGCCGAATCCTGATGGGCATCGTGCACGCCCAGGGACGACAGGTTGAAACTGGAGCCGTCCAGGGCGCGGAACACCGGGTCGTTCTCATAGCCGATGTTCAGCACCTTGTCGCTGGCGCTCTGGGTCGGCGAGGCGTAGGCGATGTAGTTGGAGTCCTTGTAGAACCCGGACCAGCGTTCGCTGCTCAGGTCCGCCAGGCTGTTGACCGCGAGCCCGCCCAGGCTGTGGCCACTGACCAGGATGTCCTTGCCGGACAGGCCATTGGCCTGGGCAAAGGCCGCTACCTTGCCCAGCAACTGGCCGAACGCCTCGCCGGCGTAGTTCTTGGCATAGTCCTTGGGCCCGAGGGCCGCCAGCAGGTCGTTGATCACATCGCCCAGGGTGTCGCCGATCACCGACTCCCGTGGCCCGCTGGTGCCGCGAAAGGCGATGCCGATGGAACTCAGGTGGCCCTGGGCATCGTACTTGCCGAGGATCTCCACCTGGGCCGTGCCGTAGCCGTCCTTCTCGCCGAAGAAGGTGCCCCGGGCATCCACCTTGCCGCTGTAGCCCAGTTGCTGGGCACTGAGGGTGGACCACCCGGCCTGGTGCAACGCGTCCTTGGCGGCCTGCTCCGAATCCGGGTTCCAGGGAATGCCGGGGATCACCCCCTGGGAATCGCTGCTGCCGATCAATGCGCTGACCAGGGTCGCCGGCAGGCCCAGGCCGAAGCCGTTGTGCTGGTAACCCACGGCAAAGCCGTTGTCGAGGTTGTGATAGGAATACAGCGTGATCGCCAGCGCATCGGAAAACAGCGCTTTTGAGTCGGCTGCGGTGAAGTTCTTGTAGTCAAACACACCCATGGTATTGCCTCTCTTTTGTTGGAATTGTCAGAGAAAGCTCAGGCCCCCCAAGCCCGTTTTCGGGTCCGGAGGACCTGTACAACACCTTGCACATCCGTTGCCTGGGTCTTAGAAAGTCCAGTCCAGGGTCAAGCCGACCCCGTGGTTCCGGTCACGGCTGCCCAGTAACCCGTTGTAATCCAGATTGACCCGGGTCTGTCGACCCAGGGCCATGCCCGCCCGTGCACCGACGACCGCGGCATCGCGGTCCAGTGACAGGCTCTGCACCTTGTAGCTTTGGCCACCGTCGGCAAACGCCAGATGCTGATCGGCGCCGGTGGCGCTCAGATTGTGCTGCCAGCCGAGGGTAGCGGACAGTTCCACAGTCTGCCCGGAAGCCAATTGCAGCTGCTTGCCGGCACGCATGCCCAGGGTCGAGAGCCAGGCCTCGCGATTGTCGCGATCGCCCTTGAGTGCCGTGGCGCCGCCGTGTTCCTTGAAACGCTCGCTGTCCACATGCACATAGGCCAGGCTGGCAAAGGGTTCCAGGGCCATGGGCTGCAGATCCAGGTGCCACGCCGCCTCGCCGAACAGCTGCAGGCTGCGGGCATCACGCTGGCTCTTCTGGCGATCGGCAACCTCGTCGTATTGCAGCTCGCGCCGAGTGGCGATCCGGTGCCAGCTGTAGGAACCGCCCAGGCTCAGGCGCACTTGCGCAAGCTCGCGTCCGGCGTAGGCACCCAGGTGGTAGCTGTCGATGCTGGCCGAAGAATGCCGGCCATCGCCCATGCTCAGCGAGCTGTCGCTATAGCCGGTGAACACGCCCAGGCGGGTGCTCGGGTCCACTTGCCCGTCGACACCGGCCAGCAGGCCGCCGATGGAGCTGGTATAGCCGGCTCGATCCTGGCCGCCGTCGGCCTTGCCCCAGGCGCCCAGGGTCTTGAGCCACAGCCCCTGCTCGCCGCCCTCGACGGTAGGCAGCGCGTCCCCGCCCTGCTGGCGTAGGCGCTCACCCATCGCCTCACGCAGGTAGCGGTTGTCATTGAGCAACTGACTGCCAACGGCCGGATGAATCTCCCCGGACAGTTGCTCGAAGGCCTGTTGTGCACTGGCCGCGCTGGCGGCCAGCAGCAGGCTTTCATACACCGGGTTGCCCGCCCCCAGTTGCTCGGCAGCATCGGCCACCGAACGCTGGTTGGGGCTCAGGCCGATGCTGCTGAACGAGGTGGCATTGCGCGCCACCGCCAGCTGTACACCGCCGGCGCTGTAGTTGAGGTTGCCCCCCAGAAACAGCGAGTTGGACAGCACCGGGCCAAAGCTGCCCTGTACGCCATTAGCGGCCTGGAGGATATCCAGCTGCCGCCCCACCAGGCTCGGGACCCGTTGTGCATTGAGGGACAAACCCGGGTTTTCCAGTTCCAGAGCCAGGCTGGCCCCGCCGAGGGTTGCCTGGCCATCGCTGACAATCCGGTCGCTGCCGCTGGGGGACAGCTCCACCGCGTAGGTCGAACCCGGGAGAAAGTTCACATCGGAACTGACATGCAAGGTGCCGATGGAATTGCCGGGAGCCACAATCGCGCCCGCGTTGGCGGTCAGCGCCCCCACGCGGCCCGTGCCGCCGAGGATGCCACCAGCGTTCACCGTCACCGCCGACAGCAGCGAGCCGTTGACCGCCAGCCGCCCCTGATTGACCAGGGTCGGCCCGGCGTAGGTGTTGGCGCCGCTGAGCACCAGGGTGCCGACGCCCTGCTTGGTCAGGCCGCCGTGACCACTGATGTCGTTGCTCCAGATATCCAGCACACAGCTGATGTCATTGCAGTGCCGCTGGGTCGGCTTGCCGGCATCCAGCAGCGCGCCATAGCCCGGCAAATCGGCGACGAACTGGGTCGAGCCGTAGCCGCCCTGGATACGCAGCGCCTCGGGGATATCCGCCTCGGTCACCAGCATCCCCGGCCCGCGAATGCCCTTGTCCAGATTGATCATCCCCCAGCCATACAGCTCATCGATGCCCGGTGCGCCCAGATCGGTGGCCGTGGTGCGCAGGACGCTCGCCACCTGCGCCGCGCTCAGGTAGGGGAAACGCTCCATCAGTACCGCCGCGGCGCCAGCCGCATGGGGCGCGGCCATGGACGTGCCGTTCTTGTTGGCGTAGCCCAGGGTCATGTTCTCCAGGCTGGTGCCACCGATCACCGAACTGTAGATCCGGGTGCCGGGGGCCGACACGCAAAAGCTCGCGGTGTAGCCGCAGCGGGAAGAAAAGGTACTGATGACATAGGGGTCGGCACTGGCGGTATCGGGGTTCTGCTGCAAGGCCGCCACGGTCAACCAGTTGGGGGCAATCTGCGGCACGAAATAGGCCAGCCCGGCGATCGCGTCGGGGTTGTTCAGGTTGTAATCGTTGCCGGCGGCGAAAATCGTCAGCACCCCACTGCGGGCGGCGGCGATCGCCCCGTCGTAGGCGCCGCCCGGCAAGCTGCCCAGCAACGGCTGGATCTGCGCGAACTGCGCCCGGGCATCGTCCAGGGTGAAGTGCGGGAACGCCGGATCGCGTCCGCCCTTGCTGAAGCGATCGGTGATGCCGATGCCCCAGCTGTTGTTGATGATCCGCGCGCCGCTGGCCACCAGGCCGTCCCAGCCGGCCTTGTACACCGCGCCATCGTTACCGAGGATGATGCCGTCCTCCGGGCCCGGATCGCCGTTGTCGGCGCTGATGATCTGGGCATCGAAGGCCACCCCGTGCATCGCCCCGCCATCGCGGTTGCCGGCGGCGATCCCGCCGACGTGGGTGCCGTGGGACCCCAGCTTGCCGTCCGAGCCCACCGAAGGTCGGCCGTCATAGACGAAGGCATCGCCGGCCTTCACCGGGATATAGGGATCGGTGTATTGGCGAATGCCGCTGGTGACCAGGGTCAGCACCTTGCCCGGGCTGGCGAACTCCGGATGCTGGGCATACACCGGCTGGTCGAAGATTCCCAGCTTGACGCCCTTGCCGCTGTAACCGGCGGCATAGGCACTGTCGGCATGAATCGCCCCCAGGCCCCAATCGGCCTTGAACTCGCTGCTGCGCCAGCTTGCTGCATCGCCCCGGCGACCGGCTTCCACATAGGGCGCCGCCTGGGCCGTGCCCAGCAGCGCCAGCCAACCCAACAGTGCCGGAGCCAGGGTCAACCAACCCCGTTCCTGCCCCAGCACAGCGCCATCCTTGCGTTTGACTTGCTTCACTACGACCTTCCTTAGTTGTGTTGCGAAATGGCCCCGGCAGGCTCCCTGCCTGCCGCTCGAATGACGTCGTGGAAACGCCATTGCAGATTGACTCCGCCCCCCTTGTGTCGCTCACCAACACCCCAGGCGCGCCAACGCATCAGCACAGGCGCACGGGGGCTTGGCAGCACCTGCTGGGCTTGCTGGTTGTCCAGATAAGGGGAAGGTTCCATGGCGAGCGCCAGAGCGCCGATGGCATGGGGGCGGGAACGCCCCACTGGCCGGTGTTCCGAGCGGCGTTGGGCGGCCGTCGATGGCAGGCTTGCGGCAAACGCCAGGAACAGGGTGCCCGCCAGCCTGTTGAGCTGATGACATCTCACATCCATGTTGATGACTTCTCGTTTTTTGTTGTTGTTCGATCGTCCATCCGGGACGGATCAGGATATTGCCGGCGACTTCAGGGGAGCCACCCCGACTCTCTCTGGGTTCAAGGTCCGCAAAGCCCGGGGGAGCGAATCCTGCGCTCCCCCGGCCGAGGCTGAATCAGGCGAACACGATGCCTGAACCGTTGAGCCCCTCCATACCGATGCCCACCAGGGTCACCGAGTAGTCGCCCACCTTGAGCAAGGTGTCGTTGCCGCTCTGGGACAGGTGCTGGCTGTAGTCGTAATGGGCATCGATGCCGGGCACGCCCATGAACACCAGCTTGTCGCTGCTCTGGTAGCCGTGGATCAGGTCGAAACCGAAGTTGCCGCTGAACAGGAAGGTATTGGCCCCGCCCCCGGTGGAATGCATGACGTCGTTGCCGGCGCCACCGACGAAGGTCACGTTGGCCTTGTCGCTGCTCAGCAAGTCATCGCCACCGTGGCCGAACAGCCAGTCGCCGTTGACGCTGGCCACCAGCGCATTGCCATAGGCATCGCCATTGAGGGAGTGGTTGTAGGCGGTCCACTGGTTGCCGTTCTGCAAGCCGTCGGCGGTCACGCTGTAGCTGACGTCCTTGCCGAGCAGTTGCCACCAGCTCCCGGCCTCGTGACTGACCAGGGCGCCGATATCCCGGGTCATGCTGATGCCGCCGTAGGCATCGCGGATGTACAAAGTGCCGTCGCCGTCATTGGCAATGGAGAAGTTCTTCAGCGGCTGCTGCAGCTCCAGAACGTTATGACCCGAGCCGCCATGGATGATGTTGTAGCCGCCGTCGTCGCGGAAACGGTCATCACCGGCACCGCCATCGAGGTAATCGTTGCCCTTGCCGCCGTGCAGCAGGTCGTTGCTCTGGGTGCCGATGATAAAGGTGCTGCCGCTGTGTTGCTCCGCGTACAGGTTGAGGTCCTTGACCCACACCTTGTCGCGCTGGCCCTCGGACAGGTTGGACACCACCACGGTCGAATCACGGCTGGTCAGGTCATAGAAATCCGAATCGATCAGGCGATTGAGTCCGCCGGCATAGTCCACCGCGCTATGGGCCGACCAGGACCAGGGGTTGAGGATGCTCTGGGGCACCAGCTTGCCGAACAACGACGCATAGTGATCGGTAAAGCTGACGATATTGTTGGTCGCCGACTCCTGGGGCTTGTCGTGGGTGCCCAGGGACGATGCGTTGAAGTCGGTGCCGTCCAGGGCACGGAACACCGGGTCGTTTTCATAGCCGATGTTCAGCACCTTGTCGCTGGCGCTCTGGGTCGGCGAGGCGAAGGCCACATAGCTGGCGTCCTGGTAGAAGCCGCCCCAGTGCTCCGTGCTCAGGGTCGCCAGGCTGTTGACCGCCAACCCGCCCAGGCTGTGCCCGGTGACCAGCACATCGCTGCCGCTCAGGCCCTGGGCCGCGGCGAAGGCGGCGACCTTGCCCAGCAGGTTGTCGAAGGCCAGGCGGCTGTAGTTGTCGGCAAAGCCGGAGACAAAGGCCGCCTGCAGGTCGTTGAGGCCGTCCTTGAGGCTGTCGGTGCCACGAAAGCTGATGCCGATGGACAGCAACTGCCCGGCGCCGTCGTACTTGCCGAGGATCTCGACCTGGGCGTCGCTGACCACCGCCTGTTCGCCGGAAATGGTGCCCTGGGCGCTGACGTGGCCCTGATAGCCCAACTGCGAGGCGCTGATGGGGCGCCAGGACGTGCCCGGCAAGGCCTCGCCGGTGGGATTGCCTGCATACAAGGCCAGGGTGATGGCCTCGCTGTACTGGGCCTTGCCAGCACCGCCCACGGCGTTTTTGTAGTCGAAGATGCTCATGTGCGTTTCTCCTTTTTATCCTGCGGCCCGTCAGGGACCGGTGCGCTGACCGAAGGCCTCATCGACCCGGGCCAGATCTTCTTCACGCAAGGTTCCGGCGTAGTAATGCAACTTGGTCCAGGCCATCAGGTAGTCATAACGGGCCTGGGCCAGGTCACGTCGGGTGGTGTAGAGCTGCTGCTCGGCATTGAGCGCATCCAGGTTGACCCGTTCACCGCCCAGAATGCTCTGCCTGGTGGACACCACCAGGGCCTCGGCCGAGGTCAGGGCCTTCTGGTAGGCGCGCAATTTGCTCACCCCCGATAAACAGGCACTGAATTGCCGGCGCAGTTCAATCAGGGTTTCCCGAGTCTTGCCGTCCAGTTCGTATTCGGCCTGCTCCATGGCGCGGCTGGCCTGGCGGGTGGAGGCCGACACCCCGCCACCGGCGTACAGCGGCAGGCTGACTTCGATGCCGATGGTGTTGGTGTCGTAGCGCTGGTTGTAGGTGTTGCCGCTTTCCGATTCGTTCTGCCGCACGCTGGCGTAGGCGCTGAGCTTGGGCAGGTGCCCGGCGCGGTTGCGCTCCACTTCATAACGCGCCACCTCGACCCGTTGCCGCTGGGAGGCCAGCACCGGGTTGTTGCTCAGGGCCATCTCATGCCAGGTGTCGTAATTGGCCGGGCTCAGGGCAAAGGACTGGAAGTTTTCCTGCAAGGGGTCGAGGTCGCGCACGTCGAGGTCGGGCACGCCAATCAGCGCCCCCAGTTCCCGCAAGGCTGCGTCCTGTTCGTCCCGGGCCTCGATCTCCTCGGCGGTGGCCAGCTCGTAGCGCGACTCGGCTTCAAGGATGTCGGTACGGGTGCCCTCGCCCTGCTGGAACATGTGCCGGTTTTGCTGGAACTGTTGCTCGAAGGCCTTTTTCTTGGCCAGGGCAATGTCGATCTGGTCCTGGGCGAACAGGGCCTTGGTGTAGTAGCTGAGCACCCGCACCAGCAGCTCCTGGCTCTTGCCGCGAAAGTTCTCGTCGGCAAACAGGGCCTGGGCCACGCCCTTGCGGTAGTTGGCGTAGGCCTCGTAGTCGATCAGCGGCTGCTGCAGGGTCAGGGACGAGCCGTAGCTGTCGTAGTTGCGTTTTTCGCTGACGCTGCCGCGCACCGTGTCCAGGTAGGTGACCTTGGAGTTGTTGTGGCCCTTGTTGTAGCTGTAGCCCACCTTGGGCAGCAGACCGGCGCGGCCGATGGCGCGGTTTTCCAGGCCGGCGTCGCGCTCCTTGATGGCGCCGAGGAACACCGGGTCATTGCGCAGCGCCTGTTCGTAGATCTGGAACGGACCCATGGCCTGGGCTCCCTGGCACACCAGCAAGGACAAGGCCGCGGCGAGGATGGAAAGCTTACTCATACGACGCGACATCCTTATTCTTCGGTCAGTGCGGAGCCGGCCCGGTCGAGCAGTGGCTTGAACAGGTAGTTGAGCAGCGAGCGCTCGCCGGTGCGGACAAACATCTCCGCCGGCATCCCCGGCTTGATCACCAGCCCGTTGAGCTTCTCCATGGCCTGGTCGCTGACGCTGCTGCGCAGCACGTAGTAGGGCATGCCGGTTTTCTCGTCGACCATCTGGTCGGCGGAAACCAGGCTGACCTCGCCGGACACCCTTGGCGTGCGGCTCTGGTTGAAGGCCGTGAAGAGGATGTCCACCGGCAGATGGGGGCCGACCTTGTCCACCAGGTTGACCGGCAGCCGCCCTTCCACTTCCAGGTGCGTGCCCTGGGGCACGATCTCCAGCAGGGTTTCGCCCTGGCGCACCACCGCGCCTTCGGTGTGCACCCCGAGGTTGACCGCGATGCCGTCGGCGGTGGCGATGATCTCGCTGTGCTGCAAGTCGAAACCGGCGGAGGTCAGCTGCTGCTCCAGGGTCTGGGTCTTGAGCTGGGCCTCGGCCAACTGGCTGCGCACCTCTTTCTGATATTCCTCGCTGTGCTGTTGCAGCTTGAGCCGGGATTCGAGAATGCCCTGCTCGATGCGTCCGCTTTCGCCGGTGTTCTGCGCCAGTTCCTGCTGCACCTGGGACAGTTGGCGCTGGTATTCCAGCAGGCGGTTGCGCGGGATATAGCCGTTGTCGGCCAAGGGTTGCAGGTTGCTCAGTTGCTGGCGCAGGGACTCGGCCTGATTGCCCAGGTCGGTGCGTGCGCGACGCATGCCCGCCAGTTGCGCGGTGGCGCCTTCGATGTTGGCGCGAATGCCCGCCTGCTCACGCAGGAACGCCTCGCGCCGACTGCTGAACAGCTGGCGCTGGCCTTCCAGCACCAGGGCCAGGCGCGGGTCGTCACTGCTGCTCAACTGCGCCGGAAAGTCCACTTGCTTGAGGTTGTCGCGCTCGCTGCGCCAGCGCGCCAGGCTGGCCACCGCCATGCGGTACTGGGCCTGCAGGGATTGCACATCCGCCGCCACCTGAGTCTGGTCCAGGCGAAACAGCGGCTGGCCCTGCTTCACGCTTTCGCCTTCACGCACCAGGATGCGGCTGACCACCCCGCTGCTCATGGATTGCACCGCCTTGCGCTTGCCGGACACCACCACCGTGCCTTGCACCGGGATGCCCTGGTCCAGGGGCGCCAGGGCGGCCCAGACAAAGAAACTGCCGGCCCCCACCAGGGCCAGCAGCCAGCCCAGGCGCACGAAAAAGCCAGCGTCGCGCTCCACGCGTTCGGGTGCGTAATCCTGTTCGATCATCATCTCGCGGTCCTTGCTCATGCGCCTTTATTCCGTGTCGGAGCCTGATACTGACGGCTCATGCTCAAGCCTGCGGGGGCGGACGCGGCCGGCTTGGGGCTTTCCTGGGCGGCGGGCGACTGGCCGGCGGACAGCGCCTTGAGCACCTCCTGGCTGGGGCCGAAGGCCTGCAGGCGCCCTTCGTTGAGCACCAGCAGCTTGTCGGCCAGGGCCAGCACCGACGAGCGATGGGTCACCAGCACCACGCTGGCGCCCCGGGCCTTGAGCTGGGCAATGGCCGCCGCCAGGGCGCTTTCGCCCACGGTGTCGAGGTTGGAATTGGGTTCGTCGAGCACCACCAGGCTCGGGTTGCCATACAGCGCCCGGGCCAGGGCCACGCGCTGTTTCTGCCCGCCGGACAGGCCGCTGCCGTCGTCCCCGAGCAGGGTGTCGTAGCCCTGGGGCAGGCGCAGGATCAGTTCATGCACCCCGGCCAGCTGGGCGGCCTGGACCACCCGCTGCGGGTCGGCCTCACGAAAGCGCGCGATGTTCTCGGCGATGCTGCCGCTGAACAGCTCGATGTCCTGGGGCAAGTAACCGATGTAGGGCCCCAGCTCATCGCGATTCCAGCGGTGAATGTCGGCACCGTCCAGGCGCACCGTGCCGCCCAGGGTCGGCCAGACGCCCACCAGGACCCGGGCCAGGGTCGACTTGCCGGAACCGGAAGCCCCCAGCACGCCCAGCACTTCACCGGCGTTGAGGTTGAAGCTCACTTGCTGCAGGCTTGCCATCCGCCGCCCGGGCGGCCCGGCGCTGACCTGCTCGAAACTCACCTGGCCCTTGGGCGGCGGCAGCGACATGGCGCTGTCGCTGGGCGGGAACTCGCGCAGCAGCGCATCCAGGCGCCTGTAGGCCAGCTTGGCGGCACTCCACTGCTTCCACACCGCGATCAACTGGTCGATGGGGCTCAGCACCCGGCCCATGAGGATCGACCCGGCGATCATCATCCCCGCGGTCATGTCGCCCTTGATCACCAGCAACGCGCCCAGGCCCAGCACCAGCGATTGCAGGCACAGGCGCAGGGTCTTGCTCAGGGAACTGATCACCGAGCCGGTGTCGCTGGCCTGGTTCTGCCGGCCGAGAAACCGCGAATGCACCATGAACCAGCGTTTGCGCAAGGCCCCGAGCATGCCCATGGCCTGGATGGTTTCAGCGTTGTGCAGATGACTGGTGGCCAGTTGGGTGGATTGCTGCGAATACCCGCTGGCCTCGGCCAGGGGCTTTTTGGTCATGGCCTCGTTGAAGCAGGCCAGCGCGATCAGCAACAAGGCGCCGGCGCTGGCGAACACGCCGAGCCAGACGTTGAAGGCAAAGATCACCAGCAGATAGATGGGAAACCAGGGCGCATCGAAGAAGGCGAACAGGGCCGGGCCGGTGAGGAACTGGCGAATGTGGGTCAGGTCCCCCAGGGACTGCCCGGCATGGCCTTCGCCGCGGGCCAGGTTGCGTTCGAAGGCGGCCTGATAGACCCGCAGGTTGAAACGCCGCTCCAGCTGGCTGCCAATGCGGATCACGACAAAGCTGCGCACCACTTCCAGGAGCCCGATAAACAGGAAGAAGCCCACCACCATCAGCGACAGCATCACCAGGGTGGTTTCATTCTGTGACGACAGCACCCGGTCGTAGACCTGCAACATATAGATGGAAGGCACCAGCATCAGCACATTAATCAAGGCGGTAAAACAACCGACACTGATCAGGATGCCCTTATATTCGCCCAATGCCTTAAACAGTGGTGCAGGATGACTATTGTTCAGCATCTTCAACATTTTCCCTGAGTCGACCCTGCGCGCCGAACGCGAGTACCTCATATACGGCGCAACTAAAGATGTGCGTCCCTTAGTCTCAAAGTCTGCGGACACACCCGAACCGGACAACTGTCGTTTACAGTCCTCCGGTTATAGACCTGTCGATTAAAAGAGTGGCGAGATTAAAGCCGCTCAAGATTAAACGAACAACCTGCCGCGTTAATTAGCCGGCACGCTGCAACACAATCAAACCGTCGCCTTTGAGGCGCGCTTCGTACAGGCCTTCTTTCTGTCGACTGAAAAAGATGATTCTTGAACCTTCGCGCCCGGTAATGGCAATACCGTCGGGCTCCGGGAACCAGCCCACCGCCGCCTCGCCGATCCACTTCGACAGGCACTCGGCGCCGTCTCCCAGGGCGGCGTTTTGCAGCAGGTCCAGGGCGCAGGCGGCGCCAGGCTCGCTCTGTTGCTGCAACTGCCAGTGTCCAACCAGTTCCGAGGGGTCCGCCAAGCGCAGGCTGCTTGCCATGGTTATTGCTCCGTAGAAGATCGTCAGCGTCGCCAGCAGCCAGGTGGCCGCCTTGCAACGCAAGGTGTGTGGGGTCATGGGGTGCTCCGTCCGCCCGGTAGACTCGCTCAGCCTCGGGGCCAATGCAACAGCGGAGAGCAGCGCCTGGGCGCTGCCCTCCGCCGGTTTCAATCAGGCAACGATATCGCTGACCGCTGCCTGGCCCACGGTGCTGACCAGGAAGTCCGCCACGCCATGCCCGGAGAAGTCCACCGACAGGGTGCTCACGCCACCGGAGGTGCTGAGGATCGCGTCACCCGCCGCGCCGGTGAAGGCGTTGACGAAGTGCAGGCCCGCGCCCTTGGTGATCCCGGTCAGGTCGATCTTGTCCAGGCCGCTGACAAAATCCATGATCTGATCGGCCGCACCCGGCTTGGAATCGCTGCTGGCGCCGAACACGAAGGTGTCCGCGCCGGCGCCGCCCCACAGCTGATCCGCGCCACCGGCGCCGTAGATGATGTCGTTGCCGGCACCGCCCTTGAGCACGTTGGCCGCGTCGTTACCGATCAGCAGGTCGTTGCCCGAGCCGCCGAAGGCGTTTTCCACGGTCACGCCCTGGGCGATGGAGACGTTGCCCACCATGCCGCCAACGTCGGAGAACGACCCGGCATTGAGGTTGATCTTCTGGTTTTGGGTAAAGCCGGAGAAATCCAGGGTGTCGTTGCCGCCACCGTCCCACACCGAGAACACCAGCTTGTCGGCGGAGGAGCTGGCGCTGTAGAAATCGCGCCCGGTATTGGAGTTGAAACCGTAGGTGGTATCACCGGCACGGGTGCTGTAGTTGGCCCCGTAGAGTTTCTGGATGGCGGCGATATCGTCCATCAGCGGGCCGGACGAATAGGCTTCGACCCCGCCCTTGCTGAAGTTCTGCCCGGTATTGCTTTCACTCCAGTAGCTCATGACGCTGTAGCCACGGGTGTCCTGGCCGTAGCTGGCGTCCTTGTAGCTGGGGTTGCCTTCGCCGGCGTTGTAGTCGCCAGGGTGAGCCAGACCCAGGGTGTGACCGATCTCATGGGTCAGGGTCTGACGGCCATAGTTGTTCAGGTCGGGGTTCTTGTTCTGGGTGTAGCCGCTGTTGATCAGGTACCACGAGGTGCCGTCATAGCCGGCGCCGGTGCCCGGCAGGTAGGCGAAGGCCGCCGCGCCGTCCTGGCCGCCGCTGTAGT
This sequence comes from Pseudomonas sp. 3MA1, assembly GCF_029237275.1. Taxonomy (NCBI): domain Bacteria; kingdom Pseudomonadati; phylum Pseudomonadota; class Gammaproteobacteria; order Pseudomonadales; family Pseudomonadaceae; genus Pseudomonas; species Pseudomonas sp. 3MA1. The sequence goes on along the minus strand of NZ_JAACFX010000006.1, from coordinate 230,309 downwards.
TGCCGAAGGTCATGTGGGCGTCGCCACCCGAGGCTTTCTCGGTAAACACCACGTTGGCCACGTCGGCCCACGACTGCATGGCCAGCACTGCCTGGGCCTTCTGTTGAGCGCTGAACTGGCTGAACCCGGAGATGCCATGCTTGTTCATGGTGCTCGAGGAGGCCGAGGTCAGGAAGGTATAGGTCAGGTCGATCTTGCCGTTACCGTTCAGGTCCTTGTAGGCAGCGCCGTCACGCAGCAGTTGCGTGGCGGCCTGATCGACCGAAAACGAGGGTTTGCCATTGACCGTGAGATTGCCGCCACGGTCGTATTGATGACTGAAGCTATTGATCTGGTTATACGCCGAACTTGCTGCAGCCAAAGGCACCAGTTGCTGTTCGGCAGATGCAATAGCGTTCTCTGTTACTTTCGACATAAACACACTTCCTTGTAATCAATGGAACAGTTTTTGTCAGATAGCGACAATCCCTGGCGAGATCGTCCTATCACTCGCCCTAAGCAGGCGAAAGAAAGCTGACACAATTTGAAATCAGACGTCCACTGTTTTTTTGGCGTCAAATTCCACTGTTCCGAGAAACTCCAGCAAACAATGACCGCGCAGTCGAAAGAATATTTTTTAACTGATTAACGGGCGACATTGTCGGACAATCTACAATTTAATTATTAAATATCCATTGGACTAATAATGCCGACCAGGTCGCACTTTCAAGTCCCTCGGCTTATGTTCCAACCCGTTAATTCCAATGCTTCCAGCAATACTTGCGCGGTCAGCGCCGGCACCTGCGCGCCGTCGTCACTGGTCATCGGCTCGCCCGCCAGCAGGGCGTTGATGATGGCCTCCTCCACGGCCTCGGCGGCTGCGCTGAACAGCGGCGAGATGTGATCGTTGTTGAGCATCGCCAGCGGCGAGGTCAGCCCCAGGTCCTTGCGCGCGTAATCCGCAGTCGGCAGGTCCCGGTTTCCCGTGGCAAAGGCCAGGAAGATGTCGCCACTGGAATCCTCGGTGCCGCCGCCGGTGCGGGCGATGCCAATGGCGGCCCGTTGCGCCAGGCGCTGGCATTGATGGGGCAAGAGCGGCGCATCGGTGGCCAGGATCACCACGATCGAGCCCATGCCCGGAGTCCCGCGTTCGGCAAAGGGCGAGACGATGCCCCCCAGCCGCCGCCCCACCGGGTAACCGTCCACCCGCAACTCTTCACGCTTGCCATGATTGGCCTGGACCAGGGCGCCGACGGTATAGCCGCCCTGCTCCACCGTCAGCCGCCGCGACGCGGTGCCGATACCGCCCTTGAACTCGTGGCAGATCATCCCGGTGCCGCCGCCCACCGCGCCCTCGGCCACCGGCCCGGATTCGGCGCTGGCCAAGGCCTGGCGCACCTGTTGCGGCCCCACATGCTGGCCCCAGATGTCGTTGAGCAGACCGTCGTAGGTTTCCATCACCACCGGCATGCACCAGTACACGGCCGGGTCCGCCAGGGCTTCGCGCTCCAGGGCAGTCAGGGTGTCGCGGACCACGCCGACGCTGTGGGTATTGGTGATGGCCAACGGGGTGGTCAGGGTCCCCGCTTCGCGGATCCACTCCAGGCCCGTGGCGTCGCCGTTGCCGTTGAGGACATGGCAGCCGGCGAAGCACGGCTGCAAGCGCGCGTGCCCATCCCGGGGCTGGACCAGGGTCACCCCGGTGCGTACCTGCTTGCCGCCCACGCGGGTGTTCAGGGTGCTGTGCCCCACCCGCACCCCGGGTACGTCGGTGATCGCATTGAACGGCCCCGGCGTCCCCAAACCCAGCTTGATACCCAACTGACGTGCTCGCATATCCACTCCTTACAATTTCTGGAACGCCGGGCTGTACCGGCCATTAGTGCCATAGAGAATCACCGACAGCGCCAGCAGCCCGATGATCACCATGAGGTCCCGCACAGAGGCCTCAAGCAACAACGTGATCAGCAGGTAACCGGCGCCGAGCACCGCCAGCAGCGCCGGCAGCGGCCACAGCGGCATGCGGTAGGGATGCTCGCGATCGCGCAGCCGCACCCGGCTCAGCAATGCGCTGAGGGCGACGATCAGGTACACCAGCATGATCAACAGCACGCTGAAGGACGTGAGGTCCGCCAGATTCGAGCTAAAACTGAGTACTGCCGAAGGCATCGCCAGGAACAGCGTAGCCAGCCATGGCGAGTCCCAGCGCGGGTGGATCCGTGTGAACAGGCGGTTGATGCCGGGCGTCCACAGGGCATCCCGGCCGCTGCTGAACACCACGCGGCCGATCTGGATAACGATGGCGACGATGGCGTTGAACACCGACAGGAAGATCCCGCCACTGACGACCCTGGCGAGGGTTTCGTTGCCATGGCTGGTGAGTAGGTAGCCGATGGGATCGGGGCTGGCCAGCATGGTGCTCAGGGACGGCGCACCAATCAGCAAGGCGGTCAGCGGCACCAACTCGATGATCACCACCAGCACCAGGGACCAGAGCACCGCCTTGTGCACGCCGCGCCCCTTGCATTTCATGTCTTCGGCCAGCAGCACCGCCGGTCCATAGCCGTTGTAGGAAAACAGGCCGATACCCACCGCCCCGATCACCAGGGCCCAGGGCGCCATCTGCAACACGCCATGGTCGACGATCTGCGGTTGCAGCAGGATGCCCAGCGGTTGCGAGGCGTTGCCAAAGCCCAGCCAGACGATGACCAGCAAAGCCGCCACTTCCAGCAGCAGGCAGGTACCGGTAATCCAGGCATTGAGCTTGATATTGAGAATGCCCAGCAGATAACTGCAGACCACGATCACCAGGGCCACGGTCTGGGAATCGAAGTTCGTGCCCAGGGCGTTGTTCAGGTAGGTGGCGGCGCCGGTGGCCAGCACCGGCGGGATGAACAGCAGCATCACCAGCACCGTAAGGAAGGTGGCATAGCCGGCCATGCCGCCAAACACCCGCTTGGCATACACGTACTCGCCCCCCGCACTGTTATGGGCGCGGCCCAGCTCGGCGTAGCAGAAGGCAAACATCAGCGCCAGCAACCCGGCCATGACGAACGCCAGGAACACCCCGCTGCCGGCCTGATGGATGGCAAAGGGCGCAATCACGAACACTGAACTGGCGGGCGTCACACCGGAGACGGTGATGGCCACCACATCGAACACACTCAAGGTTGGTTTCAGCGCGCCGTCAGGCGCTGCGGAAGAGCTCATATCGTTATCCTCGTGTTTATTGTTGGTCTGAGGCAGAAACGAAATCCATCGGGCGGGCGCATTCTGGGACGCGCTTGGTGGGAGCTACTCTAGGCAGTCGCGGCGCCCCGCCCAATTCCCCTATTGGAGTACTCCCCTTGACGGCGACCGGCAAATCGACGAAACCGTGCCACGACACTTTCGCCGAATCAGTGGAGCAAGGCCTTTGAGTAATCTGTTCAGGGAAGTCGGCCTGCATGCCGGCCTGGGTCGCACCGTCACGCTGATCGGCAACCCGCGCTTCTGGAAACAGCTGGTGTTGCTGCTGCACCAGGCCACGCCGTTCGACAACGCCCTGGCGATCTTCTACCCGCGAGAAGGCCCGCCCCAGGCACTGGAGGAATATGACGCCGAACCCAGCAGCAAACCGGCCTCGATGCTCACCTACCTGAACGGCCTGTACCTGCTCGACCCGTTCTTCCAGGCCTGCCGCGAGGGCTACCCCAGCGGCCTGTATCGCCTGGAAGAAGTGGCCCCGGACCACTTTCGCCAGAGCGAGTACTTTCTCAGCTACTTCCACGACAACGTTCTGGAAGACGAGGTGCAGTTCATCCTGCAACTGCCCGATACCGGCACCCTGTCCCTGTCACTGGGCAGTCAGCGCGTGTTCGACCGCGAGCAAATCGGCCAGCTCACCACCTTTGCCGCCTGGGTGCTGCCGCTGATGCAGCAGCATTGGCAGCACAGCCAGCTGCGCCCTCAATTGCCGGTCGCCGAAGAAATGGCCAGCCAGATTCGCGACGCCCTGAGTCATTTCGGCAGCGCCGTGCTGTCGGATCGCGAGCTGGAGATCGCCCGCCTGATCCTGCGCGGTTTTTCCTCCAAGGCCATGGCCGAGCGCCTGAAGATCTCGCCGGACACCATCAAGGTCCACCGCCGCCACCTGTACGCCAAGCTGGACATCTCCAGCCAGCCGGAGCTGTTTTCGTTGTTCATCCAATCCCTGGGGCACGACCTGGACAATCCCTGAAGCCATGGATGGGGCTGCTATTGCCGGTGTTCTCGGGGGACTGGGTGGCTGCATTTCTGCCTGCTTGCTTGCCTGCTTGCTTGCCTGCTTGCTTGCTTGCCTGCTTGCTTGCCTGCTTGCCTACCTGTCTGCTTGCCGGCTTGCCTTGCGTAGGAGCTGGCTTGCCAGCGAAGGCGTCCTCAAGGGCAACGCAACATCCAAGGGCCCCTTCGCCGGCAAGCCGGTTCCTACAACCAACGCCAGCGAAGGCGTCGGACTCAGGCGCCTACGCGCTCAGGGAGCGGGCGCGGAAGTCACGGGGCGATTGTTCGAAATGCTTCTTGAAGGTCCGGCTGAAATGCGCCGAATCCGTGAAACCCCACTTGAAGGCAATGTCGGTGATCGACTCATTGCGCAATTGCGGGTTACTCAGATCGGCGGCGCTGCGCTTGAGTCGCGAGCGCTGGATAAATCGGCACACGCTGTCGCCCTGTTCTTCAAACAGTCGGTACAGCTGGCGCACCGAGATGTTCAACTGCGCCGCCAGGGATACCGGGGTCAGCCCCGGCTCGTTGAGGGATTGATTGATCAGCTGTCGGGCCTGATCGCGCAGACAGTGGCCATGCAGGCCGTGGTCAAAGCCGTCCAGGGTGTCGGCGGTCTGGCGCAGGGTCGGCCCGAGCAAGGCAATCAGGGCTTCCTGCAAGGCCTGCCCCTCCTGCTGCGCGGCACAGCCGTGCAGATCACCGGCGCAGATCTGCTCCACCAGCAAGCGCATCAAGCGACCACTGGCGCAGTTCTGTGACAGCTTGCCGAACTTGCGTTGCTGCGCCGGCAGATGCCGGTAGACCTCTTCCCGACACAGGTGGAACGACGCGTGTTCGATCAGGCCGTGGGGCACGATCTCGCAGGCGCCGGCGGAATCCAGCAGGGCCATGTCGCCGGGGCCCAGCTCGACACTCTCACCGCCCTGGCTCAGGCGGGCGTGACCACTGCGCTGGATGATCAGGAAGCAATGGCGGTCGTCGTCCTGGTCGACCTTGGTGCTCTGCCGGGAAATCAGCCCGGCGTTGGTGCGGATCTGCGCCACTTCCAGCCCGGCGTAATCCTGCAGCCCCACTTCACCGATGAACAGAGCGGGATTGCGCGCCGGGCGGGCCTCGAATCGACCGCAGACACCCTGCAAGGCGCCTACCCAGGAACTGAAACTATGCGAAGCAAGCACTGTGCACCTCCATAAGCCGGTTTCAGACCGCCTTTGTTGTTATGGCGATATCATTAACATGTTATCTATTTGCCAGGCAAGGCGCCTGACAGCATGGATAGTCTGTTATGGCTTAAGCAGGGTGTATGCCAGTGCTTACGGTTATGTCGGTCAGAATTCTCGCAGAAGCTTGTACAACTCGGTGAAGCTGCCCAACAGCGCCTGCCGCTGTTCGGCGCTCAGGCGAATATAGCGCCGGAACCCGGGCAAACGGTTGACCACCTCGCTGGCGGCAAAATGCTCCAGGCGCACTTGCCACCCCTGTGCATCCCGCCACAGCTCCAGGCGCTTGAAGTCCAGCGGCAGCAAGCTCTCCAGTAACCTGGGGTCACTGCCCAGGCGTTGCAGCAAGGGCGTCCATTGCCCAGCCTCCCCGGCCAGCAAACGGGCAGCGACACCCTGACGGCGGATCGCCCCGGTATGGCGCAGGCTGATTCGCGCCTGCCCGGCCCCAGCCGCAGGTATCCGCAAGCGCCATTCACAGACCACGATATGCATCAGGAACTGCGCCAGCGCACGCTCATGCACCGCGAACTCCAGCCCCCGTTGCGGACAGCGAAAGGCCGCCCGGGCAACACCGCAAGGGTTGCACTCGAGCCCCGCCAGATCCCTGCGCAAGTGCCCCAGGGTCACCCCGGGGCAATAGCCCGCAGGGGCCCGGTGCCACCAGTCAAAGAGGTTTTGTCGCCAGCTTGAAAGACTCATCGGCCAGTTGCTCCCGAGGACGGTTGTCGGTCTCCGCGGCAAGGCCCAGGGCCTGCTCCAGCACCTCCTCCACCGGCACCGGCCGGAACGGATTGACCTTCTGCACCAGCAGGGTCCAGACCAGGGCATAGAGGGCGGTCAGGCCCAGCATGCTGCCGAAGGGTACATAGATGTCCCGCGGGTTCATCCCCGGTGGCGTGATGAACCACATGCCCAGGAGGATCCCCACTGAAGACAGGATCTGCGGCAGGGGGAACCAGGGCGACTTGTAGACCCGGGGCAGATCCGGCCGACGAATGCGCAGCATCACCACCGACAGGGTCACCAGCAGATAGGCGGTGCTCCAGGCACAGACCGCCGCCAGCACCAGGTGCATGATGCTGTCCGTGCTGCCGCCCAGCCACCAGGCATGCAGGCAGGGAATCAGCACCGCCACGGCGATGCACAGCAAAGGGGTCTTGAAACGCGGATGCAGGTAGGTGAAGACCTTGGGCAAGGCACCGTCCAGCGCCATGCCGTAGAGGATTCGCGGCAGGCCGGCCATCAGGGTGTTGATGGTCGCGGCGCCGGCAAACAGCAGGCCAATGCCCAGCCAGATACGGCCGAACGGCCCCATGATCTGTTCGGCGAAATGCGGAATGGCCATGGGTGTGTCCAGCAGATGCACACTGCCGTCTTCGCTCAGGGCGATGTTCTCCACCTGGCGCTTCATGGCCGCGCCATAGATGAACATGCACAGCGCCACCCCCACCAGCCCCAGGGCCATGGCTCGGGGAATGGTCCTGGCGGCCTTGCGTACATCCGGGGTCAGCGGCGTGACGAACTCGCAACCGACAAACATGAACATGGCCATGCCCACCAGGGACAGGATGGTCGGCAAGTCAGTCCCCACCATGGAGGCGCCGAACCAGCCGTCGAGCTGCACCGCCGGCGCCTTGATCACCCCCAGCACGCCAAAGACCATCAGGGTGGTCCACATGCCGAAGGTCAGGATCACCTCGGCACGGCTGAAGGCGGTGATTCCCACCGCGTTGAGCAGGCCGAAGAACAGCACCAGCCCCACGCCCACCAGCCAGGCGCTGCCGCTCTGTTCCAGCAGGGTGTTGAGGGATTCAAAATTCACCAGGGCCATGATGCCGCTGAGAATGGTTTCCGCGGTGCCGGCGAACACATGCACGATCAGGTAGGCGGACAAGGTGCCGGTGATGGCGAAGAAACGCCCCAGCCCGCAGGCCAGGTAGTCATAGACCGAACCGTTGGTGGGCAGCAGGCAGGCCGCTTCGGCGAAGGTGGTGGACTGCGCCAGCATCATCAGCAAGGCGATCAGCATCGCCGCGGCGAACGCGCCGCCGCCGATACCGAACCCGGTGGTGGCCGTGAGGATCACCGGGCTGGCCATGATCAGTCCCACGGCACTGGCCAGCGCCGTGGGAAAACCGACTACCCCCTGATCCAGGTGACGCTTGAGTCTGTCGTTGAGCGACATGATGGTAAACCTCGAAAGCATGGGTTGATGATTGTTGTTCTAGGCATTTCAAGGGCACGCCTGATGGCGCAGTGCTTGGCTGTCTGACGCAGCTGTTGGCACAGGCTCGGCTGGGTCCGCGGGAGCTGGCTTGCCAGCGCAGGCGTCCTCAAGGACCTGTTCGCCGGCAAGCCGGTATCTACGGAGGCGATATCAATAGGCGATGCACACCGACTTGTTCTCGGTGTAGGCCTCGATGGCCGCATGGCCCATCTCGCGGCCGATGCCCGACTGCTTGTAGCCGCCAAAAGGCATCGACGGGTCCAGCATGTTGTGGGTGTTGACCCACACCGTGCCGGCCTTGATCTGCGGAATCAGTTGCATGACCCGCCCCAGGTCGTTGGACCAGATGCTCGCCCCCAGCCCGTACTGGTTGTCGTTGGCCAGGCCCAGCACTTCGTCCAGGGTGTCGAACGGCGTGGCCACCACCACCGGGCCGAAGATCTCCTCGCGCACCAGTTGCTGGTCGGCACGCACATCCGCGACCACCGTGGGACGCACATAGAAACCCTGCTCGCCATGGGCGACACCGCCACACAGCAGCCGGGCCCCTTCTTCGACTCCGCGCCGGACCATCTGCAGCACGCGCTTCTGCTGCTTGGCGGAGATCAGCGGGTTGATCTGCGCCTGTTCGTCGAGCCCCGGCCCCATGCTCAGGGAGTCGGCGATGCCCACCAGGCGCTCCAGCACCTGGTGATAGATCCCGCGCTGGATGTACAAGCGCGACCCCGCGGTGCAGACCTGGCCCTGGTTGAAGAAGATCGCAGCGGCCGCACCGGCGGCGGCGGTCTGCGGATCGCAGTCATCAAGGACGATCACCGGCGACTTGCCGCCCAGTTCCAGGGAGAAGCGCGTCATGTTGTCCACCGCGGCATGGCCGATCAGCTTGCCGACCTGGGTCGAGCCGGTGAACGCCAGCTTGTCGATACCCGGATGGGCAGCCAGCGCTGCTCCTGCCTGGGCGCCGCTGCCGGTGACCACGTTGACCACGCCGGGGGCGATCCCTGCCTCCAGGCACAGCTGGCCCAGGCGCAGCGCGGTCAGCGGGGTTTCGTCCGCCGGCTTGAGCACCACGGTGCAGCCGCAGGCCAGGGCGGGAACGATTTTCCAGATGGCCATCAGCAGCGGGAAATTCCACGGCACTATCGCCCCCACCACACCCACCGGCTCCGGCACCGTGTAGGCCCGGTACTGCGCACCCGGCACCGCGGCGATGGAAACGTCCAGGCTCTTGCCTTCGATCTTGGTGGCCCAACCGGCCATGTAGCGGGTGAACTCCGCTGCGGCCCCCACCTCCAGGGCCCGGGCCAGGTGAATCGACTGGCCGTTGTTGAGGGTTTCCAGCTGGGCCAGTTCCTCGCCATGGTTCTCCAGCAGGTCCGCCAGCTTCAGCAGCAAGCGCTCGCGATCCGCCGGGCGCAGCGCCCTCCAGTTGCCCTCGAACGCCCGGCGCGCGGCGCCCACCGCCAGGTCGACATCGGCCTGGTCGGCAGCGGCAACCTGGGTCAACTGCTCGCCGCTGGCGGGGTTGTACACCGGCATCCGCGCCCCGGAAAGCGCCGGCTGGCTGTGACCGTCAATCAGCAGACCGTGCTGACTGTCTATAAATGCAGCGACACGTGGGTCGATGGCAACGCTCATCTTCAATCCTCGCAGTTGGACCTTGTTCGACCCGGACTTTGAGCCCAAAGCCGCATGCCGTCTTGATCCTGGCTGCCGCAAAACTTGGCCCTGGCTGCCAGTCTCGCCGGCTGCACCGCCGCTGGCAGCCTGGGTCAAGTGCCCTGGCACACAGAGGCAAGCCAGCAGCCGGCAAATGACGCACTAATAGCCCCACGCTGTCCGTGCGATTTCAGGAGACTCAACGTGAGCGAAGCAAGCCGTTTCTGGCACCCCATGCTGCACCCCAACGAAATGAAGCAACGCGAGCCGATCCGCATCGTTCGCGGCGATGGCTGCTATGTCTATGACGACAAGGGCCACCAGCTGGTGGACGGCGTTGCCGGGCTGTGGAACGTCAACGTCGGCCACAACCGCCAGGAAGTGAAGGCCGCCATCACCGCGCAGCTCGATGAGCTGGAGTACTTCCAGCTGTTCGACGGGGTCAGCCACCCACGGGCCGAGGAACTGTCCCGGGTAGTGATGAACCTGCTGGAGCCCGAGGACATGACCCGGGTGTCCTTCAGTTCCGGCGGCTCGGACGCCATCGAGAGCGCGCTGAAACTGGCCCGCCAGTACTGGAAGCTCGAAGGCCAGGCCGATCGCACCAAGTTCATCTCCCTGCGCCAGGGCTATCACGGCACCCATTTCGGGGGCGCCTCGGTCAACGGCAACACCGTGTTCCGACGCAACTACGAGCCTTTGCTGCCCGGCTGCTACCACATCGACACGCCCTGGCTGTACCGCAACCCCTACAGCCAGGACCCGGAGGAGCTGGGCAAGATCTGCGCCGACCTGCTGGAGCGGGAAATCCAGTTCCAGAGCCCGGACACCGTGGCGGCGTTCATTGCCGAGCCGATCCAGGGCGCGGGCGGCGTGATAGTGCCACCGGCCAACTACTGGCCGTTGATCCGCGAAGTCTGCGACAAGTACGGGGTCCTGCTGATCGCCGATGAAGTGGTCACCGGCTTCGGGCGCAGCGGCTCGATGTTCGGCAGCCGCCTGTGGGGCGTGAAACCCGACATCATGTGCCTGGCCAAGGGCATCACCTCGGGCTACATCCCGCTGGGCGCCACCGTGGTCAACCGCCGGGTCGAGGCGGCCTTCGAAAAGAACGCCAACTTCACCGGCGCCATCATGCACGGCTACACCTACTCCGGGCACCCAGTGGCCTGCGCTGCCGCCCTCGCCTGCCTGGACATCGTGGTCAAGGAAGACTTGCCGGCCAACGCCGCCAAAATGGGCGACTACATGCTCGGCAAGCTGCGGCCTTTCGTGGATCGTTTCGAAAGCGTCGGCGAAGTGCGCGGCCAGGGCCTGATGCTGGCCCTGGACCTGGTGGCGGACAAGACCACCCGCGAGCCCATCGACCCCATGAGCGGCTACGCCAATCAGGTGGCACAGATCGCCAGGGACAACGGCGTCATGGTGCGCCCGGTGGGCACCAAGATCATTCTCTCGCCGCCGCTGGTGATCCAGCAGGCCCAGGTGGACGCCATCGTCGATGCGCTGGCCGAGGGGCTGAGCCGGGCTCGCCGCTAATCGCCCTGACAGGCTGCGATCCATGGAGCCAAGATCGCGGCCTGGCTGGACCGAATACCTGCCAGGGAGGCCGCTTGCGTTTTGCACTGGTCGTGTGCCCAAGGCACAGGCCCGGAGTGTCAGCCCCGTTGCCAAAGCCCCTGCCCCACGGGCAGCCAGGAGACATCCATGACCGCGTCCACCTCGCTGCCCGGGGTCCATGAGCTGGGACAACGCTGCATTGCCGCCTTCACCCGGGTGGTGCCCGCCACCCTCTGCGCCTTCTACCGCATCGACCGGCAATTGCAGGCCCGGGACTTTTCGCTGTCCCGCATGCCCGAGCCGATGCACCAGGCCTACCTGCAACGCTACCGCCACTATGACCCGCTGCAACCGCGCCACTGCGCCGCCGCGGGACGTCCGGTGCTGTCGCTGCACATGGGCATGGCCCACCAGGGCCGCCACGCCACCGAGGTCTACCAGGGTTTTCTGCAACGCCACGGCGTGCTCGACGTGGTGGAAATCCTCGCCTGCGACGGCGAGCGCCCCATCGCCGGCCTGTCACTGCTGCGGGACAACGCCCTGGGGCATTTCAGCGTCGACGAACTGGGGACTCTGCAGGCCTTGCAGGGGCTGCTGGAAATCGCCGCCCTGGCGCCCTACTCCCAGGTCGACCAGCGCCTGGCGAACCTCACGCCCCGGGAGCGGGAAATCGCCTGGCTGCTGCGGGACGGCGCCGACAACAAGACCATCGCCAGACGCCTGGACCTGGGCCTGCCCACGGTCAAGACCCACCTGATCAACCTGTTCCGCAAGGTCGGCGTCGGTAATCGCACCGAACTGGTGAGCTCGCTGTTCCTTTGAGCGCGCCGCACCTCAACCATAAGGTTGATGGGCAGCGCCGCCACACGGATCGAACATGGGGCTCTCCTTCGGCAGACAAGAGCCTCGCCATGAATCAGCAACCTGAATGGATCACCGTCGGCGCCCTGGCGGACGGTTTTGCCAGCGACAACCACATCCTTCCCGCGATCGATGATCTGGCCGGTCGCACCCTGACCCTGTACTTCGATAATGGCTGGCAGATCGAGCATCGGTTCGATACCCAGCGCCTCAGCTGGAATGCCCCCGGCGAACCGGCGAGCGCCGCATGCCCCTATCGGGCCACCTCAGTGCGCCCAGGCTTCTACCTGGTGGACTTTCTCAAGCAGGAGCAAGGCCGGACTCACTCGGTGAGCCTGGTTCTGGACCTGCAACAACAGTGCTTCACCGCCGTCATCGGCCAGATGCCGACCCAGGCCGAGTGCAGCGTCGACCTGTTCAGCCGCGCCCTGGCCGGTGGCGAGCTGACCTCGGTCAAAGCCCAATTCCTGCATGGCAGCATCGATGCGCCCGTCCGGGCCGAGACGCCGCGACACTCGCCCAGCGACGAACTGATCGGTCTGCGCAACCACTACCTGTACAGCAGCAGCGAGGCCTATGAGCATGTCTACCTCAACGCCAACTTCTACAGCTGGCAATGCCTCAAGGGCGTGGAACAAGGTCTGGCGGACACCGATCGCTGCCATTACTACAAGATCGCCGAGCAGCTGTACCTGTTCGTCTGGCGCGAGAAGATCGTCCCGACCCTGGGCCTGGTGCTGATCGACCTGCAGGCCGGACGCAGCGACGGCAAGATCTTCGGCTATCAGGGCACGGACTTCAGCAATGCCGCCAACTTCCCGGTGGGGGCTCTGGCTCGGGTGCTCAATCGCACCCATCACGGCTGATTCCAGCGCCATAAAGGCCCATCGCCGGCCAGGCCGGCAACAACCGCCCACCTATCGCACAGGACACTTTCATGACTCTGGGTCTGGATCTGCAACGCGTCGCCAACCGTTACCAGGACGAACTGCAACGGTTCGCCGAGCAGCACCCGCGCTCCGGCGCCTTCTACCAGGAAAACCTCCAGCATTGGCTGTACGGCGCGCCATTGCACTGGATGCAGCAATGGCCCGGTGCCTACCCGATCATGGTCGCCGATGCCCGGGGCGCCACCCTGACCGACTGCGACGGCCATGAATACGCGGACTTTGCCCTGGGCGACACCGGCGCGATGTTCGGTCATGCCCAGCCGGCCGTGGCAGCGGCCATCGCCGATCAGGCGCTGCATGGCTCGACCCTGATGCTGCCCACTGCCGACAGCCTGTGGGTCGGCAAGGAACTGAGCCGGCGCTTTGGCCTGCCTTACTGGCAGGTCACCACCTCGGCCACCGACGCCAACCGCTTTGTCCTGCGCCTGTGCCGGATGATCACCGGGCGGCAGAAGGTCCTGGTGTTCAACTGCAACTACCACGGCAGCGTCGACGAATCCCAGGTGGAACTCGACGCCCAGGGCCGGATGATTCCCCGCGACGGCGTGCACGCCAACGGCCTGCAGCACCAGGCCACCACCCGACTGGTGGAGTTCAACGACCTGCCGGCCCTGGAAGCGGCCCTGGCCCATGGCGACGTGGCCGCGGTCCTCACCGAACCCTTCATGACCAACGTCGGCATGGTGCCGCCGGCCGCGGGCTTTCATGAAGGCCTGCGGGAACTGACCCGGCGCTTCGACGTGCCACTGATCATCGACGAAACCCATACCCTGTCCTGCGGACCGGGTGGCTATTGCGGCGAACAGGGGCTGGAGCCGGATTTCTTCGTCCTCGGCAAGTCCATCGCCGGAGGCATTCCCACGGCCGTGTGGGGCTGCAGCCGGGCCATGGCCGAGCGGATCTGGCAGGTGCTGCCGCATTTTCAGCCGGGTCAGGCCATCAATCACTTCGGCTTCGGCGGCACCCTGGCCGGCAACGCCCTGCAGATGGCCGCCATGCGCGCCACCTTCAGCGAAGTGATGACCCCGGAAAACTACGCGCGCATGTTCCGGCTGGCCGAACGCCTGCGGGCCGGGGTCGAGGCCATCATCAGCAAGCATCGCCTGCCCTGGCACGTGACCCGCATCGGCGCCCGGGTCGAGTACCTGTTCATGCAGCAGGCCCCGCGCAACGGCGGCGAAGCCCACCAGGCCCGCCACGGGCTGATCGAGGCCTATCTGCACCTGTACCTGCTCAATCGCGGGGTATTGCTGACGCCATTCCACAACATGGCCCTGCTCTGCCCGGACGCCAGCGAGGAGCAGGTCGACCTGCACAACCGGCTGCTGGATCAATGCCTGAGCCAGGTCCTGCAAGGTGCTCTGTCATGAGCCTGGAGCAACGCGGACGCATCGCCCTGGTCACAGGCTCCGGCCAGGGCATTGGCCGGGCCATCGCCCAGCTATTCGCCGCCCAGGGCGCCCAGGTCATGCTGGCGACCCGCAGCGCTGAAAACGGCAACGAAACCCTGCGCCTGATCCGCCAGGCCGGAGGAACCGCCGAGTTGCTGACCCTGGACCTGGCCAGCCGCGCAGCGGCCGAACAGGCCGTGGCGGCCACCCTGGAAACCTTTGGCGGGCTGGACCTGCTGCTGCACAACGCCGGGGGCTTCCCGATGCAGAAACTGGCCGAGCTTGAGGAACAGACCCTGGAGCACACCCTGGCGGTGAATCTGAAAAGCTGCTTCTGGCTGACCCAAGCCGCCCTGCCGGCATTGCGCCGGGCCCAACAGGCGCGGATTGTCGTGACCTCCTCGGTGACCGGTCCCCGCACGGCGATTCCCGGGCTGGCCCATTACGCCGCCTCCAAGGCTGGGGTCAATGGCTTCATTCGCGCCGCGGCACTGGAACTGGCGGAGTATGGAATCACCGTCAACGGCGTAGAGCCGGGGCTGATCGCCACCCAGGCCACGAACAACCTGGGGCATGGCTCGACGCTGTCCCGGGGCATTCCCCTGCAACGCCTGGGTACACCGCAGGACATCGCCTGGGCCATGCTGTTCCTGGCGTCCCGGCACGCGGGCTACATCACCGGCCAGACCCTGGTGGTGGACGGCGGTGCCCTGCTGCCGGAAAACAGCCAGTTGTAGAAGCTGGCTTGCCAGCGAAGACGCCCTCAGGGGTACGAGGCCTCTTCGCCGGCAAGCCGGTTGCCATGCGCTTAGGAGCGCTGGGGATCAACTGCCGCTGCGGATCTTGTTCCACAACCGGGTGCGGATGCGGTCGATGTTCAGGGGCATGGCCTCCAGGGCAAACAGCTTGTCCATCATCGCCGGGCTCGGGTAGACCTTGGTGTCATTCTTGATCGAGGGGTCGATCAGGCTGTCGGCTTGCTGGTTGCCGTTGGCGTAGTGCACGTAGTTGCTGATAGCAGCCATCACGTCGGGACGCAGCAGGTAGTTCATGAAGGCGTAACCGGCCTGTTCGTTCGGCGCGTCCACCGGCATGGCCACCATGTCGAACCAGATCGGCGAGCCTTCCTTGGGAATCGAGTAGCCGATCTCCACGCCGTTCTTCGCCTCCCGCGCGCGGCTTTCCGCTTGCAGAATGTCCCCGGAAAAACCCACCGCCACGCAGATGTTGCCGTTGGCCAGGTCGCTGGTGTACTTCGACGAATGGAAGTAGCTGACATAAGGCCGGACCTTCATCAGCAGGGCTTCGGCCTGCTTGTAGTCGGCGGGATTCTTGCTGTGGTGCGCCAACCCCAGGTAGTTCAGGGCCGTGGGAATCAGTTCCGGGCCATTGTCGAGGATCGCCACCCCGCACTTCTGCAGCTTCTGCATGTACTCGGGCTTGAAAATCAGGTCCCAGGAGTCCAGCGGGGCGTCATCGCCCAGCACTTCCTTGATCTTGGCTACGTTGTAGCCGATCCCGGTACTGCCCCACAGATAAGGGAAGCCGTGCTGGTTGCCCGGGTCGTTGACCTCCAGTGCCTTGAGCAGCACCGGATTGAGGTTCTTCCAGTTGGGCAACTGGCTCTTGTCGAGCTTCTTCAGGGCGCCGCCCTGGATCTGCCGGGCCATGAAGTGGTTGGAGGGAAACACCACGTCGTAACCGGATTTGCCGGTCATCAACTTGCCATCCAGGGTTTCGTTGCTGTCGTAGACGTCGTAAGTGAAGCCGATCCCGGTTTCCTTCTGGAACGCCTTGGTGGTGTCCGGGGCGATGTAGTCCGACCAGTTGTAGATCTTCACCGTGTCGGCGGCCTGGGCCAGGGAAGCGCCGAACAACAGTGCATTGAATAACAGCAAAGCGCGGTTTTTGCGGATCATGAATCGTTACCTGTGGCTGGTTTTGTTATTGGCAGGCAATCAAGGGGATCAGAAAATCAAGACGTAGGTCTTGCGCACCGTTTCCTGGATATCCCAGATCCCGGTGCTGTTGGCCGGCAACATCAGTGCATCGCCGGCTTCTATGTGCAGGGGTTCGCCATCGTCGGGGGTGAAGGTGCAACGCCCCTGGATGAAGTGACAGAACTCCTGGGCGACGATCTGGCGCCGCCAGCGCCCCGGAGTGCATTCCCAGATCCCGGTTTCGACCCCGTCGTTGCGCTCGACGGCAGTCACCGACGTCACCGCCACCGGGGTGCCCAGGGGCACGGCGACCGGCGTCGATTGGTCCAGGGTGACACTGGCGGTGTTCTTGAATTGCGTGATGCTCATGGCTCTACCTTTCACTGGAAAACCCGAACGGACAGCGTTCGGAACAAAAGACCGGTTCAGTGCATGAAGCCTTCCATGAATCCGGCGACCCGACTGGCCATGCGCCGCCGCCACGGGGCCGACGCCGGGTTGGCCAGGGTCTGGTCTTCATGGACGAAGCTGCGAATGATTGCGTTGTAACCCAGCCAGCGGCACGGTTCCGGCTCCCAGGCCCGCAGGGCCTCCAGGCGGCTTTGCGGCAGCACCCAGGGTTGGCGCACCAGCGCCGTGTCGCGCTCGAGGATCAGGTCGGCCAAGGTCCGGCCCCCCAGGTTGCTGGCACCGACGCCCTCTCCACCGTAGCCGCCGGACAGGGCGATGCCCTTGCGCCGGTCGCACAGCATGTGCGGCTTGAAGTGCCGGGACATGCCCAGGTTGCCGCCCCAGGAATGGGTGATGCGCACGTTCTTGAGTTGCGGGAACAGTTCACCGAACAGGTAGCGGCGCAGTTCCACTTCGTCCCGGGTCAGGTCGAAGTCATGGCGCAGCTTGCCGGCGAACTGATAGCCGCCGCGGGCGCCGAACACCAGGCGGTTGTCCCGGGAGCGCTGGCCGTAGGTGACCTGGCGGCTGCTCTCGCTGAAGGCCTGGCCCTGGCTCAGGCCGATCTCGTCCCAGATCGACTCCGCCAGCGGCTCGGTGGCCACCAGCAGGCTTTGCACCGGCAGTTGATAACGGCCCAGGGGCGGCAGGGTCACCGAATAGCCCTCCACCGCCGGCACTATCCAGTGACTGCGCACGGCGGCCCTGGCGGTCTTGAGGCTGCCGGACTGCCAATGACTCACCGGACTGTTCTCGTAGATGCTCACCCCCAGGCGTTCCACCGCCCGGGCCAGGCCACGCACCAGCCGGGCCGGCTGAATGGTCGCGCAGTGCTTGGCGTAGATGCCGCCATAGGGCTTGGCCACGCGGATCTGCTGGGCCAGTTGTTGCGGGTTCAGCCAGTGGTAGTCGTCCGGGCCCAGGCCTTGGGCGTAAAGCTTGTCCAGGTACTGGCGCAGGCTGGTTTCCTGCTCGGGATAGCGCGCCGCGCAGTAAAGCACCCCGCCTTTGCGGTAATCGCAGTCGATGCCTTCACGTTCGAGGACATTGGCCACTTCATCGGGAATGCCGTGCAGCAGATCGTAGGAAGCCCGGCGCTCCTGCGGCGACAGCCCGGCCAGCAGCCGGTCCTCCCCCAGCAGATTGCCCATCAACCAGCCGCCATTGCGGCCCGAGGCGCCAAAACCGGCGGTCTGGGCCTCGATCACCGCCACCTTGAGCTGCGGTGCCTGGCGCTTGAGGTAATAGGCGGTCCACAGGCCGGTGTAACCGGCGCCGATGATCGCCACGTCCAGGTCCAGGTCCTGCTCCAGCGCCGGCCGCGGCAGCAGCGGCTCGTCGAGCTGGTCCATCCACAAACTGATACTGCGCCACGCTGGCATGCAAGCACTCCGCAACCCGAATTTCGAATGCGGCGATCCTAGTGCCTGTGTTCAGGGGTTGTCTTGCGCGCGGGCACGCAAAGAAATTTGCTTGGCGTAGGCCTTGGGCGACTGCCCGGTGTGCTGGCGGAAACAGCTGTAGAACGCCGACAGTGAATTGAACCCGGCGGCAAAGGCCAGTTCATCGACCCGCAGTGGCGGCACGGCCTGGTCGAGGGCGCTTAGCACATGCTGCAGGCGTGCCTGATTGACATAGCGGTAGAAGCTCTGCCCCAGCACCTGATTGAGCAGATAGGAAATCTGATTGCGGCTGTAGCCGCATTCGCGGGCCACCCGCTGCAGGTCCAGTTCCGGGTCGAGGTACGGTTGCTGACGCTGGAAATACTGCTGCAGGTCCTCGGCCATGAACCCCAGCTGGCGCGGCGACAGGCCCAGGCGGCTGGCGGCCGGGCGCTGGCTGCCGGAAGCCTTGCCCGCCCCGGGTGCTCGCACCAGGGACGCGTACTCATTGACTCGCCAGATCAGCCCATCGCGCACGGTGATGGCCTCGCTGGCGCGGAACGACACCAGCCCCTGGCCGCCGCGCAAGGTCACCTGGTACTGGATAAAGGCGGTGTCGCCATCCAGGCGAATCCGATCGCAATGCTCCAGGGCCTCGTCGGGGGCCCGGGGCATGCTGGCCTGCACATACTCGCGCAGCTCGTCGAGGCCCAGGGTGCGATTCTGGAAAAAATCGTTGTACTGAATCTCGGGGTGATACAGCGCCATCACGCCATCAAGGTCGCGGTGCTTCCAGCACAGGTGATAACGCATCACGGTTTCACCGGTGGCCTGGGTTTGCAGCGGCCCGTCATCAGGGGCAGACATAGGTTTCTCGAACAGCAAAAGGCGCAGCTTGCCCAACTTGCGCAGCGGCTTCAACGACCACCCGCACACCGCGGATCGTGGCACGACAATGGCACTGCGCGCCAAGACATGACCTGCATCATGAATCCGACAGACAACTGCCGGACGGCGGGCAAAAAAACGCCGGGCTGTCATCAGCCGGTGCTACTTTTATAGCCTCAAGCGAGCGGATCAATGACGATCGGCTCGTCCCTACCGCGAGCACAAGGAAGCGCTCAATGAACCAGGGTGGGCCACCGATGAACAGAGTCTGGGCCAGTAAAGTCACCTTTCCCAACGCCTGCCAGCTGATGCGCTGGCATTTCCATCCCCTGGGCTTCGAAGCCAGCATGGATGCGCCCGGCAGCATGATCGCCAGGCTCTTCGACCGTGCCAGCGGCGAAACCATGATTGCCATCGCCGGCATTCCCTGTGCCACGGTGATGAGCGCGGCGGATGTCGAACGAATAATCGAAGCCGTGGAGGACGAACTGGAAGCCTTTGCTCCCTCTCTGGCGCTCAAGGCCTGAAACGCGGCCTCCGCGATTGAAGCCCGCCTGACCGGCGGGCTTTTTTCATGCTCACTGTCGCAGGTCGCGGAAATATGGCTTGTCGCGGGGCACCCGGTCCGAAGCCTTGGGCGCATTGCCCGCCGCCGATTCCTGGGGATCGACGTACCAGTAGCAATGCTTGACCGCGCGGGTGATGCCCACATAGGCCAGGCGCAGGATCTCGTCTTTCTGCGCATTGTCGTAAGGCTCGGCGTCGCCATCCTTGCCCAGCCCGGCCTGGCGGTAGACCTGATTCTTGTAGGGCGAGCTGCTCAGGTGCTGGCAATCGCCCAGCAGGAACACGGCATCCGCCTGCAGGCCCTTGGCGCTGTGGTAAGTCAATTGCTTAAGCCGGCGGGCCGACGGCGGCAAGCTAGAATCAACATTAACTATTTTTGAAATATGCTCTTCAATCAACAACTTATCGCTAGTTTTTCGAAACAGCATCAAGATCGAATCACCCTGGCGGTAATGCTCTGCCAGGCGTTGGGCCAGGTCCTGATCGTTCCGATCCAGCACCTGCACCGGCCACAACTCCCGCTCCTCGCCAGCCGCCTTGGCCTTCTTGCCGGCAATGGCCGGGGCTGCACGGACAATGTGCTCGGCGGCGTCGATCACGTGCTGATGACTGCGGTAGTTCTCGCTGAGCATCACCCGCGTGGTGCCCGGCGACGGGAACTCCTTGTTGAACTCGATGAAGTACTTCGGCGAGCTGCCGCGCCAGCCGTAGATCGACTGCCAGTCGTCGCCGACACAGAGCAAGGATGAATGCTGGGCCCCACGCCCCAGGTTCAAGGCCGCGCCACGGCGGCGGATCTCGCGCAGGCTGGCCTTGATCCAGGAAACGATCTGCGGCGAAACATCCTGAAATTCGTCGATCATCAGGTGCGACAGCGGCCGCAGGCAGGCATCGCTGAGCAGCTTGAAGTTTTCCGGCGAGCGCTCGCTGAACAGGGCGAACATCCGGTTGTAGCTCATGATCGGTGGCGACTGATCCAGCAGGTGGTCTTCCAGGGCTCGCCAGAACAGGCTCAGGGCCTCGAAGAAGAAGCGATCCGGGTCGTCCTGCGCAAAGCTCATGCCGGCCACGGCGTCCCCGACCTCCAGCCCCAGGTTCTCGATAAAGCCGGCTGCCGCGACGAAGCAGTCCAGCAAGGGCGCCGAAGCCAGCTCGCCCTTGACCCGGTAATCAAAGCCCGGCCCCGCACTGACCTGGGCGGAAAAGGCCCCCGACACGCGCTTTGCACCTTCATAACTATCAAGCCAAATCAATGGCTTACGACAGAAAGCTTGAAACAGGGTGCGCTTTACAGCGCATTCGGCGCGCAGCGTCAGCTTGGCCCCGGGCCGGGTAATCTGCGGGCTCTCCCGAGGGTCGAAACCCAGCACGACCCAGGCATCCAGTTCGGCGGCATAACCATGGCAGTAGAAGGTCGAACCGTTGATCTCAAAACTCTGGCGCTTTGGCTCAATCCCCTGAATCGGCCAGGCACCGGCACGCAGCCACAGGTCTTCCACGGTGTCGCACAGCTCTTCGTCGCGCTTGGCGGCCAATTCGGTGACCGCCATGCGCTTTTGCACATCCGGGTGATCGCGTTCCAGCTCCCTCTGCTGCAAGGCGTAGCGCGCCAAGGGCTTCAACGCCAGGCGAAAGCGCTCATCACTGCGATACAGCGCCTGATAACAGGCATTGAGGTGCCGGCGCTGGGCATCGTTGATGCGCAGGTCGAAGGGATTGCTGTCCACGTCCTCCTCGGCACCTTGCGGGCGCTCGCTGAGGTTCTCGAAGGCCTGCAAGCGCTCGAACCCCGGCAGGCTGCGCACCATGGGCAGGATCCGCGAATGGAAGGTGCGCACCAGATCCCGGGCCTCCCGGGGCGCGAGCACCCGCCCCCACAGGGCGAAGACCTCCACCAACTTGCTGATGAAGTCCTTGCGCGACTCGCGGGTGAAGGTCACCACGGTCATGGAGTCCAGCTCGAATCCCAGGTAATGGCTGAGCAGCAACAGACGCAACACCAGCGACGTCGACTTGCCGGCCCCGGCCCCGGCAATCACCGCCGTGGCCGGTGTGTCGCTGAAGATCATCTTCCACTGCGCGGCGCTGGGCTGAGCCTGGGCCGGCAACAAGCGGGCGACATCGGCCTTGAAGCGCTTCTTCAGCTCTGCGGTCAAGGGCAGGCGCCAGTCGTCGAACAACCGGTCATCCACCCCTGGCGGGCGGTGCTCGGTGTTGCGGCTGTCACGGATCAACAACACCTGGCGGCCTTCTTCCAACCCCTCAAGACGGCCCTCCTTGTAGCCGTATTCCACTCCCGCCGTGTGACCACTGCGAAAGCCGTCGGCCTGACCGTGCAGCCAGGAAGCCCGATGCTGGGCCCGCAGGCGGTTCAGGCCATGACCGAAGAAACGCGCGGCCAGGCGCTTCAACAAGGGCATCTGGGCCAGGGGCAAAAGCTCGGGGGGCAGATCGGAATTGTGTTGCGACACGCGGACTCCAAGGGGGTGAGGCTGAGCGGTAATGGTCGCCGGATTTATTCCTGGTATCCAGCGAATTGCTTGCAGGTCATTAACTTAAGCGATGAACCGAAGGTTTAACACCAAGATTCCGACAAAATAATCATCTAATTTTACGATTGGATTACGGCATTTTTTGCGCTTTTTATCGATCAATGACTGATAGAAGATGCACGCCATCAACCAACGGTTATCGTTTTTGGCCCGAGTAAAAGGCGCCATGGCGAAGCCTCATGAGGAGACGATCATGCTTGAACTCAGACCCTTCAGCTCCCTGGGCGGCGCACACCACGGCTGGCTGGATGCTCATCACCATTTTTCCTTCGCCCAATACCATGACCCCAAGCGCATGCACTGGGGCAACCTGCGGGTCTGGAACGATGACGTGATCGCCCCCGGCACCGGCTTTCCCCTGCACCCGCACCGGGACATGGAAATCATTACCTACGTCCGCGAAGGCGCCATCAGCCATCAGGACAACCTGGGCAACAAGGGCCGCACCGAGGCCGGCGACGTACAGGTCATGAGCGCCGGGACCGGGATCGCCCACAGCGAATACAACCTGGAAGCCACGCCGACCAAGATTTTCCAGATCTGGATCATTCCCAACCAGGCCGGCTCCGCGCCGTCCTGGGGCGCCAAGCCTTTTCCCAAGGGCCAGCGCGAGGGTTTTGTGACCCTGGCCAGCGGCAAGGACGGCGACGAGGAAAGCCTGCGCATTCGAGCCGATGCCCGGCTGGTGGCGGCCAATCTGAAGGCTGGGGAAACCGCCGAGTACCATCTGGACGCTGGACGCCGGGCCTATCTGGTGCCCGCTACCGGAGTGATCGAGATCAACGGCTTGCGCGCCGAAGCTCGAGACGGGGTTGCCGTCGAGGATGAACGGGTGCTGCGAGTGAGCGCGCTGCAGGACAGTGAAATCGTCCTGGTGGATCTGGCGTGAAGCGCAGCGGCAACTAAAAAGGGGCGACCGTGATGGTCGCCCCTTTTTTTCGCCAGCAAGCCGGCTCCTACGTGAATCAGTTGCCGCTGATGGCGGTGTCCACCAGGGTCTGGGCTTCCTGAACCAGTTGCTTGAGGTGATCGTCACCGATGAAGCTTTCGGCGTAGATCTTGTAGATGTCCTCGGTGCCGGACGGGCGTGCGGCGAACCAGCCGTTCTCGGTCATGACTTTCAGGCCGCCAATGGCCTGATCGTTGCCCGGGGCCTGGCTGAGGATCTGCTGGATCGGCTCGCCGGCCAGCTGGGTCGAGGTCACTTGTTGCGGCGAGAGCTTGCTGAGCAAGGCCTTCTGCTGCGGGTTGGCCTTGGCATCGACCCGCACCGAGAAAGGTTCGCCCAACTCATCGCACAGGGCGCGATAAGCCTGGCTCGGATCGCGACCGGTGCGCGCGGTCATTTCAGCGGCCAGCAGCGACGGGATCAGACCGTCCTTGTCGGTGCACCAGACGCCACCGTCCTTGCGCAGGAACGAGGCACCGGCGCTTTCTTCACCACCAAAGCCCAGGGATCCGTCGAACAGGCCGTCGGCAAACCACTTGAAGCCCACGGGCACTTCGTACAGGCGGCGGCCCAGACGCGCGGCCACCCGATCGATCAGGCCGCTGCTGACCACGGTCTTGCCCACGGCGGCATCGGCACGCCATTGCGGACGGTTCTGGAACAGGTAGTCGATGGACACCGCCAGGTAGTTGTTCGGCGCCAGCAGGCCGCCGCTGGGGGTGACGATGCCGTGGCGGTCGTGATCGGGGTCGCAGGCGAAGGCCACTTCGAAGCGCTCCTTCAGGCCGATCAATCCTTGCATGGCGTAGCTGGAGGATGGGTCCATGCGGATCTGTCCATCCCAATCCACCGACATGAAACGGAAGGTGGCGTCCACCTGCTTGTTCACCACCTCCAGATCAAGGCGGTAGTGTTCGGCGATGGCCGACCAGTAGCGCACCCCTGCTCCACCCAGCGGATCCACGCCCAGGCGCAGCTTGGCGTTGCGGATGGCATCCAGGTCGATGACGTTGATCAGGTCGGCGACGTAGGTATTGAGGTAGTCATGGCGATGGGTGGTATCGGCCTTCAGCGCCTGCTCGTAGCTGATGCGCTTGACTCCGGCCAGCTTGGCCGCCAGCAGTTCGTTGGCCTTGGCTTCGATCCACTTGGTGATGTGGGTATCGGCCGGGCCGCCATTGGTGGGGTTGTACTTGTAGCCGCCGCTTTGTGGCGGGTTGTGGGACGGAGTGATGACGATCCCGTCCGCCAGGCCAGAGGTACGGCCGCGGTTGTAGCAGAGAATGGCATGGGACACCGCCGGGGTCGGGGTGTACTCGTCACCGGCAGCGATCATCACCGTCACGCCGTTGGCCGCCAGGACTTCCAGGGCGCTGGCCCCGGCCGGGGTCGACAGGGCGTGGGTATCGATGCCGACAAACAGCGGCCCGGTGATGCCCTGGGCTTCACGGTACAGGCAAATGGCCTGACTGATGGCCAGGACGTGCCATTCATTGAAACTCAGATCGAACGAACTGCCGCGATGTCCGGAGGTGCCGAAAGCCACGCGCTGGGTAGGCACCGAGGCATCGGGTTGACCGGTGTAATACGCCGTAACCAGTCGCGGGATGTCGACCAGCAATTCAACCGGTGCCGGTTTACCCGCAAAAGGACTGAGAGTCATGCAAAACCTCTGGAAAAGGATGGTTCGGGAATGGAGCGCAGTTTACTGGCAGTTTGACCGCAGCGCGATGGAATCTATCCCGCCCCGCCGCGCTTTTCTGTAGGCGTCGGCCGGCCGGCAAAAGGCTCCGGGAACCCCGTGCAGATTTTAAGAGGGGCTTCGCCAACCGGCCGAAAGCCAGGGGCGCAGATACAAAAACGCCAGGCTAGGCCTGGCGTTGGAGTCATCAGGCCGGTTCGACCTGCAGAGCCACCCGTTCGCGGCATGGACACTCGTCCATGTAACGGTGCGCCTCGACAAATTCGCTGAACGGAAAGACCCGGGTCTTCAAAGGCACCAGCACTCGATCCGCAGTCAGTTGGTTGATGTCGCGCAGCGCGCGCTGCAAGGCCACCTGGTCCTGAATGATCCCCAGCTCGGGCTTGCCGGTGAAATTGCCGATGCAGTGGACGAAGAACTGAATGTTCTTCTGGAACGCGGCACAGGCCGGGAACGGTGTCTGGTTGCCACCTTGCAAGCCATACAGCACCAGGCTGCCACGGGGCGCGAGGACATCGCCAAGCATCGACATCTGCGGACCGCCCAGGCCATCGAACACCACGTCGACCCCGCGATTGTCGGTGAGCTTGTTGATCTGCATCAGCAGGTCCTGCTCCTCGGTGACTATGACCTTCTCGGCACCCAGGGACAGCAGGTACTCACGCTCTTCAGCGGTCTTGGTGGCAGCAATCACCCGCACACCCAGGGCCTTGCCCAACTGCACAAAGGACGGGCCGGCACAGTGGCTGGCGTCGGTGACCAAAGCGAATTGCCCGGGCTTGACCCGCGCCAGATCGACGTAGGCGAAATAGGCGATCAACAGCGGCGTGTAATGCACGGCCGCCTCGATGGGGCTCAGCACCTCCGGGTAGCGGGTCAGGGCCGAGCGCGGCAGGACGATCAGTTCGCCGTAGACCGGATAATCATTGGGACTTTCGGCGGGAAAGCTGGCGACCTTGTCACCGACCGCCAGGTCGTCGACGCCCTCGCCCACTGCGGTGACCACGCCGGCCATTTCATGCCCCAGCCCAGATGGCAGGCGGGCATGGGACGACGCCAGGTTCTGCCGCCAGAGCACGTCGTACCAACTGATACCAATGGCTTCGACTCGTACCTGCACTTCGCCTGGCGCAGGCAACGAGGCCGCATGCTCTTCGCATTTGAGCACCTCGGCCGGTCCAAACTTGTGAAAACGAATCGTGCGGGACATCGCAAACCTCGTCAAATTAACCTCTAATGCCGCGAACTTTATCCGGGCTTTGAAAGCAAGACTATCAGTGCCTATTAATAGTCGACATGTCTGTCATTGATTCCGTGCCCTTGATCAGCGGGGCGGACAGCACTTCCCGTGCGCGGCCTGACTACAAACAAAAACATTTAGCCGGTGCAGAGTACCAGCCTTTACCCGTAAGATTCACGCCGACCTTTTTACCCAAAGGGTCGCTCCCGTCAAGTTCGCTGACTCTGCCAGGACTCCAGATGAATCGTAATGACCTGCGTCGTGTCGACCTGAACCTGTTGATCGTGTTCGAAACCCTGATGCACGAACGCAGCGTGACCCGCGCCGCCGAGAAGCTGTTTCTTGGCCAGCCGGCCATCAGCGCCGCCTTGTCGCGCCTGCGCAATCTGTTCGACGACCCCCTGTTCGTGCGTACTGGCCGCAGCATGGAGCCTTCGGCCCGAGCCGTGGAGATCTTCGCCCTGCTCTCGCCGGCCCTGGACTCGATTTCCACCGCCGTCAGTCGCGCCGCCGAATTCGATCCCGCCACCAGCACCGCGGTGTTCCGGATCGGCCTGTCCGACGATGTGGAATTCGCCCTGCTGCCCATGCTGCTCAAGCGCCTGCGGGCCGAGGCCCCGGGTATCGTCCTGGTGGTGCGTCGGGCCAACTACCTGCTGATGCCGTCGCTGCTGGCCTCCGGTGAAATCTCCATCGGCGTCAGCTACACCGCCGACCTGCCGGCCAATGCCAAGCGCAAGGTATTGCGCCGCAGCCTGCCCAAACTGCTGCGTGCCGACACCGTTCCGGGCGCCCTGAGCCTGGACGACTTCTGCGCCCGCCCCCATGCCCTGGTGTCGTTCGCCGGGGACCTGAGCGGCTTTATCGATGAAGAACTGGAGAAGCTCGGACGCAAGCGCCATGTGGTACTGGCCGTGCCGCAATTCAACGGCCTGAGCACCCTGCTGGCCGGCACCGACATCCTCGCCACCGTCCCCGACTACACCGCCGAGGCCCTGACCGCCGCCGGCGGCGTACGCGCCGAAGACCCGCCCCTGCCGGTGCGCAGCTTCGAGTTGCACATGGCCTGGCGCGGCTCCCAGGACAACGACCCGGGAGAGCGCTGGTTGCGCTCGCGGATTCAGATGTTCTTCGGCGATCCGGATAGTCTTTAATCGATATGGCCTGAACACCTGCAGCAACGCCGCGGCAGGCCAAGGCGATATCAGTGCTTGAGCGCCGCGCTGACGGATTGAGCAATCGGCGTCGTTGGACGACCCAGCAAACGACTCAGTTGGCGCGAGTCATCAAACAGATCGCCTTTAGCTGCCGCGGCGTCAGAGTCCGCGAGCAACCCGGCGAGCCCCTCTGGCAGGCCCATGCCCAGCAGTGCCGCTTTGTATTGCTCGGGTGGAAGATCGTTGTAAACCACGGTTTTACCGGATTGCCTGCCTACTTCCGCAGCCAGTTCTGATAACGAGTAGCTCTCATCACCGGCCAACTCGTAAACCATCCCTGCCTGCCCCTCGCTGGTGAGCACCCGGGCCGCGGCGTCAGCATAATCTTCTCGGGCTGCGGAAGAGATTCGACCTAGTTGCGCACTGCCCAAAATAGCTCCGTGCTCAACAGCAGGCGGCACGCTGGCGGTGTAGTTCTCGCTGTACCAACCATTACGCAGCAGTACGTAAGCCAATCCGGACTCCGCCAGCGCCTGCTCGGTATCCCGGTGTTCGACTGTCAGGCCCAGCGTCGAGGTGTCTGCATGCAGCAGGCTGGTGTACGCCAGAAGTTGCACGCCAGAAGATTTGGCCGCTGCAATCACGGCGCGATGCTGTGCCTTACGCTGACCGACCTCGCTTGATGAAATCAGCAGTAGACGCTCAATACCGACCAGGGCTCTGTGCAGGGTTTCAGGCTGGTCGTAATCTGCTTGGCGCACGACAACGCCTTGGGCACTGAGATCCTGAGCCTTGAGCGGATCGCGGACCAACGCGACGATTTCGTGCGGGTTGACGGTTTCAAGCAGCGACGCGATGACAAGACGGCCCAATTGGCCGGTGGCGCCTGTGATAGCAAGCATGAGGAGAGCCTTGATTCAAAATGGAAGAGTGATCATCCTACGGTCAAAACTAACTATTAGTAAGTACGTACAAAAAGGTAAGTACAGTGAATACCCGAGACGAGCGCCCTCACCCTTTTTCCGAAAAAATACGTCGCGGCGAATTGCTGCAAGCTGATTGCCCTTCCCGGGACGTGCTCAAGCATATGACCAGCCGCTGGGGCGTCCTGGTGCTGGTGGTGCTTTTGGGAGGCACGCATCGCTTTAGCGAACTACGTCGAAAAATCGATGGCGTCAGCGAAAAAATGCTTTCGCAGACACTTCAGGGGCTGGAGGGCGACGGGCTTGTCCACCGGCTTTCCCGACCGGTAGTCCCGCCCTATGTGGAGTACAGTTTGACGCCCTTGGGCAACGCCGCAGCGACCAAGGTTGAGGCGATGGCTGATTGGATTGAAGAGAATCTGCACGAGATCATGCAGTTCAGACGAGAGCACGCGGTTGAAGAAAGGACCTGAGTTGAGCACGTCTCTGTGTACTCAATCGGTCGGATCATTGGAATTGGCCTGCCGTACCCTGGGCTGTCCAGGCAGAACCTGACAAGGCCTGTGGCCAGCTAGGCGCCGTCAGCACGCGGGCGCAGGGTCAGCGCCCGACGCCTTGTGCGCAGCTCCTGTCTCTCGGCGCTTTGTGAACAGGTGAATGGCGAGAGGACCGGGTGGAGCCCTCTCTTCCAGTCGATTCGAATACCTACACCCGCTCTGCTGTTTCGATTTGCTCCTGACGGACATGGCTGATCTTGAACCAGATCGAGTACATCGCCGGCAGGAACACCAGCGTCACGACGGTACCGACGAACGTACCGCCGATCAGTGTGTAAGCCAGGGTTCCCCAGAAGACGGAATGCGTCAGCGGAATGAACGCCAGGATGGCCGCCAGCGCCGTGAGCAGCACCGGGCGGGCACGCTGTACGGTGGCCTCGATCACC
Organism: Pseudomonas sp. 3MA1; assembly: GCF_029237275.1. Lineage (NCBI taxonomy): Bacteria > Pseudomonadati > Pseudomonadota > Gammaproteobacteria > Pseudomonadales > Pseudomonadaceae > Pseudomonas > Pseudomonas sp. 3MA1. Next base: position 201,521 of record NZ_JAACFX010000006.1, on the reverse strand, counting down.
GCATGCAACGGATCCAATCCTTGTTGTGCGTTGTGATGGATTTGCCCAATCAGGATCAGCGTATTGCGCATCAGAATGCCCGACAGGGCGATCAGCCCGACCAGGGCATTGATCCCGAACGGCTGCTGGAAGAGCAGCAGTGTCGGCACCACACCAATCAGCCCGAGTGGCGAGGTGAGGAACACCATGATCATCGCCGACACCGAACGTACCTGCAGGATGATGATCAGCAGCGTGATGGCCAGCATGATCGGCAGTAACGGCACTATCGCCTGGGCAGCCTTGCCCGACTCCTCGATAGCCCCCGACTGCTCGATTCGATAGCCATCCGGCAACGTGGCGATGAGCGACTGCAACGCCTTGGTGATCGCGCTTGAAACGTCCGGAGGCTGTAACCCGTCGGCAATGTCGCCACGTACCGTAATGGTCGGGGTGCGGTCACGACGCCGAAGGACGGGATCCTCCATGCGCACGTCCACAGCCCCGACCTGAGACAGCGGAATCCGCTGGCCCGCCGAGCCCACCAGGGTAAAGCCCTGTATTTTTGCGGGGTCGAGCCGGATATCACCCGCCGCGCGTCCGATCACTTGCACCGAACGAATATCTTCGCGAACGGCGGTGATCGGCACCCCTGCCAGGAGGAACTGCAACTGCCGTGCGACCGCACTGGAGGTCAGTCCCACTGCCTGCAGGCGGTCCTGATCCAGGGTGAAATGCAACGCGGGCGTGAGTGGCCCCCAGTCAGTGTTGACGGTGCGCAGCATGGGGCTCGCGCGCATCACCTCCTGCACCTGGCCGGCGATCTTGCGCAGTGTCGAGGGATCGGGCCCCATCACCCGGTAGGCGACAGGAAACGGTGAATACGGACCAAACACCAACTGCGTAACCCTGACCCGCGCTTCTGCAGCAAGCCCCTGCGCAACCGCCTCGCGCAGACGGAACTTGAGGGCTTCCCGTGCCTCCTGACTCTGGGTCAACACCACAATCTTGGCGAAGGACGGATCCGGCAGTTCCGGCGCCATGGCCAGATAGAAACGCGGCGCACCTTGCCCGACATAGGCCGTGACAATATTTGCTTCGTCCTGCTTTTGCAGCCAGGCCTCGACCTTGGCGGTGGTGCGGCTGGTCTGCTCGATGGAGGTTCCATAAGGCATTTGCACCTCGACCAATACTTCGGGACGGTCCGAGGTGGGGAAGAACTGCTTCTTGACCAGGCTCATGCCGACCATCGCCAGGACAAACGCCGCGATAACAGTTCCGGCCACCTGCCATTTGTGAGCGATGACGCGCGTCAAGAGCCGGCGGAAGCGGTTGTAGTTGGGCGTGTTGTAAATGGCCGCATGCCCCCCTTCGACCTTGTTGATGTTCGGCAACAGCTTCACCCCCAGGTAAGGGGTAAAGGCCACCGCAACCACCCATGAGGCAATCAGGGCGATGCCCACAATCCAGAACATGTTGCTGGTGTACTCGCCGGCGGTCGACTGTGCAAAACCGTTGGGCAAAAAGCCGATGGCGGTCACCAGGGTGCCGGAAAGCATCGGCGCAGCCGTGTGACTCCAGGCATACGCGGACGCCTTGAGGCGGTCGTAGCCCTCCTCCATTTTCACCACCATCATCTCGATCGCAATAATGGCGTCGTCCACCAGCAGTCCCAGGGCCAAAATCAGCGAGCCGAGGGTTATACGGTCAAAGTTCTTGCCGGTGGCCGCCATCACCACAAACACCACGGCCAGGGTCAGCGGCACCGCCGCCGCCACGACAATACCGACATGCCAGCCCATGCTGAGAAAGCACACCAGCATCACCACCAGCAAGGCGACGAAGAACTTGATCATGAATTCGTCGACGGCCGAACTGATATTCACCGACTGATCCGTGACCTTGCCGAGCGTCATGCCCAACGGCATGCCCTGATTGATCCTGGTCGTCTCCGCGTCCAGTGCCTTGCCCAGATCAAGTCCGTTCCAGCCCTCACGCATCACGACGCCCAACAACAGCGCTTCCTCACCGTTATGACGCACAAGGAAGGTCGCCGGATCTTCATAACCACGCTCGACCGTCGCCACGTCCGAGAGCTTCAGTATCCGGCCCTGAATCGCCAGCGGCGTGTCGCGAATCTTCTGCAGCGAGTCGAAGGCACCGTCAACACGCAGGAAGACCTCCGGCCCCTTGGTTTCAATGGAGCCCGCCGGGGTGAGCAAGTTCTGGTCGTTCAGCGCGGCAAAAATATCCTGAGGGGATACACCCAGCGTGGCCAACCGATCATGGGAGAAGGAGACAAAGATGCGTTCGCTCTGCTCGCCAATGATGTTGACCTTTTTCACGCCCGGCACATGCAACAGGCGCTGACGCAGCAATTCCGCATCACGCACCAGCAGTCGCTGCGGCTCGCCTTTGGCCTTCAGGGCAAACAGCGCGAAGGTCACATCGGCAAACTCGTCATTGACCATCGGGCCAATCACACCGGCCGGAAGCTTGATCGCTTCATCGTCGAGTTTTTTGCGCGCCTGATAGAACTGCTCCTGGACCTGGGCAGGCGGTGTGCGGTCGAGCAGTGTCACCACGGTGAAGGCCAGGCCCGGACGGGTGTAGGTTTCCGTGCGGTCGTACCATTTCAGTTCTTGCAGGCGTTTTTCCAGCGGCTCGGCGACCTGGTCCTGCATCTCCTGCGCCGTGGCACCCGGCCACGCCGTGATGACCGTCAGCTGCTTGACCGTAAACGGCGGGTCTTCCGCGCGCCCCAGCTGAAAAAACGCCAGAATCCCTGCAACCCCGATCAAGAAGATCAAAAACACCGTGATCGAACGTTCGCGGACGGCGAGCGCCGAAAGGTTGAAGCGCCCCTGGCTCATGGATGGCTCCCGGCAACGTCAGCGTCGCCCTGTTGTGCCAACCTCACCGCCTCCCCCTCATGCAGCAGATGCACACCCAGCGCAACCACTTGCTCACCGGCCTTGAGATCACCGGCAATGCGCGCGGCATCATCGCTCACGCGCAAAATACGCACGGGTTTCCACGTCACCTTCGCGGGCGTGCCGGCAATAATCCAGACGCCAGCCCCTGTGCCGGGGTCATAGACAGCGGCCAGCGGCACTTGCAGCACCGGCTCATTTGCACCGCCTTCGGCGATCCGCAGAGTAACGGTCGAACCTAACGGCGCAGTGGCCAGCGCACCCTCGAGCACGTAGCGCGCTTCAAAAGTACGCGTCATGCGATCGGCCGAATCGGAAAGCAAGCGCAGCCTGGCTGTCACGCCAGCCTGGGGCTTGCCATACAGCGTTGCCTGCGCGGTGGATCCTGGCCCCGGACGCAGCGTCTCGGGCAAGTGCACGATGGCTTCGCGCTGCCCGGCCCGGGCCAGTCGAATCACCGGCTGCCCCGGGCTGATGACTTGTCCGGGCTCGGCGAACGTCTCCACCACCACGCCGTCGGAATCGGCAAGCAACAGCGCATAACCAGACGCATTGCGAGCGACATTGGCCTGCGCTTGCGCCGCGCTGAGCTGTGCGCTTGCGCTATCGGCCGCGGCTTTGACCTGATCGTAGGCCGAGGCCGAAATGGCACCGGCGGCGACCAGATCGCGATATCGAGCCTCGTCATCGGCGGTCTGTTTGGCACGAGCCCGAGCCGCTATCACCGACTCTTGCTGCGCTCGCGCCTGCAACCCGAGATCGATCGGGTCCAGGCGCATGAGCGGCTGTCCCCGCTTGACCGTCTGGCCCGTATCCACCAGGCGCTCAAGTATCTTGCCCGAAACCCGAAAGCCGAGGTCGGCCTCAACGCGGGCCGCCACGACACCCGTGAAGGATCGTGCGGCCTCGGACGCCGCCTCAACCACGGCCGCCCTCACCAAAGGCGCATGGGTGCGCGGATCGTCGACTACGGCTGAGTCGCCACACGCCGTCAGCACCAACGGCAACAAACAACAAGCAATCGGGACAGGCAGAAACCGGCGCATAGATTCATTGACTCACCAATAGGACATGGCCGGCATTTTCAGCACAGTGACCATTAGTGTCAATGGTCACAATAAAACACAGCAAATACAAAGCACTCAAAGCTTGATTGACCTTTTTGTCGTGACCGTAATTTAATATGGTCACAAACCATCTTCATCGAAGGTCTTGCAATGCCTCCTGTTCGCCCTATCACCCTGTTAGTGACCGCCTGCTTGATGACCGGCTGCGCCGTTGGCCCCGACTATCAACGCCCGGCCCTACCGCTTGCCGATCGTTACCTGGGCCAGCCAGCAGTCGCACAGCAGCCGGCCGCGGCACCGTCGAGTCTGGTGAACTGGTGGGAGAGTTTTGCCGACCCCGTACTGAGCGACTTCGTCTCCAGGGCCCTTGAGCAGAACCTGGACCTGGCGCAAGCGGCGGCGCGAGTCACCCAGGCGCGGGCAGGATTGGGCGCCGCCACTGCTGCCTTACTGCCCTCGGGGAACATCGATGGCCAGGTGGCACGCGCCTACCAATCCGTCGAGACGCCACTGGGTCAGGTTTTGAACTCAACGCCTGGCTATGACCGGTATGGAAATGCCTACGAGGTCAACCTCAATGCTGGCTGGGAGGTGGATGTCTTTGGCGGCCTGAGGCGCGGGCGCGAAGCCGCACTCGCCGAATATCAGGCTTCCGCGGCGGACGCGAACGCCACCCGACTGGCGATTGCCGCGCAGACCGCCGATATCTACATCACCCTCCGTGGATTGCAGGCCCGGCTGGACATTGCCAACCGCCAAGTCAACACCCAGCAAGGACTGCTGGAGAAGGTCCGCTTGCTCGACGGCAAGGGCCTCGCGGCCCGCTATCAGGTTCAACAGACTGAGGGCGCGTTGGCGCAGGTCAAGGCGACAGTGCCAGTGCTGCAGACGGGCCTGGACGCCGCGATGAATGCACTGGACGTCATGCTCGGCACACCGCCAGGCACGCACCGCAGGCAACTGGCGGATACCGGGAGCATTCCTCTTGTGCCACCGATCAGGGCCTCGGGAACGCCGGCCGATCTGCTGCGCCGCCGGCCGGACCTGATCGTGGCCGAACGGCGCCTGGCCGCTTCGAATGCGCGCATCGGCGTGGCGATTGCCGAGTACTACCCGAAATTCTCGCTTAGCGCGTTGCTTGGTAGCGCGACCGCGGTCTCTGGCGGCAACCTGTTCACTGGCGGTGCCCAGCAGTCGGCGGGGGTACTGGGGTTACGCTGGAGGCTTTTTGACTTTAGCCGCATAAACGCTCAAATCGATCAGGCCAAAGGACAGGAAGCCGAGGCGCTGGCCGCTTATCGTCAGTCGGTTCTACGCGCCACTGAGGATGTTGAGAATGCCCTCTCCAACCTGGTTAACCGGAACACTCAGGCCGCCACGCTGGCGGGCGGCGAGGCTTCGCTGACACAAGCGCGCCAATCATCGTTCATCGCCTACGAAAAAGGCACGGCCAGCCTGATTGATGTCCTGCACGCCGACGAAACCATGCTGCAGGCCTCCGATGCCCGGGCGCAGGCGCGGACCGAAGCGGCGCGGGCCGCGGTCGCGACATTCAAGGCGCTCGGTGGCGGCTGGCAACCGCCTGAAAACCTGCCGGTTACGTCACGATGAAGCTCGTCGCCCTTGCCCTGCCCCAGGCTTCAACCTACGCCGCCCAGGCAATCGCGCAGCCCTGTGAACATCGACAGATGCCCCTCCACGCTGACCGACGAAACCTGTGGTCACGCCGACCTTTTCCATGCAGCACAGCCAGACCAGTGGCTCAAGAACAGAAGCGAGGATTAATACGATGACAGCGCAAGAAAACACCTGGGTGCTCGTCACTGGCGCCTCCAGTGGGTTCGGCAAAGAGTTTGCCCGGCAGTACGCAGCAAAAGGCCGTTCACTGATTATGGTGGCACGCAGGCTGAACGAACTTGAAGCGCTTGCCGAGGAACTGCGTAACCGTTTCGCCGTTGACGTGATGGTGAAACAGGCAGATCTCTCATCCATCAATGTGATTGTCGATCTGCACCGCGATCTGCACGATCGCCATATTGTCGTCGACGTGTTGATCAACAACGCCGGGTACGGCTTGCAGGGGGCGTTCCTCGACGAACCGCTGGAAAGCTCTCTGGCCATGATCAATCTGGATGTTGCCAGCCTGACCGCCATGACGCGGCTCTTTGCCGAAGACATGCGCGCCAGGCGCAAAGGCCACATCCTGATGGTGGCCAGCCTGCTGTCCTACCAGGGTGTCAAACACTTTGCCGTTTACTCTGCGGCCAAAGCGTTCGTGCTCAGGTTCTCTGATGCGCTGCATCGTGAACTCAAGCCCGATGGTGTGGTGGTGACAGCTCTTTGTCCGGGCATGTCGGACACCGGGTTTGCGGCCAGCGCCCGGCAAAAAATCACGCCCGCGTTAAAAGGAGTGATGATGCAGCCGCAACCTGTCGTCCAGGCAGGCATCGACGCACTGCACGCCGGACGCATGAGCGTCGTGCCAGGCTTGGCCAACAAGCTCATCTGTGCCCTGACGTGGGCCACGCCGCGGCGCTTTCATCAGCGCCTCATGGCGCAGGTCATGGGGGTTTGACGTACAAAAAGGGGCGCGCGGCCTGACGCAAATCACCGGAGTACTTTGATCAGTGACGCGTCAAGGCATGAGGCTGCGCAGGATGAGGTTGGAGGTCAGCGTGGGCGCCACCTCGATAAAATCCAGATTGTGCTGCAGCAGCAGAGGGTTGACGAAAGGTCGCAGCGCCAGCTGGATCGCCTCGACGGTTTCGTCCAGTGGGGTTTTGCGCTCGAACTCTCCAGCTTCCCGCCCCTGGCGCACGATGTCAGAGATAAAACGCTTGATCTGTGCTTCATAGACCTGGGAGCTGTTCCAGCGCTCCGACGCGGAAAACGCCGCAATGTCGTAGAGCTTGCGATCATTGAAGAACAGGTCGACGCCCGTCGCCATCAAGGTTTTCACCAGTCTGCGCAAACGCTCGGTGGCTGAAATCGAATCGGCATTGATAGCCTGTTCGACTGTCGCAATGATCTGTGCCAAACAGTTTGAACAGATCGCTTCGCCGATCGCCTGCTTGGAATCAAAGAACTTATAGATGTACGCCTTGGAAAAACCGATGGCCTTCGCCAGATCGGAAACCGTGGTTTTACCGTAGCCATACTGACTGAAATGCTCATTGGCAGCGGCGACAATCTGGTCTCGAATGTCGTGCTCCGCTGGGCCACGAGTGCTCGGCGAGGAGGTGGATATGGAGGGCTGATTCATCGCAGCAGCTTACTCATCCGCTCTTCGGCTGACAACTCGTGACGCCATGGAAACAAGGCCACAAAAGCGCTGCCTCAGGTTCTTTAGAGGTGACCTCGCCAGTCACCCCAACGCGGAACAAGCTCGGCCCATACCTGCAAGACATCCCCACTACAAGGTGTAGGCAATGCCGACCTGCAGCGTTCGCGGAGCCCCAGGATAGGCGTAAACGTTGCCGAACGCGCCCTCTTCATAATCACGGTCAAACAGGTTTTTCAGATCCAGGTTGAGCCGCACCTTGTCATTGACCTTGTAGAAACCGAGCAGGTCGACAACGGTGTAGCTGCCCATCGAAAACCCGGTATTGGCGGTTTGCCCGGCGCGCTCGTCGACGTACTTGAGTCCGCCCCCCAGGCCCAGGCCCTTGAGCATGCCGTCCTGGAACTCGTACATATTCAGCAGGCTGAAGCTGTTTTTCGGGATGTTCAGCAGCCGCGTGCCAGAGCGCAGCACGTTGTCCTTGGTGACTTCGGCATCGACATAGGCGTAGCCGCCGATCACCCGCCACTCGGGCGTCAGGTTGCCGGCAACGTTGACATCCAAACCACGGCTTCGCACTTCACCGGCGGCCACGCTGAAGGTCGAGTCAACGGGGTCGGCGGTCAAGACGTTGCGCTTTTCGATCTGATAGATCGCCGCGTCGACACTCAACTGCTGGTCCAGTGCTTCCCACTTGATACCCATTTCATAAGACTTGCCCTTCTCCGGCGCAAACCCGCCGCCGAGGCGGCTGGCGCCGGTGTTGGGCTTGAACGAGCGCGCGGTGTCGGCGTAGAGCGCCAAGGTCTCGGTCAAGTCGTAGCTCACGCCAATGCGCGGTGTGACCGCGTTGTCACTGGCCTGCCAACTCTTGCCGCCGGGTACATAGGTTTCGTAGTCATGTTCGAAGCGTTCGAAACGCGCCCCTGCCAGCACTTTCAGTTTGTCGGTCAGGGCCACTTGATCCTGCACGAACGCGGCATAGGTCTTGAGGTTTTCCTTGTCATGAGTCGGCGTGCGGGTCAGGGCCGGACGCGGCTGGCCGTACACTGGATCGAAGAGGTCGATGGGGTACGCACCGACAGCGCCACTGGAGCGTTGAATGATCGACTGGTAGTCGTAGTCTTCATACTCGATGCCGGTGAGCAAAGTGTGCTGCAAACCGGCGGTATCGAAATGGCCGGTCAGATTGAGCTGGGCATCCCGGTCGGTCCATTCCAGCTTGCGATAGTTGAAATTGCGCCCCAAGGTGCGGCCGTCAGCGGCAATACCGTTAGCCTCGACCGCGTTGCCCTTGAGCGAACCATCGAGCCACTGCACACCACCCCCAAGGGTCCAGTCGTCGCTGAGCAGGTGTTCGAAGCGCAGTTGCGCCATGTTGTTGTCGTTGTGCAGTTTGCCAACGTCTTTTTCACCGAAAAAACTGTCGCGAGAAGCGCTGCCAATCTGCTTCGCGTAACGGGTAACGCCTCGATCCAGAGGCGCGTTGTTACGCATGAAATCGCCTTCGAAAATCAGCCGGGTCGCGTCGCTGACCTGCCAGCTGAGCACCGGCGTGACACCGTAGCGCTCGGTGTCGACATGATCGCGGAAGGTGTCGCCGCCCTCGCCCACGACGTTCAGTCGATAGGCCAGGCGCCCGTCTTCGTCCAGCGGCCCGGAAGCGTCCAGCGTGCCGCGCTTCATGCCCTGGTCGTTCAATTGACTGCCCAGGGTGACCGTGCGCTCGGGCAACGGCTGCTTGGAAACCACGTTGAAAGTACCGCCAGGATCACCCCGGCCATAAAGCATGGTTGCCGGGCCGCGCAGCACTTCAAGGCGTTCGATGGTGTTGGCATCCGGCATGTTCGGATAGCCGCGGTTGATGGGAAAACCGTTGCGGTAAAACTCGCCGGTGGTGAAGCCACGGACGGTAAACGTGGTCAGCCCCTGCCCACCAAAATTGTTCGCCCGCCCCACGCCCCCGGCGTAGTCCAGCGCGTCCTGCAAACGCGTGGCTCCAAGATCCTCCACCGCATCCTTGGCGACCACACTGATCGACTGCGGGGTTTCATGGATCGAGGTGTCGGTCCGCGTGGCGCTGGCCGAGCGCGTTGCGCGATAACCCTGCACCGGACCATCCGCCCTTTCGTAAGTCGCGGTGCCGATGACATCGGCCGTGTCCAACTCAAGGGTTGAGGGCTTTACCTGCGCTTGTTCAGCCCATGAGGTGGACGACAACGCTTGCAGCACACAAATGGAAAGCAGGGTTCGGCGCATGGAGAGAAAAAACCTTTGCGAATAGGCCAATACAAGGGGTGAAACCGCCAGAAAACTGCGGCGCATGCTATACAAAACCATTCGCAATTAATACAAATTCCCATTAGCACCCAAAGCCGCTATTGCTCCGCCTTAGCCATCGCCGAAGCGCGTCACGCGAAATCCCCACCTGCATCCATTGACAAGGCCAAGGCAAAAATTCAACATGCCAGCACTTGTTGGACAACATACAACCAACAACCAACAAGTACCGCTCTGCAACCGCCAAGGCGTGCGAAGAGCTGTCGAGGAGATGAAATCCATGCCTCACCCCAAATCCGCCACAGCGTGGCCGCCCTCCTGTGCCGCCCCGAGAGAAAGGATCCAAGCCCCGAGCTTCGTGCTACCGCCAGGTGCATGCGACACCCATGCGCATGTGATCTGCGCTGATTTTGAGCGTTATCCCCTGGTACCCGACCGCAGTTACACCCCGCCTCCCGCACCTGAGGCGCTGTATCTGGACATGTTGCGGGCCACGGGGATGCAGCGCGGGGTTCTGGTGCAGCCGAGCGTCTATGGCACCGATAACCGCTACATGCTCGAGGTGTTGCAACGTCACCGCGATCGACTGAGGGGGGTCGCGGTAGTCGACGAACGAATCAGCGATGACGAACTGGCGCACATGCACGCCTTGGGTGTGCGCGGCGTTCGCATCAACGTGCTGTTTCGCGGCGGCGTGAATCTGGACTTGATGGAGCGCCTTGCCCATCGGGTTGCCGACCTTGGCTGGCATCTGCAGTTCTTGATTGATGTCCGGCTGTTAAGCGAGCTGCAGGCACGGATAGCCAGGCTGCCCTGCCCCGTGGTGATCGATCACTTCGGACACTTCCCGGCCCGCCTGGGCGTCAAGGAGCCAGGGTTCGAGTTGCTGCTGAGAAACGTGGCGGAACACGGTTGGTGGGTCAAATTGTCGGGCGCTTATCGCCTGAGTGAGCGGCATCCGGACTATGCCGATACGGATGCGCTGGCCCATGCCTTGCTGGGCGCCGCCCCCGAACGAATGGTTTGGGGCAGCGACTGGCCCCACGTAGCGCTCGAAAGCACGCCCGACACCGGTTCATTACTGGATCGCTTGCGCTCATGGGCGCCCGATCAGCGCCAGCGACAGAGCATCCTGGTCGATAACCCCGCCGTTCTGTACGACTTCAAATAACAAAAACAATAACCCAGCGGCGCCAAGGTGCTGCACGGAGAACAATAATGAGCTGGTTTAGCGAACTTAATACCGTTGAAAAACGCACCTTCTATTCCGCATTGGGTGGCTGGGCGCTAGACGCCCTGGACTTCATGGTGTTCACCTTCGTCATCGCCTCCTTGATGACCCTCTGGCACATCGACAAGGGATCCGTGGGATTGCTGAGCACCGTGACCTTGCTGTTTTCGTCCATTGGCGGATGGGGAGCGGGGATCCTGGCTGACCGCTACGGCCGGGTGCGGCTGCTGCAGATCAGCATTCTGTGGTTCTCGATCTGCACCGTACTGATCGGCTTCGCGCAAAACTTCGAGCAGCTGTTTGTGCTTCGCGCGTTGCAGGGCCTGGGGTTCGGCGGCGAGTGGGCGGTGGGCTCGGTGCTGATCGGCGAAATGGTCCGAGCGGAACATCGCGGCAAGGCCGTGGGCATCGTGCAGAGCGGATGGGCCATTGGCTGGGGCGCGGCCGCGCTGCTCTACACAGTGGCCTTCAGCTACCTTCCCGAAGACCTTGCCTGGCGCTCGCTGTTCTGGATCGGCATCGCACCTGCACTGCTGGTGCTCTACATTCGCAAATACGTGCCAGAACCCGAGGTGTTCCTGCAGAGCAAGAAGCACCAGAGCGAAACTGGCAACAGGGTGGCCTTCTGGCACATCTTCTCCCCTTCGCTGCTGCGCACCACCCTGTTGTCCGCGCTGCTGTGCATGGGGGTACAAGGTGGCTACTACGCGATCACCACCTGGTTGCCGGCCTACCTGAAGCTGGAGAAGGGCCTGTCAGTGTTCGGCACCGGCAGTTACCTGCTGGTGGTCATCCTGGGGTCATTCTTCGGCTATGTCTGCGGTGCCTACCTGTCTGACCGGCTGGGGCGCCGCGCCAACTTCATCCTCTTCGCCGTCCTGTCGGCCATCAGCGTGATCTGCTACATGCAACTGAACCTGACCAATACCCAGATGCTGATTCTCGGCTTCCCCCTGGGGTTCGCCGCATCCGGTATCTACAGCGGCATGGGGGCCTTTCTGACGGAACTCTATCCTTCGGCAGTGAGGGCCAACGGCCAGGCGTTCTCCTATAACTTCGGGCGCGCGGTGGGCGCACTGTTCCCGGGACTCGTCGGTTTCATCAGTGCCCAATACAGCCTGGGCACCGCGATTGCGATGTTCGCCGGAGGTGCCTACTGCCTGGTCCTGGTGGTGACCTGCTTCCTTCCGGAAACCAGGGGCAAGCAATTGCACTGAACCAGACATCATTTGTTAGAGTAACGCCCGCGTATCGTTCGTTACGCGGGCGTTCTACGTTTCAAGCTTTTGAAACCGACATTCGATGACTGAGAAAAATGACTATAAAAGCAATTGGCCGACGTGATCACTTCTCGGTCGAGATCTTTCGTTATCTGGAAAGTGAAATACGTGAAGGTCGACTCCGTCCCGGTGATCGCATCCCCACCGAAAGCCGCTTGGCCGAAGCCTTCGCCGTCAGCCGAAATGTCGTGCGTGAAGCCGTGGCGCGGCTCAGTTCCGCCGGCCTCGTCATCAGTCGCCAAGGGCTCGGGGTGTTTGTTGCCACCGAAGCCAACCAGAGCAGCTTCCGCATCACTCAAGAGGAACTGACCGACAGCACCAAGCTGCGCCAGCTCTACGAACTGCGCCTGGACCTCGAAGTCGCCGCCGCCGCCATGGCCGCCCGCCGTCGCTCACTCAATCAGTTGAACAAGATCGCGGCGGCGCTGGACACCCTGCGCGACGGCCTGCAAAACCCTGAGGACATGCTGGAGCACAGCCTGCAGTTCAAACGCGCCATTGCCGATGCCACAGGCAATGACTACTTTCGCAACTTCATCATCTTTCTCTGCAGCCACGTCTACGAAGCGGCCTTGCTGGAGAACCGCCTGGTACGTTCGAGCGACCTCGGCGAAACCCTGCTGGCCGAACACCAGGCGATCTTTGACGCGATCAAGCTCGGCGACCCCGACCTCGCCAGGCGCGCCACCTGGCAACAGATCATCAACTCCGCCGAGCGCAATGGATTGCGGGGATTGCAAGGCTGGGAAATCACTCGCATGAGTTCGCTGGGCGAAACCTATGCCCCGCAATGCGCCGGCCCGGATCCCGAGCCGCGCAAACTGCAACGCAGCTTGCCGGACGGGGCATGCGACTGCCACTTCCACGTCTTTGGTGACGAGCATGGGCAACCGTTCTCCCCTCACCGCTCCTACACCCCGCCCCCCGCTCCCCTGGAGGCCTTTGAGCACGTCCAGAAAACCCTGGGGCTGAGTCGCGCAGTCATCGTCCAACCCAGTGTCTATGGGGCGGACAACAGCACCACCCTGGCGGCGCTGAAGCAAGGGGGCAGCGCATTGCGCGGGGTTGTGGTGATCGATACCGACACCGATAGCCAAACCCTGCAGGCGATGCATCGCCTCGGGGTCCGCGGCGTGCGGGTCAACCTGATCTTCAAGAGTGGCGTCGAGGTGTCGGATGTTGCGGCCCTGGCGGAAAAAGTCGCACCCCTTGGCTGGCACCTTCAGTTGCTGATCGATATCACCGAATTCGCCGACTTGTACGAAACCGTGGCCAGCCTGCCGGTGCCAGTCGTCATCGACCACATGGGGCACATGCCCACCAGTTGCGGGCTGAACCACCCGGGATTCACCGACCTGCTGCGCCTGCTGCAAGAAGGCCGAGTGTGGGTCAAGCTGTCCGGCGCCTATCGCTTTACCGCGTCGAAGGACTTTCCTTACGACGACGTAACGCCCTACGCCCGGGCGTTGATCGAGGCCAATCCGAACCGGCTGCTGTGGGCAAGCGATTGGCCACATCCGTGCATACCGGTGCCGATGCCCAACGACGCCAGCCTGCTGGAGATGCTGTTCGACTGGGTTGATAACGACGACGCGCTGATCAAGCAGATCCTGGTGGACAACCCGGCACAGCTCTACGGTTTCTGAAGACGGCCAGGGCCGGGAACTTTGTCAACAGGTGCGGTGAGGACAGCAGTGCCACAAGGTAGGCGCCCGCCGCGTAGAAAGCGATAAAGCCCTTGCCCAGCAACCCGGCATAGCCGACCACTATGTTCAGTCCCAGGGCCAGCATGATGTAGAGCAACGCGAAATCCAGGCTCTGGACCCAGGTGTTGCCGCCCGCGTGGCCGATCACCCAGGACGCCAGGATCACCGCCGGGGCGATGCTGATGGCCGACTGGACCTACGAGCAGTTCGGCCCGACGCTACGCTGGGACAACATCAAGTGGATCAAGGATCACTGGGGCGGAACACTGATTCTGAAAGGCATTCTCGATGTTGAGGACGCACACCTGGCCGTTGCCAGTGGCGCCGATGCACTGATCGTCAGCAACCACGGTGGGCGCCAGCTCGATGGCGCCCCTTCCAGCATCAACATGCTGCCGGCCATCGCTCAAGCCGTCGACGGTCAGATTGACGTCTGGCTCGACAGTGGCATTCGTAGCGGCCAGGACGTGATCAAGTCACTGGCTCTGGGGGCTTAAGGCGTCATGCTCGGGCGCGCCCATCTTTATGGACTGGGAGCAATGGGCGAAGCAGGAGTGGCGAAAGCGTTGGAAATCATTGCGACAGAAATGGACCTGACTATCGCGCTTTGCGGATGCACCGATGTACAGCAAATTGATCACAACATCTTGTTACCAGGGAGTTACTCGGCTGCGAAGTCGCCTCGGGGGACAAGCAAAGGATAATCGGCCATTTATCAACACCTTATTCTGGAGTTTGCACACCGGTGCGTCATGAAGAAACCTGCCAGACGAATGTGGTGATCGGCAAGATACCCGTCGACGTTAATGTCGTTGACGTGATCTCGGGATACCCCAGGAGTTCAGAACCATATGATTCTTAGCCTATGTTGCGCTCCGTCATGGTTCGGCCAATGAGACTGATATCAAAATGACGTAAATCTATGCAGATACGCCTTCAGCGTTGCGCACCAGACCTGTTCTCTGACCAAGCAAAAGGACGCGCTATGACCGATGCTCTCAGCACACTGGCCTCCGATTTCCGGCTTCATGAACTTTTTGGTGACGACCAACTCGCTACCGCCACCCAGATCTGGATTCTAGAGATCGAACGCGCTGGATCCGCCGAACTGCGATTCCTCTACGGCCGATCACTGCCAGGTACCTACCAGTCTCACAAATGGAGCGGCACCTACAGCAGTAAGACGTCCGTGTATGATGGCTGCTCCGCCAAGACCTATGCCTTGGCGCTGCACACATCAACGCACCAACTCAAGATATTCCTAAAGCACTTCCTTGCCGGCACAACACTACATGCTGCCAGCCAGTTGGCCGATCTCCAGCTCGATGACAAGCTGAACAGCAAGGTGGGCGCTACCCTCTTTGGGGGCAACCCTGTAGCCCGCCCAGTCATGCACCTACCGACGCGAGACTTCTTTCAATTTCGCACCAGTCGCCTCAGCCCGACCAGCTATGCCAGCGTGGACAGCGCGGCCATTTCATCCGACATCAAGTCAGAGACCTTCAACATAGCAGGGGGTTTGGATCGAAAGATCGCAGAAGCCGCATGCCAGAGCCTGGACGCAGATACCGGGCTAGACTTCGCGGCACTGGATGCATGGCGGATAGGGGATTTTGAGTTCATCTGCATCCCCGGCCAAAATCGCGCGGAAAAGAGTAAGTACGACATCACGTTGAAGGGGGATGACGCCTCTCTCAAGCTGTCTGAGCCAATGACCCATGACGCGTCCGACCTCCTAGTCGTAGTGAACGCTTATAGTGCCGACAGCGTAGTGGCCACCTATACAGCTCGGCTGGACAAGCACGAAAAGTACCCACTGAAACATGGCTTTAGGCTTGAAGCCTTCGAGAAACAGATCTGTACGTCATTCACTCTGGAAATCTACGCGCTCAATGACCTCGGCGATTCCTTCCTAGTGCTACAGACCGGTAACTATTTCGTCCGCAGCATGAACCTGAATATGCAGATGGTCGAACCTATCCGCTCGAACGAAAAGCTGAGCTGGCTGGAGAAACACGTCCCGCCGAAAGATCAAGCGAAACTTCAAGCCACCGCGCGAGTAGGCCGTGCGTTACGAGATTCGCGCTCACAGCTGGGAGGCCATACAGCTGATCCTTGGGTAGCTCTCAACAGCGTCACCGAAACAATCATGAAGCAGCTCTGCCCCAAGACTTCTGATGGACGCTTCTTCCTTACACTTACCGACAGTGGTGGCACCAGCCGGATACAACTGACGGAATGGCTCCGTAAGATCTTCGAGAACCACCATGACGCTCAGATTGCCTGGTTCGATCCATTCATGGAGGATGCAGGCGTCGACCTGCTTCATCGAATGGGCACTGCGGCAGGCGACTATCTCATCATCACGACCGAGAAAGAGTCGAAGGACGGTGGTAAAGCAGGAGCTGATCAGCCGAACCGCATTCAGAATCTTCTCAACCAGTGCACTAGCTGGGGTAATGGCTATTTCGGCAACGTTCGCCTCAAAGTGCTGGTCGTTCCTGAAAGCAAGATCCACGACCGAATGATCCTGATTCGATCAGCCAGCGGTCGCCCGCTGGCCGGCTATCAGCTTTCCAACTCGATACAACGCGCCAATGATAACTACCCACTGCTGGCAACACCTATCCCTCTGGATGTGATGCCGCACGTCTTCGAGTACTGCGACCGGATCATTCAAAGCACGCTACATGGTGAGGGCAAGAAGGTACCTACCGCCAAGCTGATTTTCGACTCAACCTCATTTATTGAATCCGAGAAAGAAGACGAGGAACCGAAGGGTTTGAACCATCGTTCCTGTTTCACTGACGCCCCTCGCGCGGGCGATGTACTGGCTTGGTGGCTTGATGACCTGGAGTTCACAGGGTTGTCTGGTGCGGAGTTGATGAATCAGTTGGAGGCCAAGGGCCAGGTCAAGGACGGGAAGCTCAATCCAGAAATGTTTGAGAATATCCCTACCAAGTTCTGGACCGAAGGTCTGCCTCTCGAAGATTTCCATTCGGCCTGGGATGCTCTTGGCTATGTACTGGCACACTGCCAAGCGGGCCAACTGTACACAGAGGAGCGCAAGCCTTTTCCGCAGTCCCTGCAGAGCGCCTTGCTAGAACACCTCAATCCTGCACGCCAAAGTGCTTTACAGCCAAGAGCTCGGAAGGCGCTGCTGGACCTTGAGCACTATCGCTCGCAAGACCTCACCAAGCTACTGCTTTCCACTGATGATCCCGGCAAAGCTTTTCGCTACTCGCCACCCGATACTTCATGGAGTGACTACTATGCCCTCAAGCTACTCTGGTCACATGCACCACAGGCGCTTGTCAGCTGGTTGAACGAAGTGTGCACGCAACGCGTCAAAGGCTTGCGTCCTAACGTTTTGGTCATTGAAGCCTTCAAATACATCTGCCTATCGCTCGGCTTCGACAGGCACCCAGTACAAATAAAATCCCTCCTACACAGTGAGACAAGCATCGTCACCTGGGTGGGTTTGCATGCTTTCAAGGATGCAATCAACAAAGGCGCATGGGGCGTAGATACACTTGACCTTATCGATCACGTTACACCTGCCGGCGCTCACCGAACCATTCTTTGCTGGCTGATCAACGAAGCGAACTATGAGGGGGCGGACGTCAAGCACCAGCTGATTTCAAAGCTGACGCAGTCACTTCCAGGACCACTGTCTGATCAAGAACTTCAGGACATCCTGCAGCCTGTGCGCGGGCGTCTTGGAAGGTTGCATCACTTCACGCCTTGGATTCTCGAGTCATTGCTTCTTCCCATGCTCGAACAGAAGACAGTAGACACTGCTCAGATCTCCAGAGAATGGTTCAATGAATTGGCAAGCCAATGGCGCGGCTCACTGAAAGACAATAACAGCCTGCATTTCAAGCTGGAGGCAGATGGTGCTTTCACTGACGAACTTGCCACATTGACCCGCTATTTGGCGCCAGAAGATCAGAAAACGATCGTCGCTGAGCTGTGGAAGATATTCAATGCGCTAGCTCGGACGATTCGTCAACCTTTCAGCGCCCAGGTGAGCTGGCAATCGCACATTCTAGCGCATGAAGTGAACCTCTGGCTCTATGCATTGGCTCGACGTATCAACGCACTGGTTGATGTTGATGCAAGCCCATCACTGACTGAACTTTTGCTTGAGAGCGAAGAGATTATTAATCGGCTTCCCGATTCATACCAGGACTATGCCACCAGCACCGAACTGCTCACCTACATCAAGGGTGATCCTGACCAACTCAAATCTCACGGCCTAGGCCATACCATTCAAAAGGCTATTACTAGCGGCCAGTAAGAAGTAGCTACACGGTAGGTGCCACGCTCTACAGGGCACCTACCGTGCAGCAACAGCCCTTTGCACTCATTGCTCAAACAGTCAGCAGGGCGTCCGAAGCGATCAGCGTTTCTGCCCCTCGGTCGGCTTCAAGCCCCCCCGCGATGAACACCATCACCACTGCCGTCGACGTGTGCCCGGTTAAAGCTGCCAGCCAGGCTCTGAGCACCATCCGTTGTCAGAAGGCCACTGCCGCTAAACCAGAAACATGTCCCCTAGCTGCCGATACAGCTCCATGGGCAAGCGAACCCCTTCTTTTTGCGCCCGGACCCAGGCTTGCTGCTTGGCCTGCCCGGGTGGGTGGACGCCCAGACGTTGCAGACGCCGCAGCTGCTGTCCCAGTCGGTTCTCGAACTGTTCATCGAGCAGGTGCGGGGCGATGGCGATCACCAGCAGCCCTGCTCCGGGCGACTGCCCGCCGCTGCGAAAGTCGGGCGCATCCAGCGACCAGTTGGCCCCGGCAACACCGCCGGCCAGCACTTCTACCAGCAAGGCAATGTTGGCCCCGCGGCTGCCACCGAACGCCAGCAAGGCACCGTGCATGGCCTCGCGGGCACTCAGAGTGGCAGCGCCCTGGGCATCCACTGCCCAGCCTTGGGGGATCGCCTCCCCGGCCTCGGCTGCCTTGAGGATGTTGACGAAGGCCGTGGCGCTACTGGCCTGGTCGATCAATAGCGAAGGCCCGTCACCGCAAGGGGCGGCGAACGCCAGCGGGTTGGTCGAATACATCGGCTGGCGCTGGCCGGCCACGGTCAACAACGGCGGGCCATTGCAGAAGGCCAGTGCCACCAGGCCTTCGGCAGCCAGACGCCGGGTGTAGTAGCCCAGCTCGCCACAGGTAAAGCCGTTGTGCTGGGCAAACAGGCTGATCCCCAGCTGCCTGGTGTTGTCGCACAAGGCGCCGAAGGCCCGCTCGAACCCCAACTGCGCGATGCCCTGGCGCGCATCACAACGGATCATCGCCGGCGCCACCTGAGTGATCAGCGGCTGTACCTGGCCCGCTATGCGCCCGCTGGCAAACCCGTTCAGGTAATCGCCCAAATGCTCGAAACCCACACTGGCCAAGCCATGGCCCTGGGCCGATACCGTGGCTTCGGCCAGGGCCTGGGCCACTTCCTGACTGCTGCCGGCGTCGAGGCAGCAGCGCTGGGCAAACGCCCTGGCCTCGGCCAACGACAGGCACTTGAACGCTGCACCTTCTGACATGGGTTGCTCCCTGAGGCTGTTGCACAACCGCCCGGGCGCTCACAGGCCCCGGATCACCGGTCACTCCACCAGGCGTGGCGCACCGACGTTGGCGGCTTGTTTATCCAGGCCGAAGGCGCCGAGTATCTCGGCTATTTCACCCGATGCGTGCAAGGCCTGGATGTTGTCGTTCAGCGCCACGCCCAGCGCGGTATTGGCCTTGGTATGCGGGAAGCTAGACTGCCCCGGTTGCAAGGTGGCCCTCACCCGTGGGTCGGGTTCCGAGACCTTGATGTGCTGACCCGGGTAAGCGCCCTTCTGCTGCGAAGCCACGCCGACTGCAAAACTGTCGACGCCCAGCGCAATCCGCTTGGAGGCCAGGTCCTGGGCCATGGCCACCGGGTTGGGGTACAGCACCAGGTTGTCGCCAAAGACCTTTTTCAAATCGTCGACCCACAGGTAACCCTGCACCGTGCCGATGCGCTTGCCCTCCAGCTCGGCAATGCTCGAATAACCCTCGCTGGAGATAATCCCCATCATGTCCAGGTACAACGGCGCGGACAGGCCCAGGGCCTTGCTGCGCTCGGCGGTACGGTACCAGTCGCCGATGCCGACGTCGGCCCGCCGGGCGATCACCGACTGGATCACCGCCGCCGGGTCCACCACTGTCAGCTTGATCTCCAGGCACTCCCTGGCGGCGATGCGCTTGATGATTTCGCCATCGACCCCGCTCAACTGGTTGCCCGGCCCGGGTATCGAATAGGGCGGAAAGACCCAGGCCGCGACCGCCAGCACCCCGGGGGTCAGGGTTTCAAACGAGTGGGCCGGCTTGCAGTCCGCCTGGGCCAGGGCCGCGCCGCCCACCAGGGAGGAACAAAGGAATGCCCAACGGGTAATGCGTTTGAATGAATGGATCATGGCTTCACCTGTGCATGGGTTGCGTTGAGAGAACAGCAGCCGAAAGACGGCCCGAACGGGTCACGCGTGCTGGCTGGGCGCCAGTCTTTTCTCCAGTGCCGCCACGCCCAGGGTCGCGGGGGCGCAAACCGCGGCGTACATCAGGCCGGCCAGGGTCAGCACCGGCAGGTACTCGAAGGTCGACGAACCGATGGCCGAGGCGCGGCTGACGATCTCCGGCAGCGCGATGGTGAAACACAGCGACGAAGCCTGGAACATCATGATCGAGAACCCCAGCAACGACGGCAGGGCCACCCGCAGCGCCTGGGGCAGAATGATAAAACGCAGCGCATCGAAGCGGTTCAGGCCGATCACCTCGGCCGCCTCGTTCTGCCCCTGGGCCACAGCCTCGATACCGCCGCGGATGATCTCGCTGGTGTAGGCCGCGGTGCAGTAAGCCAACGCCACGGCCGCCGCCCAGAACGAACTCAGGGTCAGACCGGCCGAGGGCAGGCCGAAATAGACGTACTGCAGCAGGATCAACGCGGGGGCGCCGCGCCCCAGTTCGACGATCAGCAGCGAGGGATAGCGCACCACCCGACGGGATGCCGAAACCCCCAGCGCCAGCAGCAACCCCAGGACCACCCCCAGCACCAGGCTGACGGCGGTGACCTGCATCGACAGCACAAAGCCCTTCCACAGTTCGGGAAACCAGACCAGCCACATCTTCAGGATCTCGCTCATCGGGCCACCCTCTGCTTCAGGCTGGCCGCCAGCCAGCGCGAGAACAACGCCACCGGCACGCTGAGAATCAGGTAGACCAGCGCCGCCACGCTGTACACCCCCAGCCCTTGAAAGGTTTGCTGGGACAGCTGATAGGCCTGGAAGCTGACGTCACCGACGCCGATGGTCGACGCCACGGCCGAGTCCTTGAGCAGGCCGATGGCATAGGTGGCCGAGGTGGGAATGGCGATGCGCACCAGTTGCGGCAGCAGCACATCGAAAAAGCGCTGGGACGGCGAAAGATTGAGCACCTGCGCCGCCTCGAACTGCCCCTGGGGAATCGCCGCGAAGGCACCGCGATAGACCTCCGCCATGTGCGCCGCGGTGATCAGCCCCAGGCCCAGCACCGCGGCGGCGAATGGCGACAAGGCGATGTAGCCGCCACCGATGCCGAAGAAGATGAAGAACAGCCAGACGATCGGCGGAATCGAACGCAGGGTCAGCACCAGCATCGCCGCCAGCCAGCGACACAGCTTCAGGTTCGACAGACGCAGGGCGCAGAGCGGAAAGCCCAGCACCACGCCCATGCAGAATGCGCCCAGGGTCACGCTCAGGGTCCAGGGCACGCCGCGCAACAGGACCAGCAGGATATCCAGCATCAGCGATTCCTCACGGCCTGGAGAAACTGCGCCACCCGCGCGTGCCGTGGCTCGCGCATCACCTGGGCACTGGGCCCCTGCTCGATGATCCGCCCTTCGGCCATGACCACCACGCGGTCGGAAACGGTTTCGGCAAAGTGCATCTCGTGGGTCACCACCAGCATCGACATGCCCTCGCGCGCCAGCTCCTTCATCACCGCCAGCACTTCCAGGCCCAGCTCGGGGTCGAGGGCCGAGGTCGGCTCGTCGAACAGCATCAGCTCCGGATCCAGCGCCAGGGCCCGGGCGATGGCGATGCGCTGCTGCTGGCCGCCGGAGCAACGGGCCGGGTAGGCGTTGGCCTTGTCCGCCAGGCCAACCCGGTCGAGCAACTGCAATGAGCGGGCATCCGCTTGCTCGGCACTGCGACCCAGGGTGCGGATCTGCGCCAGGCTGACGTTGCGCAGCACCGTGAGGTGCGGAAACAGGTTGAACGACTGGAACACCATGCCGATGCGCCGGCGCAACTTGAGCAATTCGCTCCTGGGCAGCGGGCGCCCGGCCTCGATATGCACCCCGTCCATGCTGACCCGGCCGCGGGTCGCTGGCTCCAGCTGGTTGATGCAACGCAGCAAGGTGCTCTTACCCGAGCCACTGGGGCCGATAATCGCCACCACCTCGCCTTGGGCCATTTCGAAACACACGTCGTGCAACACCGGGTAAGGACCGAACTGCTTGTGAATCGCCTCCAGGCGCAGAAAGGGTTCGGCGCCAGATGGCGGGCGCGGCGCCAGGGCGGCGGCGCTGTCGATCACGGTCATGCTGCTCATGGTTTTTCTCCGGACAGGGTAGATGCCATGCCTGCAAGAATCAGGCAACAACCGCTGTTATCGATCGTCGTCGACTAACGGGGTACGGGAAAGCTTGAGCGCTCCAGTGGTGCTGATCAGCACCTGCTCTTCGAGCTTCACGCCTTCATGGCCGCCCTGCTCGCCGATGTAACTCTCCACCGAGAGCACCATGTTTTCCTCGAAGTGACCGTCATAGCCCCACTCGGCAAAGTCCACCGCGTAGGCCACGCTGGGGTACTCGTCCACCAGGCCGACGCCGTGCAGCATCATCATGTAGCGGTTGTGCTCGAACTGTTTGGGCACCGGCCAGCAGCCCTCGGCAAACTCGCGAAACGACAGCCCCGGGCGCAGCAGGTCGAGGTTGAAGCTGATTTGCTGCGAGGCGATCTCAAGCAGGTCGCGCTGGGCCGCCGTGGGCGCCTTGCCGGGGCAGATGAAGCTGCGGGAGATGTCCGAGAGATAGCCCCCCGGCCCGACCATGTCGGTGTCGAAGCAGACCATCTCGCCGGCCTCGATGACCTTGTCCGAAGCGTCCTGGAACCAGGGGTTGGTGCGCGGGCCGGAGTTCAGCAACCGGCTCTCGGCCCACTCCCCGCCCTGGGCCACGTTGGTCGCGTGCATGATGCTCCACAGCTGGTTCTCGGTGATGCCCGGCACCAGGCTGGCGCGCATGCGGGCAATCGCCAGGTCGCACACATCCATCGACACCCGGTGGCTGGCGATCTCCTCTGGCGACTTGATCAGCCGCGCCTGCTCCATCAGCGGCTGGGCGTCGAACAGCTGGATGCCCTGGGCCTTGAGCTTTTCCGCGCCCCAGAGGTCGCAGCGGTCCACCGCCAAGCGTCGATTGCCGGCGCCATGGCGGGTCATCAGGTCGGTCACTTCCAGGGCCCAGCGCTGGGCTTTTTCCTCGACCCGCGGGCCGGCGAGGAAGTACAGCCAGGGGATCGCCGGACGAATTTCGTCGATGGTTTCGATGTGCTCGCTGTTGTGCCGGCTGCTGGTGAATTCGAACAGCACCACCGGGCCATCGGTGGCCACGAATACGTAGCGGCTGGGGGAATGCATCACCCACAGGCCGAGGTTGTTGGTATCGGTGGCGTAACGAATGTTGATCGGGTCGGCCAGCAGCACGCCGGCGTAATCCTGCGCCCGCAGTTGCTGGCGGATGCGCTCCAGGCGGTACTGGCGCAGCGCCGGCCGGTCAATCGCGGCGTAGGCCGCCAGCAGGCCGTGATCGACCGGGGCCAGGGCATGCCCGGTGACGCTGGCATCACTGCGATAACGCAGCGGGCTCGGGGGGACGGCAGTGAACAGCTCGGTGAAATCGGTATCCGTGTGCATGCAACAACCTCCGTGGGGAAGAGTTTGACGTTAATCAAAACCAATCGGACCAACATTCGGGGCAGTGACTTAAAGACCTGGGAAACGGATGACGGCTGTCTTTCTTATGGTTCAGGGCACGGCAACAGGCAGTGGCTAGAGGTCCTTGACCAGGCGCAGGGCGTCGTAGATCGCCGCGTGGGTATTGCGCGATGACACCGCATCGCCGATTCGGAACAATTGGAACCGCCCTTGAGGGTTGGTCACCAGGTTTTGCGGGTGACCGGCAATCAGGTCCCGGTACTCCACGGCGCCTTGATTGCTGGCCTGGGGCTGGAGCTCGAAATACAGCTCGTCCAGCGGCCGGGTGCCATGGTTGACCACGATCTGGTCCACCCGCCGGGTTTTCTCAAGATCGCTGTAATCGCTGCCGATGGTCGCCAGCAGCTCTTCGCCCTGGCGTTCCACGGCCTTGAGCCGGTAGGTAACGGTAAAGGTGGTGTCCAGCCGTTGCAGCGAGCGCATGTAGGGCACCAGGTTCATGCCCATCACCTCCGGCGCGAACGAGCGGTCGGGGGTCATGATCTCGGTCCGGGCGCCGCTGCGAGCAATGAACTCGGCGGCCTGCAAACCTGCGTGATCGCCGGCATCGTCGTACACCAGCACATTGCGTCCCGGTTTGACGTCGCCGGAAATGATGTCCCAGCTCGACACCAGCCACTGGTTGCCGTGCTGCAGGACTTCGGTGTGGGGCAACCCGCCGGTGGCGACGATCACCACGTCGGGGTGTTGATCGAGGACCATCGCCGCATCGGCCCAGGTGTTGAAGCGAAACCTGACGCCCTGGCGCTCGCACTGCGCCATGCGCCAATCGATGATGCTGATCATCTCCTTGCGCCGCTCGGACTGCGCGGTCAGGCGAATCTGCCCGCCGGGCTGGTCCGCCACTTCCAGCACCAGCACCTCATGCCCGCGCTCGCCGGCCACCCGCGCCGCCTCCAGGCCGCCGGGACCGGCGCCGATGATCAGCACCTTGCGCTTGCGCACAGCCTTGGGCACCTCATGCGGCATGCTGGTTTCACGGCCGGTGGCGGCGTTGTGAATGCAGTAGGCGGCACCGGCGTTGTAGATCCGGTCCAGGCAATAGTTGGCGCCGACACAGGGGCGGATTTGATCTTCGCGGCCTTCGATGATCTTGCGCACGATATGCGGGTCGGTCATGTGCGCGCGGGTCATGCCCACCATGTCCACCAGGCCCGAGGCAATCGCATGGCGGGCGGTGGCGACGTCGGGAATCTTCGCCGCATGGAAGGTCGGGAAGCCGGTCAGGGCGCGGATCTCCCCGGCGAAGTCCAGGTGCGGCGCGTTGCGCATGCCCTGGATCGGAATGATGTCGGTCAGCCCGGCATCGGTGGCGATATTGCCGCGAATCACGTTGAGGAAGTCGACCATGCCGCTGTCTTTAAGCAGCTGCGAGATCTGCAGCCCCTCCTCCTTCTCCAGGCCGCCGGCCCGGACCTCATCGCCGGTGTAGCGAATGCCGACGATGAACTCCGGGCCCACCCGCTGGCGGATGGCACTGAGCACCTCGAAGGTGAAACGCAGGCGGTTGTGCAGCGAACCGCCATAGGCGCCCTCCAGCTCGTTGGTCAGCGGCGACCAGAACTGGTCCATCAGGTGGCCGTAGGCTTGCAGCTCGATACCATCCAGGCCCGCGGCCTGCATGCGTTCGGCGGCGTCGGCGTAATCGCCGATGATGCGCTCGATGTCCCAGATTTCCAGCTTCTTGGGAAAGGCCCGGTGGGCCGGTTCCTGGTTGTGCGAAGGCGACACCACCGGCAGCCAGTCGCCCTTGTCCCAGCGGGTGCGGCGCCCCAGGTGGGTGAGCTGGATCATCACCGCCGCGCCATGTTCATGGCATTCGTCGGTGAGCTCCTTCATCCAGCCGACCACTTCGTCCTTGTACGCCAGGATGTTGTTGAACACCGGCGGGCTGTCACGGGAGATCGCCGCCGAGCCTGCGGTCATGGTCATGGCCACACCGGCCTTGGCGCGTTCGACGTGATAGGCCCGATACAATTTCTTCGGCATGCCCTCTTCGGGGTACGCCGGCTCGTGGGAGGTGGTGATAATGCGGTTGCGAAGTGTCAGGTGCTTGAGGCGATAGGGCTGAAGAAGCGGATCGTTATTCATATCGGTCTCGCATACTGGTCATCAGGCAAGGCAGACGATAGACCTCAATGTACACCAGTGTCAATGACATGGACACTGATGTACAGTCACCACCATACAGATCAAACGGACAAGGAAAAAACGCCCAATGAAAGCAACCAGCAACAGCGCGGAAGCCGCTGGCCGCGGCTCCCTGGAGAGCTGGCTCAACGCCGCCTACGAGAGCCTCAAGGAATCGGGGGTGGATGCCGTGCGAGTGATGCCGCTGGCGAAGAAGCTCAACCTGTCGCGAACCAGCTTCTACTGGTATTTCCAGGACCGCGAAGCCCTGCTCGAAGCCCTGGTGAACCTGTGGAAGAACAAGAACACCTTGAGCCTGGTATCACAGTCCGAGGCTTATGCCGAATCCATCACCGAGGCGATTCTCAACGTCTTCGACTGCTGGCTGAACAGCGAATTGTTCGACTCGCAGTTCGAGTTCGCGATGCGCAGCTGGGCCCTGCAATCGCCCGAAGTGGCACAGGAAATCCGCCAGGCCGATGCCCAGCGCGTGCAGGCCCTGACACAGATGTTCGACCGTTTCGGTTTCGCCCACGACGCCGCGGTGACCCGTGCGCGCTCGATCTACCTGACGCAGATCGGCTACATCAGCATGAACACCCAGGAACCCATGGCGCAGCGCATGCGCTTCATTCCCGAGTACTTGAAGATCTTCACTGGCGTCGAGCCCCTGCCCCGGGAGCTGGAGCGTTTCTTTCAGCGCAACGGCTTTTCATCGGCCGAATTGCAGCATTGAAGCGAAGCGGATCAATCAAACAGGGCGCGGCCATTGAATGGGCAATCATTGGCCGGCAACCACACTGACGCGCCAACTCATGCGCTGGTCTATCGAGAGGCATCCTCAAGAATCAGGTCGGCGCCCTTCTCCGCCACCATCAGCACCGCCGCGTGGGTGTTGCCGGAGGTGACGTTGGGGAAGATCGAGGCATCGACGATGCGCAGCCCCGCCAGGCCATGCACCTTGAGGCGCTTGTCCACCACCGAGCGCTGCTCGTCGCGGCCCATGGCGCAGGAGCCGCACAGGTGGTAGATCGAGCCGCTGTTCTGGCGAAAGTACTGCAGCATCTGCTCATCGCTGTCCACCGCCGGCCCCGGTAGCACTTCATCCACCGTTATGCTCTTGAGCGCCGGGGCCTGCATGATCTTGCGCAGCAGTCGGCTGCCCTGGATCACCTCGGCAATGTCTTTGTCGGTGCTCAGGTAGTTGGGATCGATCAGCGCCGCATCCCGAGGGTTCTTCGAGGCGATCCGGATGCTGCCGCGACTGGTGGGCCGGCACGGGTTGAAGCACAGCAGGAAACCGGAATACGGCTCGGGCTTGAGGCGGGCCTTGTTGCTCTTGGGGATCTGGTACGACAGCGGGTTGAAGTACAGCTGCAGGTTGGGGTGTTCCTGCCCGGCATCGCCACGGAAGAAGCCGCCGGCCTGGTTGACGCTCATGGCCATTGCGCCCTTGCGGGTCAGCAGGTATTGCAGGCCCAGCTTGAGCTGGCCGAACAGCGAGCTGAGCTGGTCGTTGAGGGTCGGCACATTGGCCTTGTAGTAGTAGCTGACGCACAGGTGGTCCTGCAGGTTCTGCCCCACCGCCGGCAGGTGCCGCACCAGAGGAATCTGGTGCTGGGCCAATAACCCGCGATCACCGACCCCGGACAGTTGCAGGATCTTCGGCGTGTCCACGGCGCCGGCACAGAGGATCACCTCCTTGTTGGCGCTGAAGGTCCGGACCACCCCGTGCTGGGTCACACTGATGCCCGTGGCGCGCTGTTTGTGCTCATCGAACAGCACCCGGTCGACCAGCGCGTAATGCTCGACCTTGAGATTTGGCCGGCTCAGCGCCGGATGCAGATGGGCAAAACTGCTGGAGCAGCGCTGGCCGTTGCGGGTGTTGACGTCGTAGATCCCCGCGCCCTCGAACCTGGCGCCATTGAAATCTTCGCTGCGCGGGTAGCCCAGCTCCTCGCAGCCTTTGAGGAAGGCATCACAGATGGGGTGGGTCTGGCCCTTCATCGGGGTGATGCTGATGGGCCCGCTGGCGCCGTGGTACTGGCTGTCTCCCAGGGGATGATTCTCCAGCTTGCGGAAATACGGCAGCACCTCGTCGAAGCTCCAGCCGTCGTTGCCGTTGGCCGCCCAATCATCGAAATCATGGGCCTGGCCGCGCACGTAGATCATCGCGTTGATCGAGCCGGAGCCACCCTGCACCTTGCCTCGCGGGGCGTAGATCGCCCGGTCGTTGAGCTGCTTCTGCGGCTGGCTGTAGTACATCCAGTTGAAGGTCGGGTTGTAGTACATCTTGGCGAACCCCACCGGGATCTTGAACCAGAACGAGGAGTCCTTGCCGCCCGCTTCCAGCAGCAGGACCGAGTATTGGCCCGAGGCCGAGAGCCGGTTGGCGAGGATGCAGCCGGCAGCGCCGGCGCCAGCGATGATGTAGTCGTATGTCATGCAGGGTTACCGCTCAGATCGTGTTGAAGGCAGCCGTAGCGGCTGCCCATGCCCTGCCCGTCGCCGGGCCGGAAGTGCTCAGCCTTTGGCCGGGGAGCTGTCCTTGATGTCGACCGGACTTGCGGCCATTTGCAGGTGCAGGCGCTGGCCTTGATAGGGCGAGTGTCTGCGCACCACGTCCATGTTCAGCTCCACCCCCAGGCCCGGCTCGCGAGACGGGATGATGTAGCCGTCCTCCCACTGCAAGGGCTGGGTCAGCACTTCGGCGTGGAAGCCGCCCCAGGTCATGATGCTTTCCTGGATCAGGAAGTTCGGCGTGCAGGCCGCCAGCTGGAAGCTCGCCGCCGCGCCAATCGGGCCGTTGTACAGGTGCGGGGCGATCTGCGCGTAGTAGACCTCGGCCATGCTGGCGATCTTCTTCGCCTCCAGCAGGCCGCCGCAGCGCGCCACGTTCATTTGCAGGATCGAGGCACCACCGGCCTGCAGCAGCTTGAAGAACTCGTACTTGGTGGTCAGGCGCTCGCCGGTGGCGATCGGGATGCTGGTCTTGGCCGCCACCTGCGCCATGGCCTGCTCCTGGCCCGGCGGCACCGGCTCCTCGAACCACAGCGGGTCGTATTGCTCCAGGCGCTTGGCCAGGCGTATGGCCGAGGACGGCACCATCTGCCCGTGGGTGCCGAACAGCAGGTCGCAGCGATTGCCCACCGCTTCGCGGATCTTGCGGCAGAAGGTTTCGCAGCGCTCCAGCACTTCCAGGGACAGCTGGTGCCCGGAGTACGCGGTGTAGGGCCCGGCCGGGTCGAATTTGAGCGCGGTGAAGCCCTGGTTCATGTTCTGCACCGCGCATTCGGCGGCCAGGTCCGGGTCGTCGTAGTCGTATTCGCCGCGGCTGTTCTGCGGGTACAGGTAGGTGTAGGAGCGCAGGCGTTCGTGGACCTTGCCCCCCAGCAGCTCGTACACCGGCTTGTTCGCCGCCTTGCCGATGATGTCCCAGCAGGCCATCTCCAGGCCGCTGACCACGCCCATCATGGTCAGGTCCGGACGCTGGGTGAAACCACTGGAATAGGCCTGGCGGAAGAAGCGTTCGATGTGGTGCGGGTCCTGGTCCAGCAGGTAGCGTTGGAACACGTCCTCGATGATCGGCTGCATTGCCTGGGGACCGAAGGTGGCGGCGTAGATCTCGCCCACGCCTTCGATGCCGCAGGCGGTGCGCAGCTTGACGAACAGCCAGTACATGCCGCCGATATGCGGTGGCGGGACAGCGACGATATGGGTTTCAAGGGCGACGATTTTCATCTCAGGCTCCTGTTTGCGAATGCTGCTGGGTGCGGTTGACGCGAGCGCGCAAGGCGATCGCGGCCAGGGTGCCGAGGGCGCCGACCGCGGCGATGTAGCCGAAGTACAGGCGGTAGCCCAAGGCCCCGGGGAAATGTTCGGTGAGATAGCCGTTGATCAGCGGGATAAAGGCGTCCGGCAGGTAGCCCACCACCGAGACGATGCCGATGGCCAGGCCGGTAATGCGCAAGGGGATCCGACAGGTATCGAGGATCGCCCAGTACAGCCCGCGGATGGCGTAGGTCATCAGGCCGATGAAAATCACGGTGGCGATCAACAAGCCCAGGCTGCCCAGGGCCGGGAACAGGATCAGCCCGACGATGCCCAGGGTCGCCAGCAACAGCGCCACGATCAGCACCGAAATATTCGAGAAGCGGTCCCCCAGCCAGCCGCCACCGATGCCACCCAGGGGTCGCATCCACAGTTTGATGGTGGTGATGGTGCCGGCCATCACCGCGGTCATGCCGTTGCCCTGCAGGTAGTCGGAGAAGCTGTAGGTGGCCCAGAAGATGTGGTAGCCGCAGAACACGATGGCGGTCACCAGCCACAGCTCGGGGATCTTCACCAGGGTCGCCAGGTCGCTGAGCAGGTTGAAGCGCCCCTGCTCCACCGGCGCCGTGTCTTGCATGGACTTGGGGTCCTTGAGCAGCACCAGTACGCAGCCGATGGCGATGCAGGTAAAGGAGTACAGGTAGACCACATGCCGGAACCCCTCGGCCGTCGACTCGCCACGGGTCTCGGTGGCCAGGGCGAACAACCCCAGGGCCGGGGTCGCCAGCAAGGCTTCCACCAGGCCACGACCGCCGTCGAGGATGCCAAAGAAACGCCCCTGCTCGTTGTGGCGGGCAATCATCTTCACCCGCTTGAGCACCGAGGCCCAGAAGGTCAGCCCGGTGGTCAGCCCCCAGCAGCCGAAGATGATCATCAGCGACGTCAGTGAGGGCGCAGTGGAGTACCACAGGCCCAGGGCGCCGGTGGCCACCAGGGAGAAGAAGATCAGCAAGCGCGGAGCGATGCGGTCCGCCAGCCAGCCACTGGGCAGGTAGCTGATCAGGAAGATGGTGCCGAGCATGGAGTACAGGTAACCCAGCTCGCTGTGGTTGATGTGCAACACCTCGAGCATGGTGGTCTGGTAGACCTGGCGCAGGTAGAGGATCGGGTAGATCGCCCCGGCGGCCAGCACCAGCAGCATCAGTTGAAAGTAACGACTGCGCTTGTCGCTGTTGTCCAGCGGCAAGGCGGCAGAACCCGGGATAGCGGCCAGATCGGCGGCATTTTTTGACATGACGATGCCCTCGGGCGCCGGTATCCGGCGCCGCTCATTATTATTAGTGGGGCAGCGGCAAGCTTTGAGCTTCAAGCGGCAAGAACGACTGCGCGGCTCTTGCTTGCGGCTGTCTTGATCCAACGACGGCAAGCGGCAGAATCGATTGCACGCTTTTGCTTGGCGCTTGCCGCTTGAAACTTGCAGCTGCCTTAGAAAGGCATGACCACCAGGCGGGTCTGGGT
Source organism: Pseudomonas sp. 3MA1 (assembly GCF_029237275.1). Taxonomy (NCBI): domain Bacteria; kingdom Pseudomonadati; phylum Pseudomonadota; class Gammaproteobacteria; order Pseudomonadales; family Pseudomonadaceae; genus Pseudomonas; species Pseudomonas sp. 3MA1. The sequence goes on along the minus strand of NZ_JAACFX010000006.1, from coordinate 170,288 downwards.
GAACTCGAGCATGCCGTGCTTGCCGTCGTCGCCGCCCAGTCCCGAGCGCTTCCAGCCGGCGTGGTAGCCCTGGTAAGGGTCGGCCGGGGTCCGGTTGACGTACAGCTCGCCGGCCTGGATGGCCCCGGCGACTTTCATCGCGGTGCGGTAGTTTTCGGTGTAGAGCACCGAGGCCAGGCCGAACTGGTGGTCATTGGCCAAGGCCAGGGCTTCATCGATATCCCGGTACTTGAGCACCGGCAGCACCGGGCCGAAGATTTCCTCCTGCACGATCTCCATGTCCTGGCGGCAGTTGCTAAGCAGCGTCGGCGGATAGAAATGCCCCGGCCCCTCGGGCACCACGCCACCGGCTTCGAGCACTGCGCCCTGGGCGAGCGCTCGCTGCACCAGGCCATGTATCGCAACCCGCGAAGCCGCGCTGACCAGAGGCCCCATGCGGCGCGGGTCCTGGCGCCGGTCGCCGAACTGCACGGCGGCGATTTTTTCCTTGAGCAGGGCCAGGAAGCGCTGATGCACGCTTTCATGGACATAGACCCGCTCCACCGCCGTGCACAACTGGCCGCAATGGGTGGTCTTGGACGCGATGATGGCGCTGGCGGCCTGCTCCAGGTCGGCGTCGGGCTCGATGATGGCCGGGGTCTTGCCCCCCAGTTCCAAGGACGGCTTGGCGATATTGGCCTTGCAGTAGTCGAGCACGATACGCCCGGCATTGACGCTGCCGGTCAGGGTGATCATGCCCACTGCCGGGTGGGTACAGACCGTGGCTGCGGTGGCGTGGTCCATGGTCAGGATGTTCACTACACCCGGCGGCAGGTCCGCCTGCTGCACCGCCCGGGCGATTTCAAACGCCGACAGCGGCGTGTTGTTGCTCGGCCGCACCACCACCGTGTTGCCGGCGATCAGCGCCGGCGCCACCTTGCGCAGCAGGGTGTAGACCGGGTAGTTGAACGGGATCAGGCAGGCCACGACGCCAATCGCCTCGCGGTGCAGAAACAGCTTTTCGTCGGGGCTGTCGCTGGGAATGATCTCGCCCTCGATGCGGCGCGCCCATTCCGCGTGATAACGAGTGATCTGCGCGGCGTAGCGGGCCTCGTTGCTGGCATCCGCCAGGCTTTTGCCCGATTCGGCCGCCAGCGCCTGGCCAATGGCCTCGGCCCGCGACTCCAGGGCATCGGCCAATGCCCGCAGGTAGTCAGCGCGCTGGATGCTGGTCAACGCCGCCCACTTTTTCTGTGCCGCGCTGGCGGCGCTCACCGCCCGAGCGGCCTCCTCCTGAGTGGCGGCCGAGACCTGCCCGACCAGGGTTTCGCTGGCCGGATCATAAACCGCGATTGATGCGCTGCTGGCTGGCTTGATGAAGTCGCCGTCAACAAAATTCTGTTCTGTTTGCATGGAGGTTGCCCCGTCGTTGGCAGAGAAATGGCGCAGGCCGCCTGGAGACGATCCAGGCCCGGCAGTCAAAGGGTCTGGCGTGATTCGGCGGGCACAGCGCAGCGATCGACGGACAGGGCAATGGCGTGCAGGCAAGGCCGGCAACCGCGGACAGGGTTACGCAACAGGCCATCGACAAGGACCGGATAAGGCATGGCTGGGCACTCGGGTTGTTGTTATGTGAGTGCCAGCAGTCTTGTCGTCCGGCGCGACAAGGACAAACGATTAATTGTGCCGACTAACATGCAAAAAACGCAGGTTACAGCGCAATGATGAGGGTGGCCCGGCGAATCTCTTCGCTGGCAAGCCCGCTCCTACACAGGTTGTGCATGCGGGCTGTGGTCGGTGTCGGCGTGCCGACGAAGGCGCTCGCCCGGCTCTAGCCCAGGGGTGTGGAGGCTGTGGACGGCTCAAGCTGGCGTTGCGCCAACCAGATTTCCTCTTCGAGCCACTGGCTGAATACCTGCAGTTGCGGCAACGGAGCCTGGGCCGGACGGGTCACCAGCCAGTAGGACTGGTGCCCCTCCACATGCACGTTGTGCACCTGGGTCAACTGCCCCGCGGCCAGCTCCGCCGCCACCATGTGCCAGTCGGCAATGGTGATCCCCAGGCCCTCGGTGGCCGCGCGGATGGCCAGGTCCAGAAGGTCGAATTCATAGCCGCCCTGAGTATCGACCCCGGTGATCCGCGCGGCATCCAGCCAGTGCTTCCAGGTCAGGTAGCGCTGGTCTTCCCGGGCCAATACATGCAACAGGGTCATGCGCTTGAGATCGACGCCCTGCTCCGCCGATTCCCGGGCCAGCAGCGAAGGCGCGCAGACGGCGATGTGCCGCTCCTGAAACAGCAGCGAGCTGTCCAGGCCATCCCACTCACCGTCACCAAAGCGGATCGCGCAATCCAGGGTCGCGGTTTCCGCCAGGCTGTCCTGCAAGCGCGTGGTCAGGCTCAGCTCCAGCTCCGGATGCTGCTCGCGCAGGCGCCCCAGGCGCGGCAGCAGCCAGCGACTGGCGAAGGTCGGCGGCGCATTGAGGTGCAAGCGATTGGTGTGGGATTTCTGCGCGATGCCGCGCAAGGTCAACTCGATCTTGTCGAATGACTGGTGCAGGGCTCGCAGCAATACACGCCCGGCACTGGTCAGTTCCAAGTGATGATGGCGCCGTTGCAGCAGGCTTTCCCCCAACTGCTCCTCCAGTTGCCGGACCTGGCGGCTGACCGCGCTCTGGGTGACGTTGAGCAATTCGGCGGCCCGGGTAAAGCTGCCGGTGCTACCGGCGACCTCGAAGGCCTTGAGCGCATTGAGCGCAGGCATCTTGCGTTTCACGACAGTCTCTCTGTGACCGCTGCAGGAGGCGCAGAGCATCGCATGCCAGCGCAGGTCGAATCTACGGGACTAACATGCGTTTTAGTCATGCGTGGGCGCTGAATAAATCGTTTGTCGAACCGGGGGCGGATAGCAACACTGCAGGCCCATTACAAAAACAACAACGAGTACCGCCCATGCCTCCTTTCCCGCTTGTCTCGATGATCTGAAGCCCTAGCGCTGACCCCCACTTCTCAACGCTTTCACCCTTGGCTGCCGCCCTGGCCGCGGCCGGTTTCCTCGCACCCGACAATAACAATCCGGGAGAAAACCCCATGCTCTACAAACGCTCTGTCCTGCTGTGCAACGTCGCCCTGTTGGGCAGCCTGGCCACCCCCGCTCTGGCCGTGCAGGTCACCGACCACCTGGATCTGGGCGGCGCGGTTCGCGCGCGCTGGGACTACGACCCGGACCGGGATATCCAGACCTTCAACTTCGACACCGCGATCCTGAGCGCCAAGTACAGCTCCGACAGCTGGATCGGCGCCGCCAAATACCGCTTTTACGGCCGCGCCTACCCCTACCGCTACACCGACAAGGTGGGCGACATCGCCTTTGCCGAGAGCGCCTGGATCGGCTACCGGTTCAACCCCGAACAGCAAGTGCAGGTCGGTCTGAACCAGATTCCCTTCGGCCTGCAACCCTATTTCGGCAGCACCTTCTTCGAAACCCTGGGCAACGTGGTGGGCCTGGAGGACATCGAGCAGATCGGTGCCAAGTACATCCAGCAGCACGGCGACTGGAACCTCCAGGCCGGCTACTACCTGCGCCCGGCCTGGCAAGGCAAGGGCACCAGCAACGGCCGCACCTATTCCAGCGTGGTGTCTTCGGCCGACAGCTACGTGGCCGACGGCAGCGACAACCGCGAACGCAACACCCTGGTGCTGCGGGTGGCGCGGGCCGTGCAACTGGGCGACTGGGCATCGGAAGTCGGCGTCTCGGGCCTGACCTCGACCCTGAAAAACAACGACACCCACAACGACGGCAGGCGCAATGCCCTGGCCGTCCACTACCGGGGTAAGAACGGCCCGTGGGGCGTGCAATTGCAGGCGGCGCGCCAGCAGATGTCGCCACGCAATCCAGGCACCGATGAGCTGATAACCCTGGGCGGCTACGACGGCACCTTCAACGTCGCCAGCCGCGGCAACCTATATGTCGCCGACCTGAGCTACGACGTCGACGGCAAGTACCTGTTCGACCAGGTCAGCGGGGTCAAGCTGTACGCCAACTACAGCGCCTTCGACAAATCGGCCAGCGCCTATAAAACCTCCCAGCGGATGATCCTCGGCAGCTCGTTCTCCCTGAGCAAGCTGTGGATCGCTACCGAATGGCTGTTCGGCAAGAACGATCCGTACATCGGCGGCAGCAGTTATGCCCAGAGCCTGGGAGCCGGTGGCAGCAACCAATGGGAAAACCAGCTGTATGTGAATATCGGCTACTACTTCTGAATCCTTGCCGGCCCTTTCGCTGGCCGGGCTAGCGGGGAGACTCTGTAGGAGCCGGCTTGCCGGCGAAGGCGATCTCGCGGTCCTCTTGGCGGGCAAGCCAACCTCCGCAAAGGGCGCCTACAGGCTAAGATGGGCGCCCTAGATGAAGTGCCCTACAACAACAATAAACCTGCCCCGCCACTTCCAGCGCTCAGCCCGCCAGACGCGGATCGCTGCTGTCTGGCGCCAGGTGCGGAGTCTGCCCGCCATGCGCCAACTGCCCTCCCTGAACATGCTCCGGGTCTTCGAGGAAGTCGCCCACCACCGCAGCTTCAGCCAGGCCGCTGTGGTACTCAACGTCACCCAGGGCGCGGTCAGCCGACAGATCAAGCAACTGGAGGACTACCTCGGCGTGGCGCTGTTCAGCCGCTCCCCTCAAGGGCTGACGCTGACCGAAGCCGGCACGGCCCTGGCGCCGCAACTGGGCCTGGCCTTCAATCACATCGAGCGCGCCCTGCAAGCCCTGCGCGTGCCCAATCTGCGGCAACGCCTGCGCATCGTCGCGCCGCCGACCTGGGCCACCCGCTGGCTGTCGGCGCAGTTGCGGGACTTCTGCCAGCGCTACCCGGATATCAGCCTCAGCGTGACCCAGCACAACAACCATGACAGCCCGGCCGAAGTCGATTGCGAAATCCGCTTCGGCCTGCAGGCCGCCGCTCATTGCCAGAGCCAGCTGCTGGTGATGGAGCGGCATATCGCCGTGGCCAGCCCGGAGCTGTTCAGCGCCGGCCGGGCGCCGGACCTTCAGCGCTTTGCTCTGCTGCACATCCTGCATGACGGCAAGCGTTTGCCGGTCTGGGAGAACTGGCTGGCGGCCATGGGCCGCGACGATGTCGACGCCCGGGCGGGTCTGGAGTTCAGCACCCTGGACCAGGTGATCCACACGGCCCTGGCCGGTGGCGGGCTGGCGGTGATCGACCGGCAGATGATCGAGGGGGAACTGGCGGATGGACGCCTGCTGCCGATCACCCCGGTGGAGGTGATCGGCCCATATGGCTACTGGCTGGACGTGCCGAATGGCAAACAGGGGCTGTCCAAAGTGCAGCTGTTCACCCAATGGCTGGGGCGGGTGAGCAACCCCTGACGGCGCGTGGTTTCTACGAGGATGCAGGGCGATATCAGATCGGCGAGGCGACCTTCGGCAGGTCGTTCTGGCTGCCGCCAACGGTGCTGGCGCTGCACGCCTGACTCAAGGTCAGGGACTTGGTTTCTGGCGCCCAGGCCCAGGAAATCAGCGCCCCCAGGGCCAGGATCCCGGCGAGGATGCCCATGGTCGGGCTGAGGCCGATCCCGGCCACGCTCACCGGCAGCAGGAAGGTGCTGATGGCCGAGCCCAGGCGACTCACCGCGGTGGCCAGGCCAATGCCGCTGGCGCGCACTTCGGTGGGAAAACTCTCCGCGGGAAACACCCCCACCAGGTTGCTCACCGCCGACAGCACCAGGGTGAACACCCCGAACAGCAACACCATCAGCCACGCCGCGCTGCCCGGCAATACCGCCAGCAGCAACAGTGCCACCGCCAGGATGATGAAGGAGTTGATCAGGAACCCCCGGCGGGAAAACTTCACCGTGCACCCGATACCAATCAGCGCACCGATGATCAGCAGCAGGTTGAGCATCAGCTCGGTGCCGAAGCCCTCGGCCAGGCCCATCTTCTGCAGAATCGACGGCAGGAAGGTGTAGATGGCGAAATACGGCATGACAATGCACACGAAGAACAGGCAGTTGAACGCGGTGCGCTTGCGGTATTCGCGGCTGAACAGCACGGCGTAGCCGGAGCGGCCCTGGCCGCTGGGTTGCTCGTCCAGCACCACGTTGGCTCCCAGGTGTTTGTGCACGATGGCCCGGGCCTCGGCAATGCGCCCGCGGTTGATCAGCCAGCGTGGCGATTCCGGGGTGCCGATGCGCGCCAACAGGATCAGCCCGGCGGGAATCGCCGAGGACGCCAGCATCCAGCGCCAGGCATCGTCGCCGAGGCTGAGCATGGCGGTGCCGACGAAGGTCGCGGCGACATAGCCGAAGGTCCAGATCACGCTGAACGAACCCAGCAGCACGCCTCGCTGCTTCTTCGGCGCGAACTCGGCGAGCATCGCATGGCCAACACTGAAATCGCCGCCCAGGCCGATGCCGATCAGCACCCGGCAGGCAAACAGGCCCATGGCCGTCTCGGCATAGAACTGCATCACCGAGGCCAGGGTGATCAGCACGAAGCTGACCAGGAAGATCTTCTGCCGCCCCAGGTGATCGGAGATCCAGCCGAAGAACAGGCTGCCGATAAACAGCCCCATCAGCGCCGAAGCACCAATCAGGCCCTGCCACAACGCATCCAGCTGCATCTGCGGACTCAGCAGGGTGAACGCGATGCCGATCAGGCCGAGGATATAGCCGTCGGTGAAGTGCGCGCCGAAGGTCAGGCCGGCGATTTTCAGGTGGAACCGGCCAATGGGCAGGTCATCGATCTTGACGGTTGCAGTGCTCATGTTCGTCTCCATTTATTGTTCTTGGATAAGAGATGAATCGAATCACGCAGGAGCCGGCCTGCTGGCAAGCCAGCGCCTGCATTGGAGGGTGTGAGGGCTAGAGGCCGCCCATCAGCAGGTATTTGATCTCCAGGTAATCGTCCAGGCCGTACCTGGAACCTTCGCGGCCGAGGCCCGATTCCTTGATCCCGCCAAAGGGCGCCACTTCGGTGGAAATGATGCCTTCGTTGATGCCCACCATCCCTGCCTCCAGGCCCTCGGCCATGCGCCAGACCCGGCCGATGTCGCGACTGTAGAAGTAGGCCGACAAGCCATATGGCGTGTCGTTGGCCCGCTGCAGCACCTCGGCTTCGTCCTTGAAACGAAAGCAGGCCGCCACTGGGCCGAAGGTTTCTTCCTCGGCGATCCGCATCTGGTCGCTGGCCTCGGTAAGGATGGTCGGCTCGTAGAAGGTCCCGCCCAGGGCGTGGCGACGACCGCCGCAGAGCAGCCGGGCGCCCTTCTCCAGCGCATCGCCGACATGCGCCTCGACCTTGGCCAGGGCCGCCGCGTTGATCAGCGGGCCCTGCTCGGTATCGCCATCCAGGGCACTGCCGACCCGCAGCGCGGCAACCGCCTCGGCCAGCCGGGTGGTGAACGCCTCATACACGCCATCCTGGATAAAGAAGCGGTTGACGCAGACGCAGGTCTGCCCGGTGTTGCGAAACTTCGAGGCCATGGCGCCCTTGACCGCGGCGTCCAGGTCGGCGTCATCGAAGACAATGAACGGGGCGTTGCCTCCCAGTTCCAGGGAGACTTTTTTCAGGGTGTCGGCGGCCTGACGCATCAGCAGCTTGCCGGTGCCGGTGGAGCCGGTGAACGACAGCTTGCGCACCACACTCGAAGCCTGCAGCGCCTGGCCAATGGCGGGCGCATCGCCGGAGACGATGTTCAGTACCCCGGCCGGGATCCCCGCCTGCTCTGCCAGCACCCCGAGGGCGAAGGCCGATAGCGGGGTTTCTTCCGAAGGCTTGAGGATCATCGTGCAGCCGGCGGCCAGGGCCGGGCCGACCTTGCGCGTGACCATGGCCAGGGGGAAGTTCCACGGGGTGATCGCCGCGACCACGCCGATGGCTTGCTTGGTCACGATGATTCGCGCGTCAGCCTTGTGGCTGGGGATCACATCACCGTAGGCACGCTTGGCCTCCTCAGCGAACCACTCCAGAAAGCTCGCGGCATACACCACCTCGCCCATGGCTTCGGCTAGGGGCTTGCCCTGTTCGCGACTGAGCAAGGTGGCCAGTTCGCGCTGCTGGGCCAGCATCAGTTCGCTCCAGCGCTTGAGCCGCTGACTGCGCTCCTTGGCGGTGAGTGCGCGCCAGGCCGGCAGCGCGCGCTGGGCGGCGGCGATGGCCAGGCGGGTTTCCTCGGCGCCGGCCTTTTGCACCTGGGTGATCAACTCGCCATTGGCCGGGTTGTACACCGGGTAGCTGGGGCCGCCGCTGGACCAGTGGCCATCGATGAAATGGCCGCTACGGATCAATGCGCTCATGCCAGTGCCTCGCTCAGGGAAAAGCGCTCCAGCCCCGGACGGGCCACGCGCAGGATACGTTTGCCGGCGGTGTAGTCGTTGATCACATCGCAGGGGGTGTAGTTGCGCTCCAGCTCGTGCAGCTCCTCGGCATCCAGGGTGGTCTCCAGGGCCGCCAGGGCGCTGTCGAACTGCGCGGTGGTGTCGGCGCCCACCAGCATGCAATCGACCCCGGCGTGCCTGAGCACCCAGGCCTGGGCCACCTGGGCATTACTCAGACCGCGGGCGCGGGCCACGCGCTGTACCGAGCGGGCAATCTGCAACGAGGCCTCATCGCTGTACATCTGTTGGGTAAAGAAGTCGGTCTGGTTGCGGGTCGACTGCACATCGCCGGTGAGCAAGCCCCGGGCCAGCGGGCTGAACACCGAGATGCCCAGGCCCTGGTCACGGCAGAACGGGATCATCTCGCGCTCTTCCTCGCGGTAGGCGCAGTTCAGTTGCAATTGCATGTTGATCGGCTTGACCCAGCCATGGCGCTCGCAGGCCATGAGCAGCTTCGCCAGTTGCCCGGTGAGCATGGTGGAGACGCCGATGTAGCGAGCCTTGCCGGCACGGACGATGTCGTCCAGCGCCTGCATGGTTTCTTCCACCGGGGTGTTCACATCGAAGTAATGCAGCATGAACACATCGACGTAATCCATGCCCAGGCGCTTGAGCGAGGCATCGATGCTGTCGAGGATATGTTTGCGCGAATGACCGCTGGCATTGATCCCGCTGCGGGTGCCGTAGCCGACCTTGGTGGTGATCACCAGGTCCTCGCGGCGTGCCAGGCGCTTGACGATGCGCCCCACCACCTCTTCGCCGACGCCGGCGGAATAGAAGTCCGCCAGGTCGATGAAATTCACCCCGTGGTCCAGGGCATGGGCGACGATGGGCTCGCTCTGTTTTTCATCGAAGATCCAGGGTTTCCAGTCCGGGGTGCCCATGTTCATGGTGCCCAGGCACAGGCGCGAGACTTGCAGGCCGGAGTGGCCCAAACGAATGTATTGCATGCTGCGCTCCTCAGGCCTTGGGGGTATAGAACGGGTTGCTGATCTGGTTCACCACATCCGCCAGCTGGGCCCGCTCGGGCTTGCCGGCCAGGGCCGCGCGGATCGCCGTGCGGCAGGCGTTGTAGTTGTTGAGGTAGACCGCGTCCAGATCATCGCAGTGCGGGTTGACCCAGTTGGCGGTGACGATCGCCCACTGGTCTTCGGCTTCGGCTGGCAAGGTGCCGTCCAGCAGCGCTTCGAGCACCGCCTTGGCAATACCGGCCTGGGAGGCGCCCCAGGTGGCGTTGCCGTGCAGTTCACCGGCAATCGCCGCCTTGTTCACGTACAGGGTCATGGGCTTGACCGGCAGGTTGGGCTGGGCAATCACCATGAACGGGCAATGGCCCTGGCTCGGCGAGGCCAGGCTATTGGCGAAGGCCTGGCCGGCAGGACCGTTGCGCGGCCCGATTAGGATGTTGATATGGGCTGCATTGACGCCAGGGCCTTCGAAGCCCTCGCCGATATAGAGGTCGAGTGGTTGCATGGGTGTTTACTCTTTGAGGACACAAGGAAAGAAATGACGCGGGATCGGCAGTGCCGCTCCCGCTACGTTTCGTTAGTCGGGTTCAAAGAGCGCGAGCGAGGAAGGCTGCAGAGATGGCCCTGCAAGTGAAGGGTAAGGGACTGAGTCATGGCGCAAACGCTCTTTGTTGTTATCGATGAGCTGTGTTTGCGCTGTTTTAGCACCGGGCTGGCGGGGCCCCGTAACCATTAAAAGTCATGCGGCCATGAACTTTTGTCATAGCCGCCGATCTGTGGCGCATGGGTTCGCCGGAGAGAACATGGATCCAGCCACGCTCAAGGTTGCGAATCGCCTCCGGCGGCGTCGCGCATCAACCTCAGCAACGCCTGAAGCGGATGCGCAACAGACTGGCCGTCCTGGCGCTTGACCTGGCTTCGGCACGAGTAGCCATCCGCCAGCAGGCGCCCGTCTCCATTGAGACGGGCCACCAAGGGACCCCAGGACTGGCGATAAATGACCTCCGAGGTCCCGGCGTTCTGGGTTTCGTGGCCGTAGGTTCCGGACATCCCACAGCAGCCGCTGGCTGGCACCTGCAACTTCAGGCCGACTCGCGCAAAAATCGTCTGCCACAGCGCCACGCTGCCCGGCTCGTTGGTTTTCTCGGTGCAGTGCGGCACAAAGTGGTAAGTCTCCTGGCCCGCGCCCAGCGCTGACGGCGCCAGTACCTGGGCCAGCCATTCCTGCGGCAGCAGCACGCTCGGGGCCTGATCCTGCCCCAGGGTCTTGGCGTACTCCTGCCGATAAACCAGGGTCATCGCCGGATCAAGACCCACCAATGGAATCTGATAGCGGTGCAGCTCGCGCAGCGTTCGGCCGTTGTAATGCGCAGCCTTTTCGAAGGCTTTCAAAAAGCCCTGGACCTGCAGCGGCTTGCCATTGGCCGCAAACGGCGCGATGTACACCTCAAACCCCAGCCTGGCAATCAATTCGATCCAATCGGCCAGCAGCGGTGTTTCGAAGTAACGGGTAAAGGCGTCCTGCACAAGAATCACGCTGCGAGCCCGTTGCGCCTCGTCCATCACCTCAAGCAGCGCCGGCGAGGCCACGCGCACGTTCCACCGACGGCAAACCTCATCAAAATCCAGCAGGCTCAGCAGCGGGCTGTCGATCATTCCGGCCACCCGCCGCAGCAACGCCCCCACCATCCGCGAGCCGATGATCCCGTTGTACAAACGCGGCACGCGGGCGAAATGGGGAATGGTGTACTCCAGGGAACCGATGAGGTAATCCTTCAGCGGGCGCAGATAGCGGCTGTGGTACAGCTGCAAGAACCGCGAGCGAAAGTCCGGCACATTGACTTTCACCGGGCACTGCCCCGCACAGGATTTGCAGGCGAGGCACCCGGCCATCGCCTCGTAGACCTCGTGGGAAAAGTCTTTCTGGCCCAGCTTCCGCGCCAGCGTATTGAGCGCACGCCTGGGCAGGCCAAGCAGCGCGGACCTGGACGAGAGAGCCACTTCCAGCACATCGACACCTTGCTGGCCCTGCAAGCGCAGCCACTCCCGCACCAGCGACGCGCGCCCCTTGGGCGAGTGCAGTCTATTGCGGGTGCCTTTCCAGGACGGACACATGGCGTCATCGGGGTCGAAGTTGTAGCAGGCGCCATTGCCGTTGCAATGCACGGCGGCGTCGTAGTGCGACCAGACCCGCTCATCGATGGTGCGATCAAGCTCGCCGCGCAACCGGACCTCATCCACCCGGGTCAAGCGGGCCTCGGGCAGCGTGTTGGGCGTGGCGATCTTGCCCGGGTTGAGTTGGTTGTGCGGGTCAAAAGCCGCCTTGAGTTCCTGCAGGGCCGGATAGAGTTCGCCGAAGTAATCGGGCACGTATTGCGAGCGCAAGCCTTTGCCGTGCTCGCCCCAGAGCAAGCCGCCGTGCTTGTGCGTGAGCTCGGCGACGGCGTCGGAAATGGGCCGGATCAGGGCCGCCTGGGCGGGGTCTTTCATGTCCAGGATCGGCCGCACATGCAGGACCCCGGCGTCCACGTGACCGAACATGCCATATTCCAGGCCATGGCTATCGAGCAACTCGCGGAACTGCGCAATGAAATCAGCCAGGTGCTCGGGAGGAACGGCGGTATCTTCCACGAACGGCTGGGGCCGGGCGGAGCCTTTGACATTGCCCAGCAGCCCCACGGCCCGCTTGCGCATCGCGTAGACCCGCTGCACGGCCTGGGCGCCGACGGCCAGGGTGTGCCCCAATCGCACCACGCGGGTGTCACGCTGCAGGTGCAGGACAAATTCATCCACGCGTTGCAGCAAGGCCGCCTCGTCGTCGCCGCTGAACTCAACCAGGTTGATGCCCAGGGTCGACACCTCGGGGTCTTGGGGAAAGTACTCGGCGACGCCGTGCCAGACGATGTCGTTCATCGCCAGCCCGAGGACCTTGGAATCCACCGTCTCGATGGACAGCGGTTTGAGCTGCATCAACGCCTTGGCGTCGCGCAACGCATCCATGAAGCCTGCATACCGCACATTGACCAGGATCGAGTACCGGGGGACCGGCAGCACATTGAGCGTGGCTTCCACAATGAAACCCAGCGAGCCTTCGGAGCCGCACAGGACACTGTTCAGATTGAATCGCGCGTTGGGCTCCTGCAGATGCGCCAGGTCGTAGCCCGTCAGGCAACGGTTCAGCTTGGGAAAGGTGTGTTCGATCAGCTCGGCGTATTGCTCCACGATCTGCGATGCACAGCGATGGATCGCGCCCACCTTGTCTTCGCGACGGGCCTGTGCCTGCCACTGCTCAGGCTCCAGGGGCGCACTGTCGAGCCGCTCGCCACCGATGAGAATGGTCGACAGCGCCAGGACATGATCACGGGTCTTGCCATAGGTGCAGCTGCCCTGGCCGCTTGCGTCGGTATTGATCATGCCGCCGATGGTGGCGCGGTTCGACGTCGACAGCTCCGGCGCGAAAAACAGTCCATGGGCTTTCAACGCCGCGTTGAGCTGGTCTTTGACCACGCCGCTTTGCACCCGCACCCAGCGCTCCTCGACGTTGATCTCAAGGATGCCGTTCATGTGGCGCGACAAGTCGACCACGATCCCGCTGGTCAACGATTGACCATTGGTGCCGGTTCCTCCGCCCCGCGGCGTGAGTACCACCGAGCTGAATGGCGCCAGCACCACGAGGCGGGCCAACAGCTGAACATCCTGCACATTGCGCGGAAACACCGCGGCTTGCGGCAGGCGCTGATAGATCGAGTTGTCGGTTGCCAGCACGGTCCTGAGCCCATGATCGCGAGCGATTTCTCCCTGGAAACCTTCCTGTTCCAGGCGCGCCAGGAACAACTCGCAGGCTGGGTTTTTGACTTCATGGGGAGACAACCGGGCAATCATGCTGGAATTCCTACTGGCGATACCGCTAATCTGAGCATTCTCGTTATGTATGCTTACCCCCAGCCAGCTGCTGCATGGCAAGGGACGCACCCACGATTTTGTGGGGCCAAGACGTTTCACACAAACGTAAAACCTGCAGCTTTTGCATGAGCTTTATGAATGAACCCACGCCGACTGACCCCTTCGATGTCCCTGCTGGTCGCCTTCGAGGCCGCCGCCCGCCATTGCAGCTTCACCAAAGCCGCGGACGAACTGGCCCTGACCCAAAGCGCGGTCAGCCGGCAAGTGCAGGCCCTGGAATCGCAGCTGGAGATCTCGCTGTTCAAGCGCGAGGGCAGAAAAATCGAGCTCACCGCCGCCGGCGCCCTGTACCAGCATGAGCTCAGCGCCGCCTTGGGGCGCATTCGCAGCGCCACCCTGCAGACCATTGCCTTCAAGGAAGAAGATGGCCCGTTGAACCTGGCGGTGCTTCCGACGTTCGGCTCAAAATGGCTGCTGCCGAAAATGCATGAGTTCTATGCCCGTCATCCCAGGAACCTGGTGCATATCCATTCAAGGATCATTCACGCCGACAACCCCTCCAGCGTGGGCGACATGCAGGCCATCATCTGCGCGGGGAAAGGGGATTGGCCGGGCTACGTGTCGCACCTGCTGCTGCGGGAAAAACTGATCGTCATCGCCAGCCCCAAGGCCCTGGCAGACAACCCCGAGCTAGCGCTGGACGACCTCCCCCATCATTTGCTGCTCAATGTGGTGTCTCGCCCCAACGGCTGGTCCGATTGGTTCGACTTCAACAACCTGGATCACCAGAAAATGCGCACGGGCCCCAGCTTCGAGCTCACCGCCCACCTGATCCAGGCGGTGGCCGCAGGCATAGGTATCGGGCTGGTTCCCGATATCCTGGTGCAGGAGGAAATCGAATCTGGCGCCGTGGTCAAGTTGTTCGGCCCCATGCAAAGCGGTCGCAACTATTACCTGACCTGCGCCGCGCGCTATCAGCACTTTCCGGCGTTCAAGACCTTCAGCGCCTGGTTGCTGTCCCTCCCCTCCTGAAGCGACTCTGCTGAAGCGCCCGCCGCCCCTCATCCAGCGGTCGGCGTCCAGCTGGCAAGCAAAGCGCCTTTGCCTTCCCAGCCGCAATGCCGCGGCTGCGGGCTCGGCAGCATCAATGACCGAGCGCTCCGTTCAACCCCTCACCAGCGCATGATCAGCGGCAGCAGCGGACGCAAATCCCGGCGCTGACCGCTGGCTCCATGGTCGATTTCCACCTCGATCAGGTGCTCATCCCCCTGGACCATCGCAAAACCCTGCAGCTGGTTTGCGCAGTCGGCAGCGGCTGACAAAGCCTGGCGGCCGGGCGTGGTGATGCGCACGGCGGTCATCTCGCGAAAGCCGTTGGGATGTTCAAACGGCTGGGCTCGCTCAATCGGAGCCTCATCGGGTCGTTTGGCAAAGCCAAGAAAAAACCACATCGGTTCGCCGACAGGCCCGTGCCCCACATCGACTTTCAGGGCCGCGGGCAAATAAACGGGTCGATATTCCCAGACCGGAAACGGCGGCGCCTCGCCCACGCTGGAAGGCCGGAAGCAAACGCCAAAGGGCGCGGCGACGCCATCGCTGCCCTTGAGGCGCTCATAGAGCCGTGTTGGCGCGGTCAACTGACTTTGCGCCTCGGCCTCATCGGTGAGGTACAAAAGCTCGATGAAGGCATTGCGCAAGAAGAACCGTCGATTGGCCGTGCCTTGACCCGGGTGGGTGTTTGGCGTCCCTTCAACCAGCCCGAGGGCTTTCAATGCATCAGCGCCTTGCCCGTGATCATTCACGCCAATAAAAATGTGGTCTGTTTCCATCGTTAATTCCCTTTAATCCTGATCGTGAGCAGCGGCACTTTTGCCATGGGACAAAAAAGCCGGCGAGCAGTCTGACATGGCCCATTGCGGCCATCCAGAACAATGCTCGAACGGGTTTTTGCTGACGATCAGGTACAGGGCAGGCTCCCCGATCGATGCCCACCCCCATAGCGCTGACAGCTCTGCCATTGGCGGGGGAAGGATGCTCGGCGCTCAGCGACAGACCGCCGGCTCAGGAGTCAGGACAGCGATAGACATTGCCCGAAAGCGTCACGTTGGTTTGCTCCAGGCGATTGTCCGAACCGGTCTGCCCTGCGCGCTGGGTGAGCAGGTAAACCCGGTTGCCCCCCAGCGCCGAGGCCTTGTTTTTCAGGTCGTTGCGGGCGCCGGTTTCGAGATTGGCGTTGCCCGTGATACTGCCCAATAAAAAGTCGCCCTGACTGCCGGTGACATCGCCAAGAAACTGGCATTCACGTCCCGGTTCATTGTGGGTGATGCGTACCTTGTTGGCCCCGGGTCCGGCGATTGAAGTGGGCGCGCAACCCGCCAGGACAGACAACACGGCACACAGGCCGATTCCCGTGAGTCGATGAGAACGATGCATCCAGATGATTCCTTTCGTACATTTGCAGCGATACCCCGAGCGGATAATCCTGCGGGGCGGTAGAGCGCGCAGTATCAAACGTTGGCAGAGCCGCCGTTGTATTAATCCGTTGATTTACCGTCAAAAAATGTAAAGAGAGGCCCGCGAACGCCACCTCAGGGCGTGGCCGATGATTGGCCAGCGCCAGCCTCATGCACTCGCGCCGAGTGGTTGCTTGCCCCGTCAGCCCTTGTGTTCAACAGGATTGGCGTTCCACCAGCGGGCATGCAACTCGGTGAATCGTCGGTTGTTCCCTGCGTTCAATGAGGTACTGAGCAGAGCGCCGCCCCATCTCGTAATACGGCAATTGCACGGTACTGAGCGGCGGATAGAACAGCTCGGCCACGCCGATCATATTGTCGTACCCCAGAACCGCTACCTGATCCGGAATGCGCAAGCCGCGACTGAGCAGGTACTGGTAGGCGACCAAGGCGATCCGATCGTTACCACACACCAGAAGATCGAACGCCGGCCTGCCCTGCAAGTCGCGCAGTCGGCTCTCCAGCACGGCAATCGTTTCCTGATAGGCGTCATCCCGGGACAGGTTGTACTGCGCCACATCGGCCGCAGGGATCCCGGCTTCGGCGAGGGCGCGGGCCAAGCCCAGTTGACGCTGCTCCCAGGCCAGACTGGTCTGCGGCAAGTTGATGCACAGCGGATTGCGGTAGCCGCGCTTGAGGGCGTATCGCACCGCCTGATACTGACCGTCGGCGTCATCCGGCACGTAACAGGCCACGCCGGGCTCCAGGCTCACGCAGTTGCTCAGAACCAGCGGCAGGCCGCGCAGCACCGGGGGAATCTCGACGGTGCGCAGTTGCATGGCGCTGAAGATGATCCCGTCAGGCTGATGGGACAACATCAGATCGATGGTCTGCTGGTTCGGCGGCACTTCGAAGACGTTGAGGATGAACAGGTTCCAGCCGTTCTCACGGGCGGTGCGCTCCATGGACAGGAGCATTTCCACAGCGAAGGGCGTGGTGGCGGTATCCAGGGCGAAGACCCCGATGGTCTTGCCACGCGAGGAGCCGCCGCGGATCTTGCGCGCCGAAAGACTGGGGACATACCCCAGGGTCTCGACCGCTTGCAGAACTTTCGCCAGGGTTTCCTGATTGACTTTTTCCGGGGTATTGAGCGCCCTGGACACCGTCATGAAGGAAACCCCTGCCAGGCGCGCGACATCTTTAACTGAGGCCATTCGCAGGTGCCAATGCTTGTATGGCCGGGCATCATGTCATGCCTGGCAAAAGCATGACAACACAGCGCCAGAGCCGTGCCAGACACGGCCCACCCACGCATCAGAGGCGCAGATCGGCCAGGCGCCAGAGCGAAACGTCGCCGAAAGCACCGCGTCCATTGATGGCAAAAGCCCTGAGCGCCTGGCTGTCGGGACGAGGATAGATCCGGCTGCTCAAGCTGTAGGCGCCATCATCGACAAACACCTCGATAGAGGAGCGATCCAGGAAAATCCGCAGGGCGACCTGCGTTTGCCCCCAGGCTATCGGCACGCTGCGCACCCCGCTCACACTGGCTCCCGAGTGTTGCCGGTCAAGCACCAGACGGCGCGCCATCGCATCGAAATACACCAGGGTCCGCTCCTGCTGATCCTCACTGCAACGCAGGGCCAGGCCGAAGCGCTCGGCGCTGCTGCCAGCCAGGTCCAGGGTCAGCTCGAACTCCAGCAACGTGCCTCGCTCATCGATGAGGCAATCGGCGGATTCCACCGCGCCGATCGGCAAGCTCCGCAGCGACTGGCGCAACCCCGTCAATTCGCGAGCCGGCCGCATGCGCAGCCGTTCGCCGTCGCGGCTCAACTCCCGAGGCAGCGACAGCGCACCACACCAGTGATGAGCCTGACTCGGCATCGGGCTGTCCCACATGTCCATCCAGGCCCACAGCAAGCGTCGCCCGTCCGGCGCCAGCAGGGTCTGCGCGGCATAAAAGTCATGCCCGTGATCCAGCTCGCGCAACTTGCCGCACTCGCTGAAAAAGCCCCGGTCGTCCAGCAGGCCCATTCGGTAGCTGTTCTGGAACTTGTTCCAGTTGTCATAGCCGCTGGGGGCGAGGCCCTGGGGCGAATAGAGAAACACATCGCTGCCATCGAGCTCGAACAGGTCCGGACACTCCCACATGTAGCCGTCCGCCTGACGTTGCCCTTGCAGGGCGCAACTCAGGTACTCCCAGTGCCGCAGATCGTCGGAACGATAGAGCAGGAGCTGCGGATCGTCGCCGCGACGGGCGCCGAGGGCCATCCACCACTGCCCTGCTCGCCGCCAGACCTTGGGATCGCGAAAATGCATGATGCCCGGCTCCGGCGCCGCCTCGATCACCACCCCGTGCTTGTCAAACGACACGCCATCGGTGCTGCTGGCCAGGCACTGGACCTGACGGATGTGCTGGTCGTCGCCCGGAGCGCCCAGCCACACATGCCCGGTATAGATCAGGTACAGCCTGTCGTCCGCGACCACCGCAGACCCCGAGAAACAGCCGTCGCGGTCATAGGCAGCGCCGGGCGCCAGCGCTATGGGCAGATGTTCCCAGTGCACCAGGTCACGGCTCCTGGCATGCCCCCAGTGCATCGGCCCCCAGTGCGCCGAATAGGGATGATGCTGGTAGAACACGTGATACTCGCCGCGAAAAAACACCAGGCCGTTGGGGTCGTTCATCCATCCCGCCGGCGGCGCAAGATGATAGGCGGGGCGAAAGTCATCGCCCCGCTCAGCCAAGGTCTTTTCAATAGCGCGATGCGCTTGGTCCAACAGTGCAGCGTGCATGGCTGGTTCCTGTCTAGGGTTCATAACGAGGGGCGGATTGAGCAATGGCGGGGAGCGGCGGCGAATCGCCAGGCGCGACCTCACAGGTGTGGCGCGCCGGGTCCTTGCGCAACAAGGTCCATGACAGCAGCAGGCAGGCACCGACCAGCCCGGCCATCAGCACGTACACGCTGGCAAACCCGAGATGGTCGTAGCCGTAGCCCACCAACGGCGACAGCAGCATGGCGGTCAGTTGCTGGGCGAACTGGAATCCCACCAGATAGATCGAGGCAGACAACCGAGAGTCGAAGTTGAGCGAGATGTATTTGAATACCGAGATCAGCAGGATGGGCACTTCCAACGCGTGCAACATCTTGCAGGCGGCGATGGCCCAGGCCTGGGTCGCCAACCCGGAGCCGAGGATCCGCACGAACATGATGCTGCCCGCCAGGATCAGCCCGTATTTGGCGCCTGTGCGACTGACCACCCAGGGGGCAAACAGCATCAGTACCGCCTCGACCAGCACCTGAGACGAATTCAGGTAGCCGTAGGCGCGGGTGCCCTGCTCCGGGGTCGGGAAAAACGAGGAGAAGTACACCGGAAACTGTTGCTCGTAGATCATGTAGATCCCGCACACCCCGGTCAGATAGAGGCTGAAGGCCCAGAATCGCGGCAGTGTCAGCAACCGCCACAGATCGTGCAGACGCACGGGGCTGGCAACCGCGCCGACCCCGGCAGTCGACCGGCTCAGCCGGTCCAGATCCAGGCGGGACAGCGTCAGCAGAAACAGGGCACCGGCGGCGCTGCTCATGTAAAACGCGATATTCGGATCGATATTGAACACCACCCCGACCGCGCCGGTCGCACTGGCCCAGCCCAGGGATCCCCACATCCGGGTGATCCCGAACTCGAAACCGGCATGGCGAGACAGGCGCTCGGTATAGGACTCGATCACCCCCACACCGGCGAGCATCGCCAGGGCCAGGAACGCCGCACCGAGCAGCGCGCCCAGCACCACGTTCTGCGCCAGCAGACCGGCATAGACATAGATTGCAAAGGGCGCCGCGGCACACAGCAAGATGCCGATCCACACCAGGAGCTTC
Organism: Pseudomonas sp. 3MA1; assembly: GCF_029237275.1. Classification (NCBI taxonomy): domain Bacteria; kingdom Pseudomonadati; phylum Pseudomonadota; class Gammaproteobacteria; order Pseudomonadales; family Pseudomonadaceae; genus Pseudomonas; species Pseudomonas sp. 3MA1. The sequence goes on along the minus strand of NZ_JAACFX010000006.1, from coordinate 150,722 downwards.
TTGGACAGCCCGAGGCGGTCTTGCAGTGCGCCGTAAAAAGGCTGAACCAGCAACGCCGCAATGGCGTTGGCGGCGAAGATGAAGCCGGTTTCCGTGCCATTCAGGCCAATGACCCGATGCAGCCAGATAGAGAACAGCGAATAGCTGGATGACCACGAAAAGAAGAAGAAAAACAACAGACCACTGATAAGCCAGTACTCGCGTTTGGCGGCAAGCTGCATGTGACGACCCTCTTGTTTTTATTTAGGTTAACGTTAACATCGCAACACATTACGCGTCTTCCAACGCTTCGCTGTCAAGTGGAGTGCGCTGCGAAAAGTGCCCGGCGCGCCCTGCATGAGCCGCCCGCGAGCCGCTGAAAAGACGCCGGCAATGCCCGAATACAAAAACAAGAGGGTTATCTATGGGTTCCGCGCGGTGCCGGCCTTGGGCCGGCTTTTCTCTGTTGCTGCTGTCCACTCAACTGTTCGCCGCGCCGGCGCCAAGCATCGAGGAGCGGCTGGCCAGGCTCGAAGCCCGAACCACATCCGCCGAAGCTCGTGCCTCAGCGGCCGAAGCCGACGCCGCGCGGTTGCGCCGGGAAGTCCAGCAGCTCAATCAGCAAATCCTCGGCCGTCCGCCGGCGCCCGCGGCAAGCCCCCTCGACCCACCCGTGGCGCGGACAGAGGCCCACCCGCAGGCCCTCGCCAGCGCCGCCCCGGCGACCGCGTCATCAACCAAGGCCAGCGAGCACTTGAGCGACGGCTTCACCTTCGGCGGCTATGCCCGCTCCGGCATCATGAGCAACGGATCCGGCGCCGGCCGTGGCGGCCCCTACCTGACCCCCGCCGGTTCGGTGGGAGGCGCGGTCGGCCGCTTGGGCAATGAAGTCGACACCTACATGGAGGCCAAGTTGTCCAAGGAAAGCCAGGCCGACAACGGCACACGCTCCAAGTACCTGCTGATGCTCGCCGACGGCCTGGAGACGCCCAACGACTGGACCGCCGCGCAGAGCCGGCTGAATGTGCGCCAGGCCTACAGCGAGCTCAGCCACCTGGCCTCGTTCAAGGACAGTCCCCTGCTGCGCGACACCACGCTGTGGGCGGGCAAGCGCTTTGATCGGGACAACTTCGACCTGCATTGGCTCGACAGAGGGATCGTGTTCCTGGCCGGCACAGGCGGCGGCATCTACGACCTGCAACTGACGCCAGACTGGCGCGTCAACGCGTCGCTGCTGAGTCGCTCCTACGGAGACTTCGGCACCGAGGAGAAAAAGGACATCCGCAGCTATGTCGCGACCCTGAATCAATTCTTCGACCAGGGCCGCTGGCAGGTCATGCTCAATGGCATCTCGTCCGGCCAGAACGATGCCGACCTGGACACCGGCAACCGAACGGACCCCGAGCACAAGCGCCGAGTCAACACCTCAGGCTTCAGCCCCGCCACCGGCGGCGCCCATGGCCTGTTCGCCTACCATCGACCCGACTTCTTCGGCCGTGAGGGCTACGCCAAGGCGGTGCTGCTGTATGGCCAGGGCCTGGGGGCGGAGGTCAACAACATCGGTGCCGATGGCGAGCTGCTGGACCAGGCCAGGACCTTGCGCCTGGCCTTCTATGGCCATACCCGCCTCACTCAGGACTGGCGCATCGCCCCGGCCCTGATCGCCGAGCAGAGCAAGCATCGTTACGTTCCCGACGACGCCTATCGCTACCTGACCCTCAACCTGCGCCTGGCCAATGAACTGAGCAGCAACTTCGAAATGCAATATGAATTGAGCTGGCAGACCATGGACCTCGATGCCCGGGGCTACGATGGCCGCCAGGCCGCCAAGGGCGACTATTGGAAGCTGACGTTCGCCCCGACCTTCAAGGCCCAGACCGGCGACTTCTTGGTTCGCCCCGAACTGCGCCTGTTCGCCACCTACATGAACTGGTCCAGAGATCTGGATAACTTCAGTGCAACAGACGACTTCGGTCAAAAGGGCTTCAAGTCCGGGGGCGACTGGCAGCTGGGGGTACAGATGGAAACCTGGTTCTGAGGACTGCCGCCGGCCCCTGCCACAGCGCCCAATATTGCGTGGCGAGCAACAATCAATTGCGCGCCCGGGGATTGATAGCCGCCTAACCAAAGGCGCAGGCTAGAGGGCTGGCTCGCGGCTTATATCATTCCGAATGATAGTTACCTTCGCTTCATTCGATTCGTGAGATACCAGCCTGCCGAGCATCATCCGCCCATCTCAAATTACCTTGGCGGATGAACCATGGACCAGTCAGTCAAATTCTTGCGTTACCCCTTAGCCGCCCTCGCCGTTCTGGTCATGAGTGCCTGCGGCAAAGCCCCGGAAACCGCCTCCGCGCCACCCGCCGCCAAAGTCAGCGTGGCCAAGGTGCTGGAGCAACCGGTCAACGAATGGGACGAGTTCACCGGACGCCTGGAAGCCCCGGAAACCGTAGAGATCCGTCCACGAGTCTCGGGCCAGATCGACCAGGTGGCCTTCACCGAGGGCGCCCTGGTGAAGAAAGGCGACCTGCTGTTCCAGATCGATCCGCGTCCGTTCCAGGCTGAAGTGCGCCGCCTCGAAGCCCAGTTGCAACAAGCCCGGGCCACCGCCACCCGCAGCGCCAACGAAGCCCAGCGCGGCCAGCGCCTGCTGACCAGCAACGCGATTTCCGCCGAGCTGGCCGACACCCGCAGCAGCGCCGCCCAGGAAGCCCGGGCCGGGGTCGATGCGATCCAGGCCCAGCTGGACCTGGCCAAGCTCAACCTGAGCTTCACCCGGGTGGTGGCGCCCATTAGCGGTCGAGTCAGCCGCGCGCAGATCACCGCTGGCAACCTGGTGACCGCCGATGTCACCCCGCTCACCAGCCTGGTCTCCACCGACAAGGTCTACGCCTACTTCGACGCCGACGAGCGCGTGTACCTCAAGTACACCCAGCTAGCCCGCCAGGGCCAGCGCGGCCAGACCACCCCGGTGTACCTGGGCCTGTCCAACGAAGAAGGCCACCCGCACCTGGGCCAGATGAACTTCGTCGACAACCAGGTCAACCCCAAGACCGGCACCATCCGTGGCCGCGCCGTGTTCGACAACCGTGACGGCAGCTACACCCCGGGCCTGTATGCACGCCTGAAACTGGTGGGCAGCGGCACCTACTCGGCGATGCTGATCAATGACGAAGCCGTGGGCACCGACCTGGGCAAGAAGTTCGTGCTGGTGATGGACGCCGACAACAAGCCGGCCTACCGCGCCGTGGAACTGGGGCCGAAGATCGAAGGCCTGCGCATCGTGCGCAGCGGCCTGAGCAAGGACGACACCATCATCGTCAAGGGCTTGCAGCGGGCACGCCCGGGCGCCCCGGTGACGCCTGAAGTGATCCCCATGGCCAGCCAGGAAACCCTCGCCGCCCTGGCCCAACAACGCCAAGCACTGGAAGCCAGCAACCTGCCGCAGGTCACCCCTGCCAAGGCGGCTCCGGCTGTGAAACTCGCCGCTGCGACTCCGCGCGGTTAAGGGACGACTCTCAAGATGAATTTTTCCCAGTTCTTCATTTCAAGGCCGATCTTCGCCGCGGTGCTGTCGCTGCTGATCCTGATCGCCGGCGCCATCTCGCTGTTCCAGCTGCCCATCAGCGAATACCCGGAAGTGGTGCCGCCCACCGTGGTGGTGCGCGCCAACTTCCCCGGGGCCAACCCGAAAGTCATCGGTGAAACCGTGGCCGCGCCGCTGGAACAGGCGATCACCGGGGTCGAGAACATGCTCTACATGTCCTCGCAATCCACCGCCGACGGCAAGATCACCCTGACCATCACCTTCGCCCTGGGCACCGACCTGGACAACGCCCAGGTCCAGGTGCAGAACCGCGTGACCCGCACCCAGCCCAAGCTGCCGGAAGAAGTGACGCGCATCGGCATCACCGTGGACAAGGCCTCTCCGGACCTGACCATGGTGGTCCACCTGACCTCGCCGGACAAACGCTACGACATGCTCTACCTGTCCAACTACGCCCTGCTCAACATCAAGGATGAGCTGGCGCGCCTGGGCGGCGTGGGCGATGTGCAGCTGTTCGGCATGGGCGACTACTCGCTGCGGGTCTGGCTGGATCCGAACAAGACCGCTTCGCGCAACCTGACCGCCACCGACGTGGTCACCGCCATTCGTGAACAGAACCGCCAGGTCGCCGCCGGTGCCCTGGGCGCGCCGCCTGCGCCCACCGCCACCAGCTTCCAGCTGTCGGTCAACACCCAGGGCCGCCTGGTCACCGAGGAAGAGTTCGAGAACATCATCATCCGCTCCGGTGAGGACGGTGAAATCACCCGCCTGAAGGACATCGCCCGCATCGAGCTGGGGTCGAGCCAGTACGCCCTGCGTTCGCTGCTCAACAACCAGCCGGCAGTGGCGATCCCGATCTTCCAGCGTCCGGGCTCCAATGCCATCGAGATCTCCAACGAAGTGCGGGCCAAGATGGCCGAGCTCAAGCAGAGCTTCCCCCAGGGCATGGACTTCAGCATCGTCTACGACCCGACCATCTTCGTCCGCGGCTCCATCGAGGCAGTGGTGCACACCCTGTTCGAAGCGCTGATCCTGGTGGTGCTGGTGGTGATCCTGTTCCTGCAGACCTGGCGCGCCTCGATCATCCCGCTGGTGGCCGTACCGGTGTCGCTGATCGGCACCTTCGCGGTGATGCACCTGTTCGGTTTCTCGCTCAACGCCCTGTCGCTGTTCGGCCTGGTGCTGGCCATCGGCATCGTGGTGGACGACGCCATCGTGGTGGTGGAGAACGTCGAACGTAACATCGGCCTGGGCCTGAGCCCGGTGGAAGCCACCAAGCGCGCCATGCGTGAAGTGACCGGCCCGATCATCGCCACCGCCCTGGTGCTGTGCGCGGTGTTCGTACCGGCGGCCTTCATCAGTGGCCTGACCGGGCAGTTCTACAAGCAGTTCGCCCTGACCATCGCGATTTCCACGGTGATCTCGGCCTTCAACTCCCTGACCCTGTCGCCGGCCCTGGCCGCGGTACTGCTCAAGGAACACCATGCGCCCAAGGACCGCTTCTCGAAGATCCTCGACAAGCTGCTGGGGGGCTGGCTGTTCAAACCCTTCAACCGCTTCTTCGATCGTGCCAGCCATGGTTACGTCGGCACCGTGCGCCGGGTCATCCGCGGCAGCGGCATCGCCCTGTTCCTCTATGCCGGCCTGATGGTGCTGACCTGGTTCGGCTTCGCCCACACCCCGACCGGCTTCGTTCCGGCCCAGGACAAGCAGTACCTGGTGGCCTTCGCCCAACTGCCGGACGCCGCCAGCCTGGACCGCACCGAAGACGTGATCAAGCGCATGTCCGACATCGCCCTCAAGCAGCCCGGCGTGGAAAGCGCGGTGGCCTTCCCCGGCCTGTCGATCAACGGCTTCACCAATAGCCCGAACAACGGCATCGTCTTCGTCACCTTGAAACCCTTCGATGAGCGCAAGGACCCGAGCATGTCCGCCGGGGCCATCGCCGGTGCCCTGAACGGCAAGTACGCCGATATCCAGGACGCCTACATGGCGATCTTCCCACCGCCGCCGGTACAGGGCCTGGGCACCATTGGTGGCTTCCGCCTGCAGGTGGAGGACCGCAGCGGCCTGGGCTACGACGAGCTGTATAAGGAAGTGCAGAACGTCATCACCAAGAGCCGCAGCGTGCCGGAGCTGGCCGGGCTGTTCACCAGCTACCAGGTCAACGTGCCCCAGGTCGATGCCGCCATCGACCGGGAAAAGGCCAAGACCCACGGCGTGGCGATTTCCGACATCTTCGACACCCTGCAGATCTACCTGGGTTCGCTGTATGCCAACGACTTCAACCGCTTTGGCCGCACCTACCAGGTCAACGTCCAGGCCGAGCAGCAGTTCCGCCTCGAACCCGAGCAGATCGGCCAGCTGAAAGTGCGCAACAACAAGGGCGAGATGATCCCCCTGGCGACCTTTATCAAGGTCAGCGACACCGCCGGTCCCGACCGCGTGATGCACTACAACGGCTTCGTCACCGCGGAAATCAACGGCGCGGCGGCTCCGGGCTACAGCTCCGGGCAAGCGCAAGCGGCGATCGAGAAACTGCTCAAGGAAGAACTGCCCAACGGCATGACCTACGAATGGACCGAGCTGACCTACCAGCAGATCCTCGCCGGTAACACCGCGCTGTTCGTCTTCCCGCTCTGCGTGCTGTTGGCCTTCCTGGTACTGGCCGCTCAGTACGAGAGCTGGAGCCTGCCGCTGGCGGTGATCCTGATCGTGCCGATGACCCTGCTGTCGGCGATTACCGGGGTGATCGTCTCCGGGGGCGACAACAACATCTTCACCCAGATCGGCCTGATCGTACTGGTGGGCCTGGCCTGCAAGAACGCGATCCTGATCGTCGAGTTCGCCAAGGACAAGCAAGAGGAAGGCCTCGACCCGCTGGCTGCGGTGCTGGAAGCCTGCCGCCTGCGTCTGCGGCCGATCCTGATGACCTCCTTCGCCTTCATCATGGGCGTGGTGCCCCTGGTGATCTCCAGCGGCGCTGGTGCGGAAATGCGTCATGCCATGGGGGTCGCGGTGTTCTCCGGGATGCTCGGGGTGACCTTCTTCGGCCTGCTGCTGACCCCAGTGTTCTATGTCCTGATCCGCAATTATGTGGAGCGCAGCGAGGCCCGCAAGGCCGCCCGCGCCCTGCAACTGGAGACGCAACAATGAGTGCCAAAGTCTTCCTGCCGAGCCTGCTGGTACTGGCCCTCAGTGCCTGCGCCGTCGGCCCGGACTACCAGACTCCTACCACCGAGGCGGCGCACATCAGCGCCGCCACCGATGGCGCCGCGGGCCAGAAGAACTTCGACCGCGCACGCTTCGAAGGCATCTGGTGGCAACAGTTCGATGACCCGACCCTCAACCAGCTGGTGAGCCAATCGTTGCAGGGCAACCGTGAACTGCGGGTGGCCTTCGCCCGCCTGCGGGCCGCCCGGGCGATTCGCGATGACGCCAGCAATGACGCCATGCCGACCATCACCAGCCGCGCCAGCAGCGACCTGGCCAAGGGGCAGATCCCCGGCCAGACCAGCAAGCGAGTGAACAGCGAGCGCTACGACCTGGGCCTGGACATGGCCTGGGAACTGGACCTGTTCGGCCGCATCCAGCGCAACCTGGAAGCCACCGACGCCGACCAGCAGGCCGCCGAGGCCGACCTCTACCAACTGCAGGTGACCATGATCGCCGAGCTGGTGGACGCCTACGGCCAACTGCGCGGCGCACAGCTGCGGGAAAAGATCGCCCTGGCCAACCTGGACAACCAGCAGGCCTCGCGCAAGATCACCGAAAGCCTGCGCGACGCCGGCGTCGGCGACCAGCTCGATGTGGTCCGCGCCGACGCCCGCCTGGCTTCGGTGGAAGCCAGCGTGCCGCAATTGCAGGCCGAGCAGACCCGCCAGCGCAACCGCATCGCCACCCTGCTGGGTGAACGCCCGGACCAGCTCAGCGTCGACCTGTCGCCGGCGCAGCTGCCGGCGATTGCCAAGGCCCTGCCGATTGGCGACCCGGGCCAACTGCTGCAACGCCGGCCGGACATTCTCAGCGCCGAACGCAAGCTGGCCGCCGCCACCGCGCGCATCGGCGTGGCCAAGGCCGACCTGTTCCCACGGGTCAGCCTCAGCGGCTTCCTCGGCTTTACCGCCGGACGCGGTTCGCAGATCGGCTCCTCGGCGGCCAATGCCTGGGCCCTGGGCCCGAGCATCACCTGGGCGGCCTTCGACCTGGGCAGCGTGCGGGCCCGCCTGCGCGGCGCCGACGCCAACGCCGACGGCGCCCTGGCCAACTACGAGCAACAGGTGCTGCTGGCCCTGGAAGAATCGGAGAACGCCTTCAGCGACTACGGCAAGCGCCAGCAACGGCTGATCTCGCTGATTCGCCAGAGCGAGTCCAGCCGCGCCGCGGCGGACCTGGCCGAGATCCGCTACCGCGAAGGCACCGTGGACTTCCTGGTGCTGCTGGACGCCCAGCGTGAACGCCTGGCCGCCGAAGACGCCCAGGCCCAGGCCGAAGTCGACCTGTATCGCGGCATCGTCGCCATCTACAAGGCCCTGGGCGGTGGCTGGCAGCCGCAGACGGTGGCCAGCAACTAAGGATTTGCAAGGAGCTCCTTTGGTTGGCCGCAACCAACCAATGTTTGGCCCCGTGGATCATTCGGTCGCGGGGCTTTTTTTCGCCACGACATCGCCAAGCAAGGCCCTGCGGACCTTCGCGCAGCCTCGCCGCAGGCTCGACAGCGGCTACACAACTCCCTGTAGCCGCTGCCGCAGGCTGCGAACGGCCCGAAGGGACGCCAGGACCGCAAGGCCGCTTCAGACTCCGCGGGCAATCGTCAGGCAAGGCCCTGCGGACCTTCGCGCAGCCTCGCCGCAGGCTCGACAGCGGCTACACAATTCCCTGTAGCCGCTGCCGCAGGCTGCGAACGGTCCGAAGGGACGCCAGGATCGCAAGGCCGCTTCAGACTCCGCGGGCAATCGTCAGGCAAGGGCCGGCGGCCGATAGAGGCAGTCGATCATTCGGTCGATCGTTGCGATTGGACAGCCCTGCAGCGCGCTCCTACTCTTCACTCGCCGCGTAGTCGCCCTGGCCTCAGCCCTCATGATTGTCCGCCCCAAGCCGAACCTGATCAGCATCCTCTTCGCCCTCAAGGGCTCGATCGCCAAGCGCATTGCCTTGCGCTGCGTGCTGATCACCCTGCTGGCCTCGGTCATCGTGCTGGTGGAAACCCTGCAACCCACCTACTTTTCCAAGGTCAACGCCACGCCCTTCACCCTGCTGGGGCTGTCGCTGTCGATCTTCATGAGCTTTCGCAACAACGCCTGCTACGACCGCTGGTGGGAAGGCCGCAAGCAGTTGGGGCAGTTGATCATCGAAGTGCGCTCGCTGATCCGTGAAAGCCTGGTCATCGACGGCCATCCCGAACGCGAGGGCCTGCTGCGCGACCTGTGCGGCTTCGCCCACAGCCTGATCGCTCGCCTGCGCCATGAAGACGAGGCCGCCGCCTTGCGCCCCTGGGCCCAAGCGGGTATTGACTCAAGGCATCCGAACCTCACCGACGCGCAGTTGCAACGCATCGGCCAGCGCTGCTCGCAATGGGCGCAACAGGGATTGATCAGCGAATGGCGCTACACCCAGCTGGAAACCCGGCTGGTCAGCCTGAGCCTGGTGCAAGCCGCCTGCGAGCGGATCCAGAACACCCCGCTGCCCTTCCCCTATACCCTGCTGCTGCACCGCACCATCTACCTGTTCTGCATCCTCCTGCCGTTCGCCATGGCCGAGCCCCTGGGCTGGCTGACGCCGATCTTCACCGCCATCGTCAGCTACACCTTCCTGGGCCTCGACGAGATCGGCAACGACCTCGAAGACCCCTTCGGCTACGACGACAACGACCTGCCGTGCAGCGCTCTATTGCGCGGCCTGGAGCGCGAAGTCCTGGCGGCCCTGGGGCAGCGCGAGCTGCCGCCGCCACTGCAGCCGGTGGAATACGTGCTCAGCTGATTGCGGGTTTGACTCGGGCCGACTCCTGACCGAAGCTTGCGCCTTGCAAAAGTCGCCAGCTTCCGGATTCCCCCATGTCCCTGCCCCGTCGCTACCTGCTGATCAGCCTGTCGCTCGTCATTGCCCTGGCCCTGGCCTGGAACTTCCTGCGCAGCAGCCCGCCGGTGATCCCCGAGGCCATCAAGCACGGCTATGGCCCGGCCCTGGAAAAAGCCCGCAACGGCCAGCCCGGCGCGGCCCGGGTGCTGTACCAGCAACTGGCGCGCCCCGACCTCAGCGACGCGCAGCGCATCCGTCTGCTGGCGGTGCTGCCCAACTACCCCAGCCCGCAAGCCCTGAAACTGGCGGACGCCGATCTGCACCACGCCTCGCCGGCTGTGCGCAAAGCGGCGATCGACAGCGTGCTGGGCCTGGTGCCCAGCGGCCAGCGCAGCCTGCTGCTGGGGCCGCTGCTCGACGATCACGAACAAAGCGTGCGCTTTGCCGCGGTGGACGCTCTGCTGGGCCTGTCGCCGGATGATCAGGGCCTGTACTTCGGTCCGTTGCAGCAGGTGATCGACGAATACACCCAGGTGCTCAAGACCCAGGGCGAGAATGTCGAAGCCCAGTACCAGCTGGCGCGCCTGTACCTGCACAATGCCGATCTGCCCAAGGCCCAGCAGACTCTGGAACAGGCCCTGCGCCTGGCGCCGGACAACCTGCAGGCGGTGGTGCTGCAGATCGAAGTGCTGGACAAGCAGGGCCAGAGCGATGCCGCTCGCCAGTTGCTGGCCAAGCAACTGCAGGCCCAGCAGGACTCGGCCTACCTGCAGCACGCCCTGGGTCTCTGGCTGCTGCACCACGGCCAGGGCGAGTTCGCCCTGCTGGGCCTGTCCCGGGCCGTGGAGCTGGAGCCCAACAACGCCGCCTATCGCTACGACCTGGCCACCACCCTGCACGGCCAGCAGGAGCTGGAGGCGGCGCAGAAGCAACTGGAGGAAATCGTCCAGCGCCAGCCCTACAACCGCAAGGCGCGGGTGCTGCTGATCAACTACTGGAAAGAAAGCGGCCAGTTGCAGAATGTCCAGGTCCTGCTGGCCCAGCTGGAGCAGCAGAACCCCGACGACCCGGCCCTGCAGCAGGGCCTGTAATCGCCCCCCGGGCCTTGCCTGGCGATCCCCAGCCGAACCTTTGCCGCCCTCAAGCGCCACGCGTCTGCTACGCCGGAATGCCGCCCAAACCGTTCGCAGTCTGCGGCAGCGGCTACAAGAACCGGCACAAAACCTGTAGCCGCTGCCGAGCCCGCGAGGCTGCGAAAAGGCCCGCAGGGCCTTGCCTGGCAATCTCCAGCCGAACCCTTGCCGCCCTCAAGCTCCACGCGCCTGCTACGCCGGAATGCCGCCCAAGCCGTTCGCAGCCTGCGGCAGCGGCTACACGACAAAAGGTTGAACCGTGCCAATGGCCGGCGGTCAAGTGATTTATCGGCGAGATCAAGGCGCTCGACGCCATCGCCCATCACCTGAACCCATTGTGCGAGGGCATTGTTTGTCGACATCAACTGCGTTGCTCAGCGAAAAAGCCGCCACCGGCATCGAAGGCCTGGATGACATCCTCAACGGCGGATTGTCCCGCGGCCATGTGTTTCTCCTGGAAGGCCAACCCGGCACCGGCAAGACCACCATGGCCTTGCATTTCCTGCGCGCCGGCGCCGAAGCCGGCGAGCGCTGCCTGTACATCACCCTCTCGGAAACCGAACGCGAATTACGCCAGGGCGCAGCCTCCCACGGCTGGCAGCTCGACGAGCAGATCCACATCTTCGAGCTGATCCCGCCGGAAAGCCTGCTCAATGCCGAGCACCAGCAAAGCCTGCTGTACGCCTCGGACCTGGAGCTGGGGGAAGCCACGCGCCAGATCTTCGAGGTGGTGGAACGGGTCAAGCCGACCCGGGTGGTGCTCGACAGCCTCTCGGAAATCCGCCTGCTGGCCCAGAGTTCATTGCGCTACCGGCGGCAGATCCTGGCGATCAAGCACTACTTCGTGCGCTACGACGCCACCGTGCTGTTGCTGGACGACCTGACCACCGAAGCCCTGGACAAGACCGTGCACAGCGTGGCCCACGGGGTGGTCCGCCTGGAGGAACTGACCCCCAGCTACGGCGCGGAACGGCGGCGCATCCGAGTGGTGAAATACCGCGGACAGAAGTACCGCGGCGGCTTCCACGACTTCACCATCATGGGCGACGGCGTGCATGTGTTCCCGCGCCTGGTGGCCGCCGAACACCGCGGTCGCTACCAGCGCCGGACCCTGTCCAGCGGCATCGATGAAATGGACGCACTGCTGGGAGGCGGCATCGAAACCGGCTCCAGCACCCTGATCCTCGGTCCGGCCGGCACCGGCAAATCGCTGATCGCGCTGATCTTCGCCGCCGCGGCGGTGGCCCGGGGGGAAAAGGCCGCGCTGTTCATCTTCGACGAAGAACTGGGGCTGCTGTTGGAGCGCATGCGCAAGATGGGCATCGACCTGCAAGCCCTGCAGGCCGGTGGCGATCTGGTGATCGAGCAGGTGGACGCCGCCGAGCTGTCGCCGGGCGAACTGTCGCACCGGGTCCGGCGCTGCGTCGATCAGCAACGGATCAAGACCGTGGTAATCGACAGCATCAACGGCTATCAGGCGGCCATGCCTGAGGAAAACGCCCTGGTTCTGCACATGCACGAACTGCTGCTGTACCTCAACCGCCAGGGCGCGGCGACCTTCATGACCGTGGCCCAGCACGGCCTGGTGGGCGACATGCAGACCCCGGTGGAGATCACCTACCTGGCCGATACCGTGGTCCTGCTGCGCTACTTTGAGGCCCTGGGCCAGGTGCGCCGGGCCATCTCCATCATCAAGAAACGCACCGGCCGCCACGAATCGACCATCCGCGAATACCGCATCAGCGGCCGCGGCCTGACCATCGGCGCCCCGCTGGAAGCCTTCCAGGGCGTGTTGCGCGGCGTGCCCAGCTACCAGGGCGAAAGCAAACCGCTGCTGCAGGATGAGGGCACATGAGCCGGCCCTCGGCATTTTCCGAACGCGCCCTGGTGCTGACGCCCTACGGCCGCGACAGCCAGCTGGCGCAGATGATGCTCAATGAAGCCGGGTTCAGCAGCCTGATCACCCCGCACCTGGCGGCCCTGTGCGACGAGCTGGAACAGGGCGCCGGGCTGGCGATCATCGCCGCCGAAGCCTTGCGCGGGGCCGATCTGCAGCCCTTGTTGCGTTATCTGGAGCAGCAACCGGCCTGGTCCGACCTGCCCATCGTGCTGCTGACCCAGCACGGTGGCCCGGAGCAGAACCCGGCCTCGCGCTTTGGCGCGCCCCTGGGCAACGTCAGCTTTCTCGAACGGCCCTTCCATCCGGCGACCCTGATCAGCCTGGTCAGCGCCGCCCTGCGCGGACGCCGCCGGCAATACGAAGCCCGGGACCGGCTGATCGACCTGAGCCAGAGCGAACTGCGCCTGCAACGCACCCTGGAAACCCTGGAGCAGCAGGTGCAAGAACGCACCGCGCAACTGCGGCACAACGAGGAGGCCCTGCGCCAGTCACAAAAGATGGAAGCCGTGGGCCAGCTCACCGGCGGCATCGCCCATGACTTCAACAACATGCTCACCGGCATCATCGGCAGCCTGGAGCTGCTGCGCCGGCGCCTGGCCCGAGGCCGCACCGAGGACCTGGACAGCCTGATCGACCTCGGGGTGACCTCGGCCAACCGCGCGGCCGGCCTGACCCATCGCCTGCTGGCCTTTTCCCGGCGCCAGTCGCTGGATTCCAAGCCGGTGGAGATGAACGCCCTGGTGACGTCCATGGGCGAACTGCTGCACCGCAGCCTGAGCGAAAGCATCCAGCTGGAGATGCGCCTGGACCCGCAGTTGTGGGTGGCTGAGGCCGATCCCAATCAGCTGGAAAGCGCCCTGCTCAACCTGGTGCTCAATGCCCGCGACGCCATGCCCAACGGCGGCCGGCTGCTGGTGGAAACCCTCAACCAGCGCCTGGACGCGGACTTCACCCAGGCCCACGACAACCTGGCGCCCGGCGAATATGTGCTGCTGCGGGTCAGCGACAATGGCTGCGGCATGCCCGAGGCCATCATCAACCGGGTGTTCGACCCCTTCTTCACCACCAAGCCGATCGGCCAGGGCACCGGGCTCGGGCTGTCGATGATCTATGGCTTCAGCAAGCAGTCCGGTGGCCACGTCACACTCGATAGCACCCTGGGACGCGGCACCGAGGTCAGCCTGTACCTGCCGCGCCTGCGCGGTGACCTGAAGCAGGATGAACCGCCCCAGGCGCAACAATCGGGGGCCGCGCAACAGGGCGAAACCGTGCTGATCGTCGAGGATGATCCGGCGGTGCGCGTGCTGGTCAGCGCGGTGCTTGGCGAACTGGGCTACGCCTACCTGGAAGCCGGCGACGCCCGCAGCGCCATGCCGATTCTCGATTCGGCGCAGCGTATCGACCTGCTGATCAGCGACGTGGGCTTGCCGGGCATGAACGGCCGGCAACTGGCGGAGATCGGGCGGCAGATCCGCCCGCAATTGAAAGTGCTGTTCATCACCGGCTACGCCGAGCACGCCGCCGCCCGTGGCGGCTTCCTCGACCCCGGCATGCAACTGATCACCAAGCCCTTCACCTTCGACCTGCTGACCGCCAAGGTGCGGGAAATGATCCGCGACTGAGGCCCGGCTCAGGCCAGCAGTTGCTGGATCTGTTCCTGCAGGCTGCTGAGGTCGAAAGGCTTGGCCAGGATCGGCGCCTTGCGGGTGATGGGGCTGGCGCACTCAAGGATTTCGTTGGGGTAGCCGCTGATGAAAATCACCTTGAGGTCCGGGCGCAGCTTCACCGCAGGCTCAGCGATCATCACCCCGGTGATCCCGCCCGGCAGCCGGTAATCGGTGATCATCACGTCCAGGTGCGGCTTGCTGGCGAGAATCTCGAACGCCTGCTCGCCATTCTCGGCCTGCAGCACCCGGTAGCCCAGGCCCGACAGGTAGTCGGCCAGAAGCATCAGGATCACCGGTTCATCTTCGACGATCAGTACGACGTCTTGTGCATCTTCACTCATGGAAAACCTTTGCTGGGTCAATTGCTGCTGTTACGACCATTGGGTCACGCAGAGGTTGCGTGCGCATTACGCTTTTAGTCATTCACCGGTCCCACGGTCATCGACAAGGGCAGGCTCACGCGAAACAGCGCGCCCTCGCCGATCCGACTGTCGACACTGATGGTGCCGCCGTGGGCAGTGACGATCTGTTCGGAAATAAACAGCCCAAGCCCGAGGCCCGCCGCCACGTGGCTGGCGCTGACCCGCTCGAACTGCTGAAAAATGCGTTTCTGATTCTCTTCGCTGATGCCGATGCCATGGTCCTGCACCTCGACCCGGGCCTCGCCGCCCTCAGCATAGACCCTCACCTCGATCGGGCTCTTGGCCCCGTAACGCAGAGCATTGGTCAGCAGGTTGGAAATCACCTGCTCGATGCGGAACTCATCCCACTGGCCTTCCAGGGGTTGCTCGGCCTGCAGCGTCAGGGACGACTGCGCGGCCTCCACCTGGGGTGCGAAATTCTCCACCAGCCCGCGCACCAGCTGCGCCAGGTCGAAGCGCGACGGGCGGATCGACAGCTTGCCGGTGCGGATCCGCGAAATGTCCAGCATGTCCTCGATCAGGCGGATCAGGCTTTTGATCTGCCGCTCATCGCGGTCGACCATGGCGTGCATCTTGTCCAGGCTGAAGGCGGCAGCGTTCTCCCGGGCCAGGTGCATCTTGCGCAGCTGGGTTTCCAGGATCAGGCCATTGAGGGGCGTGCGCACCTCGTGGGCGACGATGGACATGAAGTCATCGCGCATGCGCACCGCCTGCTCCAGCTCGTTCTGGGTGGCCTGGAGCTGGTTGAGCAGCGCCTGCTGCTCGCGCCGGCTCTGCTCCAGGGCCTCGACCTGCTGCTTCATGGCCTTGCTCTGGCGGTACAGATCGACGAACACATTGACCTTGCTCTTGACCGCATGGATGTCCAGGGGCTTGTACAGAAAGTCCACCGCCCCGCTCTCGTACCCCTTGAAGGCGTAGTTGAGTTCACGCCCGGCGGCGCTGACGAAAACGATGGGAATGTTCTTGGTCTTCTCGGTGCCGCGCATCAGTTCGGCCAGCTCGAAGCCGTTCATGCCGGGCATCTGCACATCGAGGATGGCCATGGCGAATTCGTGCTGGAGCAGCAGCGACAAGGCTTCGTCGGCCGACAGCGCCTTGTACACCGTGCGGTCCTCGCGCTTGATCAGCGCTTCCAGGGCCAGCAGGTTCTCCGGCAGATCGTCGACGATCAGCAGCTTGGCTTGAATTGTACTTAACATGCGATTCGTTCCAGCTCGGCGAGCAGACGGCTGATGCCGCGCAAAGGGAGGATGTAGTCCGGTTGCTGCAGGGCCAGGGCCGCTTCCGGCATGGTGGAGACACGGGCTTCGCCGGGGTCCTGGACAATGGTCAGGCCGCCCTGGCGCTTGACTTCGAGCAAGCCTTGGGCGCCGTCCTGATTGGCCCCGGTCAGCAGTACCGCCGCGAGGTGCTCGCCGTAGGCATCGGCGGCGGACTCGAACAGGTAATCGATGGCCGGCCGCGAGTGATGCAGGCGCTCCTCCTGGCTCAGGGACAAGGTGCGGTCCTGTTCCACCGACAGGTGATAACCGGGGGCGGCGAAGTACAGGGTGCCCGGAACGATCGACTCCTTGTCGTCGGCCTCCTTCACCGTCAGCGCCAGGCGCCGGTCGAAGACCTCGGCCAATTGGCTACGACGCTCGTCGGGCAGGTGCAGGACCACGATCAGCGGCAGGCTGAAACCGGCGCGCAACTCATTGAACAGGCTCAGCAAGGCCTCGACGCCCCCGGCGGAGGCGCCCACCACAATGGCCTCGACCCGAGGCCGCTGCGGCGGCGCGACAGGTTCCTGGCTCATGTCTTGCGGTAGATCCGTTCTTGTTTGACCAAGGGTTCGAAATGCTTGCCATAGGCGGAAAATTCCAGGGTTTCCTTGCTGCCCAGCACCAGGAAGCCTCGGTGGCAGAGCGACTCATGGAACAGCCCAAAGGCTCGATCCTGCAATTTTTTATTGAAGTAAATCAATACGTTACGACAAGAAATTAATTGAGTTTCGGAGAAGACGCTGTCGGTCGCCAGGCTGTGATCGGCAAAGGTCACGTTCTCGCGCAGGGTCTTGTCGAAGATCGCGTAGTCGTAGGCGGCGGTGTAGTAGTCGGCAAACGAGCGCTGGCCGCCGGCCTGCTGGTAGTTGTGGGTGTAGGCCCGCACGTTCTCCAGGGAGAAGATGCCCTGCTTGGCCTTTTCCAGGGAGCTGGGGTTGATGTCGGTGGCGTAGATGATGGTGCGTTCCAGCAGCCCCTCTTCGCGCAGCAGGATGGCCATGGAGTAGACCTCCTCGCCCGTGCTGCAGCCGGCGATCCAGATCTTGATCGACGGATAGGTCTTGAGCAGCGGCACCACTTCCTGGCGGATCGCCAGGAAGTGCGAAGGATCGCGAAACATCTCGCTCACCGGAATGGTCAGGAACTGCAGCAGTTGCATGAACGCGGTCGGGTCGTGCAGCACCCTTTCCTGCAACGCGGAAATGGTCTTGCACTCGAACTGACGCAGGGCATGGTTGACCCGGCGCTTGATCGAAGCGCCGGAATAGTCGCGGAAGTCGTAGCTGTATTTGAGGTAGATCGCTTCGATCAGCAAACGCAGTTCGATCTCGGTATTACGCTCCACTAAATTCTTTCCATTTTCGGTAGCCACACGCGGATAAGGGAAAACAGCCGGTCGAGGTCGATGGGCTTGGCCAGGTAGTCGTTGGAACCGGCCTGCAGGCAGCGCTCCTGATCGTCCTTCATGGCCTTGGCGGTCACGGCGATGATCGGCAGCTTGCGCCAGCGCGGGTCCTTGCGGATCTGCACCGTGGCTTCGAACCCGTCCATCTCCGGCATCATCACGTCCATCAGCACCAGGTCGATATCCTCGACTTCATTGAGGCGGGCAATGGCTTCATGGCCATTGCGCCCGATCACCACCACCGCGCCCTTGTGTTCCAGGGCGCTGGTCAGGGCAAAGATGTTGCGCACGTCGTCATCCACCAGAAGAATCTTGCGCCCCTCGAACACCTTGTCGCGGCTGCGGGCGGTCTTGAGCATCTTCTGCCGCTCATGGGACAACTGGGATTCGACTTTGTGCAGAAAAAGCGTCACTTCATCCAGCAGGCGCTCCGGCGAGCGCGCGCCCTTGATGATGATCGAGCGCGAATACTTGCGCAGCTCGGCCTCTTCGTCCCGGGTCAGGTTGCGCCCGGTGTAGACGATCACCGGCGGGAAGGAGCAGATGTCCTCGGTGGACATGCGCTTGAGCAGGTCGTTGCCGAGCATGTCCGGCAGCTTGAGGTCGATGATCATGCAGTCGTAGACGTTCTCGCGCAGCAGGTCCAGGGCATCCTGGGCCAGGCCCACGGCGGTGATCTCGATGTCGTCGTCGCCGATCAGGCGGGCGATGCTGTCGCGCTGCAGGTCGTCGTCCTCCACCAGCAGCACGCGCTTGACCTTCTGCGTCAGCTTGGCTTCCAGGCGGGCGAACACGTCCTTGAGCTCCTCGCGGGTGGTGGGTTTGACCGCGTAGCCCACGGCGCCCATGTGCATGGCCGCTTCCACCCGGTCTTCGACGGAAATCACGTGCACCGGGATGTGCCGGGTCTGGGGGTGCTCCTTGAGCCGCTGCAGCACCGTGAGCCCGGAATGGTCGGGCAGGCGCATGTCCAGCAGGATCGCATCGGGGACGAACTGCTCCGCCAGGCTGAAGCCTTCGTCGGCGCCATGGGCCACCAGGCAGTGATACCCCAGCTCGTGGGCCAGATCGAAGAGGATGTGCGCAAAGTTCGCCTCATCCTCCACCACCAGGATGCAGCGACCGCTGAACGGCGCCTTGTCCCGGTCATCGGCGAACCGCGGGATCTCGACAGCCGGCGCCTCGGCCGGCGTCGGCGCCACGCTCGGCGGCTGCGCTGCTGCTGCCGGCAACAACGCCGGCTGGGCCACGATCAACGGCTGCGCCGCTTCGCTGTAGTGCTCCGGCAGCACCAGGGTGAAGATACTGCCGCGCCCCGGCTCGCTGCTGACGCTGATCGAGCCGCCGAGCAGGGTCGCCAGATCGCGCGAGATCGACAGCCCCAGGCCGGTGCCGCCATAACGCCGGTTGGTGGTGCCATCGGCCTGGCGGAAAGCCTCGAAGATGCTTTCTTGCTGGTCCGCGGCGATACCGATCCCCGAATCCTCCACGGCGAAGGCAATGCCGGCCCCCGGCTGGGCGGAAACGCTCAGGCTGACCTGGCCCTTTTCGGTGAACTTGACCGCGTTGGACAGCAGGTTCTTGAGAATCTGCTCGACCCGCTGGCGGTCGGTGAACAGCATCTGCGGCACCCCAGGCTGCAGTTGCACCTTGAATTCCAGGCCCTTGTCCGCGGTCAACGGCTGGAACAGGTTGCGCAAGCCATCCACCAGGCGCGGCACGCTGGCGTTTTCCGGACGCACTTCCAGCTTGCCGGCTTCGACCTTGGAAATGTCGAGGATGTCGTTGATCAGGTTCAGCAGGTCATTGCCGGCGGAGTAGATCGATTCGGCGAACTTGACCTGTTCGGCAGTGAGGTTCTCCTGGGGGTTTTCCGCCAGCAGCTTGGCCAGGATCAACGAGCTGTTGAGGGGCGTGCGCAACTCGTGGGACATGTTGGCGAGGAATTCGGACTTGTACCGGCTGGAACGCTGCAACTCCTCGGCGCGCTCTTCGAGCTGGGTCTGCGCCTCGTTCAACTCGTTGTTCTTGCGGTCCATGGCGTCGCGCTGCTCGGCGAGGATCTGCGCCTGTTCGGCCAGGCGTTCGTTGGTCTGCTC
This sequence comes from Pseudomonas sp. 3MA1, assembly GCF_029237275.1. Taxonomy (NCBI): domain Bacteria; kingdom Pseudomonadati; phylum Pseudomonadota; class Gammaproteobacteria; order Pseudomonadales; family Pseudomonadaceae; genus Pseudomonas; species Pseudomonas sp. 3MA1. The sequence goes on along the minus strand of NZ_JAACFX010000006.1, from coordinate 131,284 downwards.
CAGCTCCACCTGCTGGGTTTCCAGGTGCACCTGGGACTCCTTGAGAATCCGCGACTGCTCCTCCAGCTCTTCGTTGGCGGTCTTCAACTCTTCCTGCTGCACCTGCAGCTCTTCGTTGAGCTGCTGGGTTTCGGCCAGCACTTCCTGCAGGCGCTGGCGATAGCGCGCGGCCTCGATGGAGGTGCCGATATTGCCGGCAATCAGCTCCAGCAACTCGACGTCGCGCTCGCTCAAGGCCCGCAGGAAGCCCAGCTCGATCACCCCATTGACCCGATCGTCATCCCGGGTCGGCACCACCAGCGCGCTGTGCGGCGCGCCTTCGCCCAGGCCGGAACTGACCTTGAAATAATCCGCCGGCACGTTGTCCAGGCGGATCAGGCGCTTGTGCTGCGCGGCCTGCCCCACCAGGCCTTCATCGCCATACAGCGACTGCTCCTGCTGCTCCTGCTCCCGGGAGAAGCCGTAGGACGCCACGCGCTTGAGGCCGCCGTGGTCTTCGCGCACATACAGCGCCGCCACCGGCGTCCCCAGGTACTGGGCACAGAACTGCAGGATGTTGCGCCCCAGCAGGTTCAGGCTCAGTTGCCCGAGCATCTGTTCGGCCAGTTCAGTCTGGCCGTTGCGCAGCCAGGCTTGCTGCTCCAGGCGGCGCGCGCTCTGGTCCTGGGCCTCAAGGTTGTCGCTGTAGCTTTTCGACAGCGCCAGCAGGTCGCGGCGGCCGATGTAGGCCAGCAGGCCACTGATGCCCACCACGAACAGCAGGTACAGAATCACACTGAAAATGGTCGTGCGGCTGACGTTTTCATTGCGTTCCAGGCGCAACTGCTGCTCCATGGCCACCGCGTCGTCGTACTCCTTGCGGATCTCGTCGGTCAGGCGCTTGCCGCGGCCGGCCTGGACCGCGCCACGGTAGTCGCCGTCCTGCCGACGCAGCTCGATCATGCCCTGGGCGAAGTTGTTCCACTCGGTCTGCAGGGCTTCCAGGCGCTTGAGCCGGTCCACCTGCTGCGGGTTGTCCTTCACCAGCTCCTGAAGGCTGCGCAGCTCGCTGACGATGCGCGGCTTGGCCACTTCGTAGGGGTCGAGAAAGTGCTCATCGCCGGTGATCAGGAAACCGCGCATGCCGGTTTCCAGGTCGATGGTCAGGCGCGCCGCCTCGTTGAGGTTGTTGATCACCCGATCCGTGTGCTGCACCCACTGGATTACCGAGAGCAGGTAGGTGATCAGGGACACGAAAAAAACCGCGCTGAGCACGCCCACACCCAGGGGCAGGCTGATATTGCGGGTCAGCAGCTGGCGAAAACTCTGTTCATCAATCGAAGTCGGACGAATCATTTGATGGACCTGGACGCTGGTAAAAAAAACGAAGTTTGCCCCACATTCGGCCATTACAGCTATTTTTTATAACCTGTGGGTTCACCACTGCAATTGAAGCTGCGCTGGGACAAAGGAAGCGGTTATTCTTGCCGACGCTTGTACAAACGCATTTTTTTGTACAGCTTCGGGAACTTGTGGCCAGCTGCCACTTACTGATGCACAAGGCCGCCTGTCACGCCGCCCCGTCGAATTCATTTCTTGAGAGTGTCCCTATGCCCGCCAGCGCTTCCACCATCCTAGTCGTCGAAGACGATGCCATCGTGCGCATGTTGATTGTCGATGTTCTCGAAGAGCTCGAATTCAGCGTCCTGGAAGCCGATGGCAGCGACGCCGCGCTGCAGCTGCTGGAAGATGCCGGGCAAGGCATCGACCTGCTGATGACGGATGTCGGCCTGCCCGGCATGAACGGTCGCGAACTGGCCGAGCGGGCCCGGCAACTGCGCCCGCAATTGCCGGTGCTGTTCGCCAGCGGTTATGCCGAATCCATCGACGTGCCGGCCGGCATGGCGGTGATCGGCAAGCCCTTTTCCATCGATCAACTGCGGGACAAGGTGCGCAGCATCCTCGGCTGATCCGGTGGCGGCCGGCTGTGGTTTAATGGCGACCTTTTTTTGCCCCCGCCTGCCAGGAATGCCCGCTCATGAGTCCCACCGCCGCAACCAAAGTCCTGATCATTGGTTACGTCTGGCCCGAACCCCGCTCCTCCGCCGCCGGCGGGCACATGATGCAGATCCTCCAGAGCTTTCTCGACCAGGGTTGGGAGCTGACCTTCAGCAGCCCTGCCAACGAGGGCGAGCACAAGGAGGACCTGGCGGCCCTGGGCATCCGCGAGTGCCCGATCGAACTCAACAACAGCAGTTTTGACCGCTTCGTCGCCGAGCTGGCGCCGGATATCGTGCTGTTCGACCAGTTCATGATGGAAGAGCAATTCGGCTGGCGCGTCGAGCAGCACTGCCCCAATGCCCTGCGCGTCCTGGAAACCTCGGACCTGCAATGCCTGCGCCACGCCCGCCACCAGCGCCTCAAGGATCACCTCAAGGCCGGCGCCGACGAGGATGACTTCAGTGCGCTGTTCAGCCGGGCGCCGGCGGAAGAATTCCGCCACATGGCCGACACCGACCTGGCCAAGCGCGAGATCGCCGCCATCTACCGCTGCGACCTGAGCCTGATGATCTCCGAAGTGGAAATCGAGCTGCTGGTGCAGCAGTTCCGCCTGCCCCCGGCCTTGCTGCACTGGTGCCCGCTGATGCTGGAGCGGTTGCCGGAGGAGTTCCCGCCCTTCGAACAGCGGGCGCATTTCCTCAGCATCGGCAATTTCCGCCACGCGCCGAACTGGGACGCCGTGCTGTGGATGAAGAATCGCGTGTGGCCGCTGATCCGTCAGCAATTGCCCGGCGCGCAACTGCACCTGTACGGCGCCTACACCCCGCCCAAGGCCGCGGCGCTGCACAACCCGGCCCAGGGCTTTCACATCATGAACTGGGCCGAAGACGCGCTGCAGGTGATGAGCGCGGCGCGGGTCTGCCTGGCGCCCCTGCGCTTCGGCGCCGGGATCAAGGGCAAGCTGCTGGACGCCATGCTCTGCGGCACGCCGAGCGTGACCACCCCGGTGGGCAGCGAATCCATGTCCCAGGACGACCTGCCGTGGCCGGGGGCGGTGGCCGAGTCCGCCAGCGCCCTGGCGGCGGCCGCGGTGCGCCTGTATCAGGATCAGGCCTTGTGGGACCAGGCCCAGGCCGATGGCGCCCGCCTGCTGCAAGCCCGCTACCGCCAGCAGGTCCACGGCCCGGCGCTGATCCAGCGCCTGCAGCACTGCCGTCAGCACCTGCAACACCTGCGCCGCGACAACTTCACCGGCGCCATGCTGCGCCACCACCATCACAAGAGCACCCAATACATGGCGCAGTGGATCGAGGCGAAGAACCGCCCCGCCTCCTGACCCCGCGCCCTTCACCCGAGAGCCGGCCAGCCGGTGCCTACAAAAACCGTGGCCTGCCCGCTGCGGGAGCTGGCTGGCCAGCGAAGGCGCCAGCAAGTTCAGCACAGACCTTGCGCCCCTCCCCGCCGTACAGCCGACTCACGCGGGGACGGGCACCCACCTCATCCATAGAAGTAAACGAATCTCGTTCAGCTTGCGTTCAGCAGATGGCAATGATCTTCATTTAGCAATGAGTATCATTATGTTACAAATTGATTCCCTAGCCATTGCCCCGCCGGTGCTGAATGCTCGTTCCATTTCTGATCATGCTGCGCGAAGGGATTGAAGCCGCGCTTATCGTTGGCATCATCGCCAGTTACCTGCAACAGACCGGCCGCGGCCAGTGGATGCCCGCGGTGTGGATCGGGGTGTTCCTCGCCGCGGCCCTGGCCCTGCTGGTGGGTGGCGGCCTGGAACTGATGAGCGCCGAGTTCCCGCAGAAGCAGCAGGAACTCTTCGAGGGCATCGTCGGCCTGGTGGCCGTGGGCATCCTCAGCTCCATGGTGTTCTGGATGCGCAAGGTGGCCCGTTCCATCAAGCACTCCCTGCAGGTGTCGCTGGACCAGGCCCTGGCCGGTTCCCGGCATCAGGTCATGGCCCTGATCGCCATGGTGTTCTTCGCCGTCGCCCGCGAAGGTCTGGAAACCGTGTTCTTCCTGCTGGCGGTGTTCCAGCAGAGCGAAGGCCCCGGCGCGCCCATTGGCGCCCTGCTCGGCCTGAGCGTGGCCATCATCGTCGGCTTCCTGATCTACAGCGGCAGCATGCGCCTGAACCTCGGGCTGTTCTTCCGCTGGACCGGGCTGTTCATCCTGCTGGTGGCCGCCGGCATCCTCGCCAACTCGGTGCAGGCCCTGCACGAAGCCGGGATCTGGAACCACTGGCAGACCGTGCTCTTCGACTTCAGCGCCAGCCTGCCCATGGACGGCCCTTTGGGCTCGGTGCTGGCCGGCATGTTCGGCTATCAGGACGCGCCTACCGTCAGCACCCTCGGCGCCTATGGGCTGTACCTGGCGGTGACCCTGGTGCTGTTCTTCCTGCCCGCTGGCGCTCCGGCCAAGGCGCCGGCCCCGACCTCTTCCGTTTCCAGTCAGTAAGGCTCCCCCATGACCCAGCAAGCCTCTCCCCAGGCCTCGCCGCCCCGCGCCTTGCGCTGGGCGGTGGCCGGCTCGGTGATCGTGATGATCGCCGCCGGCGGGCTGTTCTATTACGCCTCGCAACTGGCCGCCGACAAGCGCCAGGCGCACCAGGGCGAAATCACCGTGACCATCCACCCCAAGAGCTGTGAGCCCAATGCGCTGACGGTTCCGGCCGGGCACGCCAGCTTTCGCATCGTCAACCGCTCCGATCGCGCCGTGGAATGGGAAATCCTCGACGGCGTGCTGGTGGTCGAGGAGCGCGAGAACATCGCCCCGGGCCTGAGCCAGGTGATCAACGCCAACTTGCAACCGGGCGACTACGCCATGACCTGCGGGCTGTTGAGCAACCCCCGCGGCACCCTGCATGTGACGGCCACCGCCGAGTCCGAGGCCCAGGCCAAGGCCGGTCCCTCGCTGGTGGCCTTTATCGGTCCGCTGTCGGAGTTCCGGGTCTACCTGAGCCTTTCCGCCAGCGCCCTGGTCAAGGCGGTGAACGCCTTGCAGCAAGCCATCGACGCCGGCGACCTGAAGCAGGCCCAGGCCCTGTACCTGCCGGCCCGCGCCGCCTATCAGCGTCTGGCGCCGGCGGCCCAGCGCCTGGCCGAGCTGGACAACGCCATCAACGCCCGCGCCGACTACTTCGAGCAGCGCGAGCAGGACCCGGGCTTTCGCGGCTTCCACCGCCTGGAATACGGCCTGTTCGAGCAACGCGACCTGGCCGGCCTGGCCCCGGTGGCGCAAGGCTTGTCCAGCGATGTGGCGCGCCTCAAGGAACAGCTGCTGGCCCAGACCCTGGCGCCGCAGCAACTGGTGGACCTGGTGGCGCGCAACCTGCGCAGTCTGGCCGAGCGGCGAGCCGGCAGCGGTGAAGAAGAACGCTACAGCCACAGCGACCTCAACGGCTTTGCCGCCAACCTGGAAACCACGCGCAAGGTCATCGACCTGCTGCGCCCCCTGCTGAGCAAATCCGCCGCCCCCTTGCTGACCCAGGTGGACGCCGCCACCCAGGCCCTGGCCAGTCGCCTCGACAACCTGCGCCAAGGCTTCGGCTACGTGGCCTACGACCAAGTCAGCGCTGCACAACGCCAAGAGATCGCCGACAAGGCCAAGGCCCTGGCCGACGCCCTCGACGCCATCGACCCCGCACTCGGCCTTTCCGGCCTGTAACCAGACGAGCCCTCCATGAACGATTCAGATCAAGCCAACCCCTCCTTCAGCGCCCAACGCCGGCGCGTACTGCTGGGCATGGGCGCCGCCGGCGTGGCCCTGGCCGGCAGCAGCCTGAGCGGTCCGGCCATGGCCGCCGCGCAGGCCCAGGTCACCCAAGCCCCGAGCAGCGACCGGACCCTGGATCGCCACGATTTCCACGGCCGCCACCAGAGCGGCATCGTCACCCCACGTCCGGCGGCGGGCATGCTGGTGTCCTTCGATGTCCTGGCCCGCGACCGTGACGACCTGGAGCGGTTGTTCCGCACCCTCAATCAGCGCATCGCCTTTCTCATGAGTGGCGGCCCGGTGACCCAGGTCGACCCGAAGCTGCCGCCGCTGGACTCCGGCATCCTCGGCCCGGTGGTGACCCCGGACAACCTGACCATCACCGTGTCGGTGGGCGCCTCGTTGTTCGACGAGCGCTTCGGCCTGGCGGCGGCCAAGCCCAAGCGCCTGATCCGCATGGTCGGCTTCCCCAACGACGCCCTGGAACCGGCCTGCTGCCACGGCGACCTGAGCCTGCAGTTCTGCGCCAACACCGCCGACACCAACATCCACGCCCTGCGCGACATCGTGAAGAACCTGCCGGACCTGCTGCTGGTGCGCTGGAAACAGGAAGGCAGCGTACCGCCCCAGGCTCCGGCCAAGCCCGGCGAGCCGGCGCAGAGCGCGCGCAACTTCCTGGGTTTTCGCGATGGTTCGGCCAACCCCGACTCCAATGACCAGCAGGCCATGCAGCAGATCGTCTGGGTCCAGCCCGGCAGCGACGAACCGGCCTGGGCGGCCCATGGCAGCTACCAGGCGGTGCGGATCATCCGCAACTTCGTCGAGCGCTGGGACCGCACCCCGCTGCAAGAGCAGGAAAGCATCATCGGCCGGGTCAAGACCACGGGGGCGCCCATGGATGGCCAGAAGGAAAGCCAGGTGCCCGACTACAGCAAGGACCCCCACGGCAAGCTGACCAAGCTCGACGCGCACATCCGCCTGGCCAACCCGCGCACCGCGCAGACCCGGCAGAACCTGATCCTGCGCCGGCCGTTCAACTACTCCAACGGGGTCAACAAGAACGGCCAGCTGGACATGGGCCTGCTGTTCATCTGCTACCAGGCCGACCTGGAAAAAGGCTTTATCGCGGTACAGACCCGCCTCAACGGCGAACCCCTGGAGGAGTACCTCAAGCCCACCGGCGGCGGTTACTTCTTCACCTTGCCGGGGGTCACCGGCGCAGAGGATTTCATCGGCCGCTCGCTGCTCGATGCCACCCGAGCGACAACCACGGCCTGACACCCCCAACACAACCACCCCCACGGAAACGTCCCATGAAAAAGTCGCCTCTCGCTGTGTTGCTGACCCTCGGCCTGCTCCACGCCCCACTGTCGGCGTTCGCCGCCACCGCGCCCCTGGAGCTGGTGGGGCCGATCTCCGACTACAAGATCTACGTCACCGAACAGCTCGATGAGCTGGCCAGCCATACCCAGCAGTTCACCGCCGCGGTGAAACAGGGCGACCTGGCCAGCGCCAAAAAGCTCTACGCGCCGACCCGGGTCTACTACGAGTCGATCGAACCGATCGCCGAGCTTTTCAGTGACCTGGACGCGTCCATCGACTCGCGGGTCGACGATCACGAACAAGGCGTCAAGGCCGCAGACTTCACCGGCTTCCACCGCCTGGAATACTCGCTGTTCTCGGAAAACAGCACAGAAGGCCTGGGCGAGCTGGCCGATCGTCTGAACAAAGACGTCAAGGACCTGCAAACCCGCGTCGCCGGCCTGACCTTCCCGCCGGAAAAAGTCGTCGGCGGCGCCGCCGCGCTGCTGGAAGAAGTGGCCGCGACCAAGATCTCCGGCGAGGAAGACCGCTACAGCCACACCGACCTCTACGACTTCCAGGGCAACATCGACGGCGCCAAGAAAATCGTCGACCTGTTCCGCGGCCAGATCGCCAAGCAGGACCAGGCCTTTGTCGCCAAGGTGGACAAGAACTTCGCCACGGTGAACACCATCCTGGCCAAGTACAAAACCGCCGACGGCGGCTTCATGACCTACGACAAGGTCAAGGACAGCGACCGCAAGGCCCTGGTGGGCCCGGTCAACACCCTGGCCGAAGACCTCTCGACCCTGCGCGGCAAACTGGGCCTGAACTGAACCCGACGCCCACGCCGCCACACCAGCCGCTCCTTGTAGGAGCTGGCTTGCCAGCGAAAGCGTTCTTGAGCTCAACCCGCCTCAAGGCACTCTTCGTCAGCCAGCCCGCGCCAGCGGCAGCATCACCGATGCAGATAAGACTGGGCTGTGACGCGTTATCCCGATAACGTTCACGGCCCATCACTTTCATGGACGACCCTGCATGTCTCGCCCCTTGGCTGCCCGTGCGCCGCTGACTGCCACACCCTTCTCACTGCTGCCGCTGATGGCCGCCTACATGGCCTGCACCATGTCGATGATGGCCTTCGTCTCGCTGATCGGCCCGATCTCTCGGGCGCTGGGCCTGGAGACCTGGCATGCCGGCGCCGCGGTGACCGTTTCCGGAGTGATCTGGATGCTCCTGGCGCGCCCCTGGGGCCAGGCCAGCGACCGCTTCGGCCGGCGCCGGGTCCTGCTGCTGGGCACCGCCGGCTTCACCATCGCCTACTGGGCGCTGTGCCTGTTCATCGACCTGTCGCTGCACAGCCTGCCCAGCGTCGCCATGGCCTTTCTCGGCCTGATGCTCGGACGCGGCCTGATCGGTGCCTTTTATGCGGCGATTCCGGTGGGCGGCTTCGCCCTGATCGCCGACAACATCGAACCCGAGCATCGCGCCCGGGCCATGGCCACCCTCGGCGCGGCCAACGCCGTGGGCCTGGTGATCGGTCCGGCGATCGCCGCGCTGCTGGCCCGCTACAGCCTGAGCCTGCCGTTCTACGCCATGGCGGTATTGCCATTGCTGGCGTTCCTGGTACTGCGCTACAAGCTGCCGCGCCAGGAACTGCACCTCAAGCATGCCCCCAGCCCGGTCCGCCTGAATGACCCGCGGCTGCTGCGACCGATGACAGTGGCCTTTGTCGCCATGCTCTGCGTGTCCATCGCCCAGATCACCGTGAGTTTCTACGCCCTGGATCGCCTGCGCTTGAACCCGGCCGAGGCGGCGCAGACCGCCGGGGTGGCCCTGGCCATGGTCGGCGTGGCGTTGATCTGCGCCCAGCTGGTGGTGCGCAAGCTGGAATGGCCGCCATTGCGCATGATCCGCTACGGCGCCCTGCTCTCGGCCTTGGGCTATGCCGGCAGCATGCTGGTGGACAGCGCCTGGGGCCTGTGGCTGGCGTTCTTTGTCTCGGCGGCGGGCATGGGCGGGGTGTTTCCGTCGTTCTCGGCCCTGGCGGCGAATGCCGTGCAAGCCTCGGAACAGGGCGCTGCCGCCGGCAGCATCGGCGCCGCCCAGGGCCTGGGCGTGGTCATCGGGCCCATGGCCGCCAGCCTGATCTACGCCATCGAACCGCGCCTGCCTTACCTGCTGGCGGCGGTGCTGCTGGTGCTGATCGCCATCTGGCCACACCCCCGCTCCCTGTAGCCGCTGCCGCAGGCTGCGAACGGCTCCGCAGGAGGCGTCGTTCTTGGAGGCGCTGAAGGCCCTGCGGGCCTTTACGCAGCCTCGGCAGCGGCTACGCGTTACAGCATGCGGTAGAGCAGGCGTTCGATGCGCACGCGGCTGACCCGGCGCAGGAACTTGCTCACGGCCTCGGGGTAGTCCACCAGGCTGTCCAGGTACTGGAAATGCTCGATGCGCTTTGTGTGGCGATAAATCTGCGCCTGCTCGGCGCTGCGCGCCTCCAGCAACTGGCCCTTGGGGTCGTCCAGCAGCAGGGCGTTTTCCAGGTCCAGGCGAAACGCCCGGGGGTTGAGGTTGTTGCCGGTGAGCAAGGTGTAGCGCTCATCGACCCACATCCCCTTGAGGTGGTAGGTGTTGTCACCGTCACGCCACAGGTGCAGGTTCAGCAGGCCACTGTCGATGACTTTCTGGTGGCGCTTGGCGAAACGTCGCAGGCTGATCTCGTACAGGTAAGGCAGGGCCGCGATGACCTTGAACGGCTCGCTGGGCGGGATGTAGAAGTCGTTGGCGGTCTTGTCGCCGACAATGATGTCGATCTTCACCCCCCGCTCCAGGGCCCGGTTGATTTCCCGGGTCACCATCAAGGGCAGGTTGAAATACGGGGTGCAAATGGTCAGTTGCTGCTGGGCCCCCGCGATCAGCTCGCAGATCACCCGGTTCAGCGGGTTGCCCTTGCCGACCCCGAGCAACGGACTGACCGACAGCCCGCTCTTGTCCAGGCCACCGGCGGTGGTGTCATAGGTGGCGTGCTTGAGGCGACTGCGCAGGTCACCGATGTCGTTGCGCAGGCTGCGGGTGGTCGGCAGGTTCGGCAGGTCAAGGCGATGGACCGCCCGCGACTCCACCAGACCGTGCTGCACCAGATGATGCATGGAGTCGGCCAGGGCGCGGTTGTGCAGCAAGTGGTAACGGTCGAACCGGTACTTGTCGAACTTGTGCAAGTACACATTGTTCAGGCTGGCGCCGCTGTAGAGCACGCAATCGTCGATCACGAAGCCCTTGAGGTGCAGGACCCCGAACAGCTCCCGGGTCTGCACCGGCACGCCGTAAATCGGCACTTCGCTGGCGTGGGTGCGGGTCATCTCCTGGTACCAGGCCGAATTGCCCGGCTGCTTGCCGGCACCGATCAGGCCGCGCTGGGCGCGCAACCAATCGACCACGACCACCACGTCCAGCTCCGGGCGGGCGGCCTTGGCGGCGTGCAGGGCATCAAGGATCTCCTGGCCGGCTTCGTCCTGTTGCAGGTACAGGGCAACGATGTAGATGCGCCGGGTGGCCTGGGCGATTTGCTCCAGCAGCGTGCGGCGAAATTGTGCAGCGCCGGCAAGCGTGGTGAAGGCCTCGGCGGCCAGGGGGAAGCTGCGCAGCTTGGGCAGCAGGGAACGTTTGAAAAGCGACGGCATAGGGCTCGCAGTGGCTCAAATCCAAAGAGCGCAAGAGCTTACACCATGCAACAGGCTGAGTCCCCTGCCCGACCTGTACAAGACCATTTGCCCCGCCCTGAACGGCGAAGGAGCCTTCGGATACTGCGCAAGACCCGGTGACGCCTTCGCTGGCGAGCCAGCTCCTACATCGCAGGGGAACTTCGATAATCGACAAAATAATTATTTGACCAAGGAGAACGATCGTTCTACTCTTTGCTCCATGAACGAAATCACTCCCCCTGAAACACGCGACATTATCCTCGACGTCACCGAGAAGCTGATCTACAAGAGCGGCATTGCCGCCACGGGCATGGATCTGTTGGTGAAGACAGCCGGGGTCTCTAGAAAGAGCATCTATCGCTATTTCAACAACAAGGACGAACTGGTGGTGGCCGCCCTGGAGCGTCGCGACCAGCGCTGGATGCACTGGTACAGGACCGAAGTCAACCGGGCCGAAGGCTCTGCGCAGCGGCTGCTGGCGCTGTTCAGCGTGCTCAAGGGCTGGTTCGAATCCGAAGGTTTTCGCGGCTGCGCCTTTATCAACACCAGCGGCGAGACGGGCGATCCACAAGACCCGGTGCGCCAGGTGGCGAAACAACATAAACAGAAACTGCTCGATTTCGTGACCGAGCTTTGCCAAGAACATGGCGTGCAACATCCCGAGGGACTGGCAGCGCAACTGCTGATCCTGATCGATGGCGCCATTACCGTTGCCCTTGTCATGGGCGATCACAGTGCTGCTGATAATGCGCAATGCATGGCGCGAAAGTTATTGGACCTCTGATTGTTTTAAACAAGTGCAACTGCTTTGTTTGAACAGCAACTTTCATTGGAGACAAATCATGTCGTCTAACGCTCAAGTGCGCCCGCCCCTTCCGCCTTTCACTCGCGAGTCGGCGATTGAAAAGATCCGTCTGGCTGAAGATGGCTGGAACTCCCGGGACCCGGAACGGGTGTCCCTGGCCTACACCCTGGACACCCAATGGCGTAACCGCGCCGAGTTCGCCCACAACCGCGAAGAGGCCAAGGCCTTTCTCGCCCGCAAATGGGCCAAGGAGCTGGATTACCGCCTGATCAAGGAACTCTGGGCCTTTACCGACAACCGCATCGCCGTGCGCTACGCCTATGAATGGCACGACGACTCGGGCAACTGGTTCCGTTCCTACGGCAACGAGAACTGGGAGTTCGACGAACAAGGCCTGATGGCCCGGCGGTTTGCCTGCGTCAACGACATGCCGATCAAGGCAACCGAGCGCAAGTTCCACTGGCCCCTGGGCCGGCGCCCGGATGACCACCCAGGCCTTAGCGACCTGGGCCTGTAACCCGGCCCAAGGTTCTTATACCTAGCGCCCCCGTAGGAGCTGGCTTGCCAGCGAAGGCGTCCTCAAGCCTTGCACCGAGGCCAAAGGCCCTTTCGCCGGCAAGCCGGCTCCTACAAGGCAATCTCGTGCAACAAGCCTTGCATCGGGCTGGTGAACCGCTTCGCCGGTAAGCAACGCGGCGTTCACGCCGCGGCTTCTTGCTCCTTGAGCCGGGCCTGGGCTTCCAGCTCCCGCACCAGGGGCAATACCCACTTGCCGAAGTATTCGACCTCTTCCTGAAAATGCAGGAACCCCGCCAGCACCAGGTCCACCCCCACCGCCTTCAACTCGACGATGCGCTGGGCAATCTGCTGCGGGGTGCCGATCAGGTTGGTCTTGAAGCCGTCGTTGTACTGCACCAGGTCCTCGAAGCTGGACTTGGCCCAGTTGCCCTCGCCTTCGGGCGAGGCCCTGCCGGCCTGCTTTGCTGCATCGCCAAAGGCATTCACCGCCTGCGGATCGGCCTTGTCGATAATCTCCGCCAGCACCGCCCGGGCTTCTTCCTCGGTGTCCCGGGCGATCACAAAGGCATTCACCCCGACTTTCACCGAATGCTGGTTGGCCGCGGCCTTGGCGCGGATATCGTCCACCTGGGCCTTGATCCCCTCGACGCTGTTGCCATTGGTGAAGTACCAGTCCGACACACGCGCGGCCATGTCCCGCGCCGCCCGCGAACTGCCGCCCTGGAAGATCTCCGGCTGGCCCAGGGGCTTGGGCTTGAGGCTGTAGTTGTCAAAGCGATAGAAGTCGCCCTTGAAGGTGAAGTGGTCCTGGCTCCAGATCCCGCGCAGGGAACGGATGAACTCCTCGGAACGCCGATAGCGCTCGTCGTGCTCCAGCCAGTGCTCGCCAATCGCCTGGAACTCGCCCTTGAACCAGCCGCTGACAATGTTCACCGCGATCCGGCCATTGGTCAGTTGATCGATGGTAGCCAGCTGCTTGGCCGCCAGCGCCGGTTGCCAGGGCCCGGGCAGGATCGCCGCGATCACCTTGAGCTTGCTGGTGGCGGCCAGCAGCGCGTGGCTGAAGGCCACCGACTCGTGCTGGTACTCGGCGCCATAGCCGGCGGTGAAGCGGATCTGGGTCAGGGCGTATTCGAAACCGGCCTCCTCGGCGATCTGCGCCAGTTTGCGGTTGTAGTCGATGCCCCAGTGGGTGCGCTGCTCGATCTTGCTCACCACCAGACCACCGCTGACGTTGGGCACCCAATAGGCAAATTTCACGGCTTGCTGACTCATGGCTCGTTCCTCGGGACAGGTAAAGGTGCAAGGACCAGAGCAGCAAGCGTGCCAGCGCCTGCCGGTGGCCTGGCTCGACCCGCCCCACAGGCTTCGAAGATCCGCGCCAAAGCGCGCCGGGCCGGGCCGCGCTCGGCTGGCGGGCGGCGCCTGCGCACTTGCTGTAGCGGGTCCGGCCGCGGCCTGTATCCGCGGCGAGCGCAGCGTCGCAACACCGCGCAAACGGACGATTTGTTGATGATGTGTTGCCCGGGCAACAGTTGGCCGCCCCTGCCGCGGGCCGATCCCCAGGCAGGCCGGGCCGCGGGATCTCGGCATGCTGTGTGCAAGCGGTGTGCAAAGGGCCGCCTAGGCACCCACTGTTTTTTCTGCCGAACCCAGGAGCTACGCCATGACTGAACACCAGGTAATCAATCCATTGTCCTTGGGGGTCGATTACGCGCCTCTGGCCGAGCGCTTCCGCCCGATCTTCCAGCGCATCGCCGCCGGTGCCGTGGAGCGCGAGCACAGCCGCACCTTGCCTTATGAACCCATCCAGTGGCTCAAGCAGGCCGGCTTCGGCGCCGTGCGGGTGCCCGTGGAATATGGCGGCGGCGGTGCCTCCCTGCCCCAGCTGTTGCAACTGCTGATCGAGCTGGCCGAAGCCGACGCCAATGTGCCCCAGGCCCTGCGCGGGCACTTCGCCTTTGCCGAGGACCGCCTCAACGCTGCGCCCGGGCCGGGCCGGGACCTGTGGTTCAAGCGCTTTGTCGAGGGCGATATCGTCGGCTGCGCCTGGACCGAGATCGGCGCGGTGGAGATTGGCCAGGTCATGACCAAGGTGACGCCGGACGGCGAAAAATGGCGCCTCAACGGCGAGAAGTTCTACAGCACCGGCAGCATTTTCTCCGACTGGATCGATGTCTACGCCCAGCGCACGGACACCGGCGGCGATGTGATCGCGGCGGTGCGCACCCGTCAGCCGGGCATCCAGCAGAGCGATGACTGGGATGGTTTCGGCCAGCGCACCACCGGCAGTGGCACCTCGCGTTTCAACGACGCCGAAGTCGAGGCCGAGAACATCATCGACTTCGCCACCCGCTTCAAGTACCAGACGGCCTTCTACCAACTGGTGCTGCTGGCGACCCTGGCCGGGATCGGCCGCGCCGCGCTGCGCGATGTGGCCCACGAAGTGCGGGTGCGCAAGCGCATCTACAGTCACGGCAACGCGCCCCAGGTCAGCGCCGATGCCCAGGTGCAGCAAGTGGTGGGCGAGATTGCCGCCCTGGTGTACGCGGCCGAGGCCGCGACAGTCCGCGCGGCGGCACCGGCCCAACAGGCCTACCTGGCGCGCTTTGCCGGGGATGAGGCGCAGGAGCGAGCGGCCAATGTGGCGGCGGAGATCGAATCGGCCACGGCCCAGGTGGTGGTCACCGAACTGATCCAGCGTGCCACCAGTGAGCTGTTCAACGCCCTCGGGGCCTCGGACATTCGCCAGGGCAAGGCCCTGGATCGGCATTGGCGCAATGCGCGCACCGTGTCTTCGCACAACCCGGTGATCTACAAGGCGCGGATCGTCGGCGACTGGCAGATCAACGGCAGCGAACCGCCTTTTGTCTGGCAGATCGGCAACGGCCCGCAACGCTAACCCTTCCCTGCACCGTCCGTAGGAGCTGGCTTGCCAGCGAAGGCACCCTCCGGTCGTGCGCAAGGCTCAAAGGCCCATTCGCCGGCAAGCCGGCTCCTACGATAGGGGTATCAGACCAAGGTCGAGGCGGTCGCGCAGCGGGCGGGGTTGCAGGTAAGATGGCGGTCTTGCGCGCAGCCCCCTTTGCGCTTCCCGCCGAACAATAAGCCGAATCCATGCCCTTCGATCTCAGCGTTGACCTGACCACCCTCGCCATTCTCGCCCTCGTGGCCTTCATCGCTGGTTTCATCGACGCCATTGCCGGCGGTGGCGGCCTGCTGACCACCCCGGCTCTGCTCACCGCCGGCTTGCCGCCGCATCTGGTGCTGGGGACCAACAAGCTCAGCTCGACCTTCGGCTCGGCCACTGCCAGCTTCACCTTCTACCGGCGCAAGCTGTTCCACCCCAGGCAGTGGATGCACGCCATCGTCGGCACCCTGGTGGGCGCGCTGACCGGGGCCATCGTCGCCCATTACCTGCCGGCCGAGTGGCTGAACAAGATGCTGCCGGTGATCGTCTTCGCCTGCGGCCTGTACCTGCTGTTCGGCGGCACGCCCAAGGCGCCGCTGGACAGCGACGCGCCGATCAAGAAGAAGTGGCAATCGAGCCAGGGCTTCAGCCTGGGCTTCTACGACGGCGTGGCCGGGCCCGGCACCGGAGCGTTCTGGACCGTGAGCAGCCTGCTGCTCTACCCCATCGACCTGGTCAAGGCCAGCGGCGTGGCCCGCAGCATGAACTTCGTCAGCAACATCGCGGCGCTGTCGGTGTTCGTGTTCTCCGGGCAGGTGGACTGGATCATCGGCCTGTGCATGGGCCTGTCGGTGATGGTCGGGGCCTTCTTCGGGGCACGCACCGCCATCAGCGGTGGTGCCAAGTTCATTCGCCCGGTGTTCATCACCGTGGTGCTCGGATTGACCGTGCGCCTAGCCTGGCAGCACTGGTTCAGCGTGGCCTAGACGACGCGCCACATAGAGGTCGATCAGGTAGCGGGCGATCGAGCGCGAGGCCGGCAACGGCGGCAGCGCATGGACGTTGAACCACTGGGCGTCCTCGATCTCGTCTTCCTGGGGCACGATTTCGCCGCCGGCATATTCGGCGTGAAAGCCCAGCATCATCGAATGCGGGAACGGCCAGCACTGGCTGCCCACGTACTGGATGTTCTTGACCTCGATGCTCACCTCTTCGCGCACTTCGCGGATCAGGCAGTCCTCCGCCGACTCGCCGGGCTCGGCAAAGCCGGCCAGGGTGCTGTAGACCCCGGTGACGAAACGCGGCGAACGGGCCAGGAGAATCTCGTCGCCGCGGGTGACCAGCACGATCATGCTCGGTGAAATCCGCGGGTAGGCCCGCAGATCGCAAGGCTCGCAGTACATCGCCCGCTCCCCCGGCACTTGCCGCATGGCCCGGCCGCAACTGCCGCAGAAGCGATGCTCCCGGGCCCAGGTGCCGATCTGCGCGGCATAGCCCAGGACCTTGTACAGGGTGTGATCGCCCTCCAGCATGAAGGCCCGCAGGCCTTTCCAGCCGCAGCCCGCCACGTCGGCGCGGCCACTGAGCTCCAGCAGGTACACCGGCTCGCCATCGAGATGGCCGATGCCGTGCTCGGCCAGCAGCGGCAGGTCCTGGCCCTTGAGCCAGTGCCGCGGGAACAGCGCGCCGTTGTCGTCATAAAGAAAGCCGTCCGGGCCACGGGCCACGGCCCAGCCGCCAGGAAGTTGGGTATCCAGTACTGCGGTGGTCCAGCGTTCAATCATCGTCAATCAATCCAGAAATTCGGGTTTCTGTTTGCTCATGTGGGCGGCAATGGCCACACGCAAGTCGGTGGATTGCAGCATCGCGGCGTTCCAGGTGGCGACATATTCCAGGCCGTCGTCGATCCGGTGGTCACGCATGTAGCTGAGCATTTCCTTGGTGCCGCTGACCGCGATCGGCGACTTGGCGGCAATCTCCCGGGCAATCTCCATGACCCCGTCCAGCAGGCTGGCGGCATCGCGGTAGGTGCGGTTGACCAGGCCGATGTGACGCGCTTCCTCGGCACCGAAGGTGCACCCAGTGTAGGCCAGCTCGCGCAACATGCCGTCGCCGATGATACGCGGCAAACGTTGCAGTGTGCCGACATCCGCGGCCATGCCGATGTCGATTTCCTTGATCGAGAACTGCGCGTCATCGGCGGCGTAACGCATGTCGCAGGCGCTGATCAGGTCGATCGCGCCGCCCAGGCAGTAGCCCTGGATCGCCGCCAGCACCGGCTTGCGGCAGTTGTCCACGGCATTGAAGGAGGATTGCAGTTGCAGGATCTTGCGCCGCAGCAGGCGCGCGTTGCGGCCCACGTCCTTGCCCAGTTCGTTGGCCACCCCGGCCAGCAGCATCAGGTCGATGCCTGAGGAAAAGTGCTTGCCGGCGCCGCTGAGCACCACCACCCGCACCGCGTCGGTGTCGTCGATCCAGCGGAAGATCTCGACGATCTCGCTCCAGAACGCAGCGTTCATGGCATTGATCTTTTCCGGGCGGTTGATCTGCACATGGGCGATGTTGTCAGCGAGTTCGACGCGAAAGGCTTGGTATTCGGACATGGCAGTGATCCTTTACTGGGCGGAAAATGAGGGCCGAACTATAGCAAGTGGCGTCGCCGCCCCGTAAGCCAGCGCATTGGCCAAAAGCGGGACTGGCTGCGGGTTGGCGCGTGCTCTTGAAGTCAGTGGGCTTTCGCCCCTTGCGGCCGGGGCAGGCTCAGGCGAAAACGTGCGCCGCCCAGGGGCGAGGCCTCGGCGGTCAGGGTGCCGTCCTGGGCTTGCAGGGCGCGGCGGCTGATGGCCAGCCCCAGGCCAAAACCGCCGGTGGAGCGGTCGCGGCTGCGATCCAGGCGATAGAACGGCTCGAACACCCGTTCGCGCTCAGCGTCGGGAATGCCGATGCCGTCATCGTCCACCCAGATCTCGCAGCGCTCGTCGCTGACCAGCACCCCGACCTGGATGCGTTTCTCGCAGTAGCGGGTGGCGTTGCGCAGCAGGTTCTGCAGGGCCCGGGCGGTGAGCCGCGGGTCCAGGGTGAAACGCTCCAGGGTGCCGTGCAGCAGCACATCGATGACCAGGTCCGACTCCAGCTCGTCGTCGACGCTGCCCAGGATGCTGTCGATGAACTCGTCCAGGGACACCTCGACCTGCTCCGGCAGGCAGGCCGGGTTCTGCAGGCGGCTGTAGGACAGCAATTCCAGCACCAGTTCATCCAGCTCGCGGATATGCGCCACCAGCCCTTGCAGGCGCTCGCGGCTGGCCGCCGGCAGATCGTCGGAGAGCACCAGGGCCAGGCCGAAATCCAGCCGGGTCAAGGGGGTGCGCAGCTCATGGGACACGGCGTTGAGCAGGTCCCGCTGCTGGTTGAGAAGCTGCTCGATGTCCCCGGCCATGGTGTCGAAGACATGGGCCAGGCTGCCGATGTTGGAACTGCCGGGCAGTTGCGTGCGTTCACTCAAGTGGCCCTTGCCGAAGCGCTCGGCAGTGCGCTTCAAGCGCTCCAGATCGCGCCAGTGCGGCCTGACCCAAAGCAGCAGGCAGGCCAGCAGCACCGCGACGATCAGCACGTTGATGCTCCAGTACAGCAGGTTGACGTCCAGCGGATCCGGCGGCACCACCAGCTTGACCGCCAGTTGCTCGTCCAGCGGCGACACCGCCAGGGTGCGCCAGCCCCAGTCCCCCAGGCGCACCACCTTTTCGCCGCGGGCCAGGCGCTCGCGTTCGTAAGGGCTGAAATCCGGGTCGTCGATGCGTACCAGGGCCACTTGCAGCGGATGGAATTCCTGGTCCATTTCCTTGACCAGATCCGGCCACTGCGCGGCGGGAACGGCGCGGAACTGCTTGACGATCAAGCCTTGCAGGCCGCGGGACTGTTCCAGGTTGTAATCCACGAAGCGCTCGTGGAAGACCTTGATCACCAGGTCCGGAATCAGGTAGATCGCCGCGCTGAAGGCGACGATGGTGATCAGGTACAGCCGGACCAGGATGCGCAGCATGGAATCAGCATTCCCACTCGGAGCGGCTGAACAGGTAGCCCTTGCCCCAGACGGTCTTGATCTTGCGCGCTTCGCCGGCGTGGTCGTCGAACTTGCGCCGCAACTTGGAAATGGCCACGTCCACCGAGCGGTCGGTGCCGTTGAACTCGATGCCCCGCAGCCGCTGGAGGATCTGGTCGCGGCTCAGCACTTCGCCGGCATGCCGGGCCAGCACCACCAGCAGGTTGTACTCGCCACTGGACAGCTCCACCAACTGTTCGCGCCAGGTCACGGTGCGCTCGCACAGGTCGATGCACAGGTTGCCCATGAGGATCTGGTCGCTGGCGGTCTGCGGCTCGCCGAGGCTGCTGCGGCGCAACAGGGTACGCACCCGGGCCAGCAGCACTCGCGGTTCGCAAGGTTTTGTCACATAGTCGTCGGCGCCCATTTCCAGACCCAACACCTGATCATGGCTATCATCGCGGGCGGTCAGCATCAGGATCGGCAAGGTGGCCGAATCGGCGCGCAACAAGCGACAGACCTGCAAACCATCCAAGCCCGGCAGCATCAGATCGAGGATCACCAGGTCCGGCGGACTGGCCTTGGCCCGTTCGCGCACCTGATCGCCGCGACTGATCACACTGACCTGATAGCCATTGCGCTCCAGGTAGCTGGCAATCAGCTCCGAGAGCGCGGTGTCGTCTTCGACAAGAAGAATATTGGGCATGACAAGGAGTCTTTATTGAAGAAATACGGAGTAGCGGCGTTCCTTATAGAGCACCGGGCAACAGCAGCAAGGCGCCAAGGATATACAACACTCTGCGCGCAAGCGCGCCCGCTTCACACTTTTTCACACAGCACCTACACAGCTTCACAGCGGGCCTTGACCCATGCCCTTAGCATGCCGAGGTCATTATTGGGGTATCAGCATGTCGAATAAACTCCTCGCGCCACTCTGCCTGCTGGTTCTGGCGACGGCGTTGAGCGCCTGCAGCAAGACCGAAGGCGAACAGGCACCACCGACCGCCACCGTGCGGATCGAGACGGTGCAGAGCCAGGCCCTGTCCATCACCAGCGAATTGAGCGGACGCATCGCCGCGCCACGCAGTGCTGAAGTGCGCGCCCGGGTGGCCGGTGTGGTGCTGAAACAGACCTTCCGCGAAGGCTCCGACGTCAAGCAGGGCGATGTGCTGTTCCGCATCGATCCGGCGCCCTTCCAGGCCGACCTGGACAGCGCCCGGGCCAACCTGAGCAAGGCCGAGGCCAGCGCCTTCCAGGCGCGCCTGCAGGAGCAGCGCTTTGCCAAGCTGATCGCCGACCAGGCCATCAGCGGCCAGGAATACGACAACGCCCGGGCAGCACGGCGCCAGGCCGACGCCGAGGTGGCGGCCAATCAGGCCGCGGTCAAGCGCGCCAAGCTCAACCTGGACTTCGCCACCGTCACCGCGCCGATTTCCGGGCGTGTCGGCCGCGCCCTGGTCACCGAAGGCGCCCTGGTGGGCCAGAACGAATCCACTCCCATGGCGCTGATCCAGCAGTTGAACCCGATCCACGCCGACCTGACCCAATCCACCCGCGAGCTCAACGAACTGCGCCGGGCCTTGCGCGCCGGGCAGTTGCAGCAGGTCGGCAAGGACCAGGCCAAGGCCACCCTGATCCAGGACGACGGCAGCCTCTACCCGTTGCCGGGCAAGTTGCTGTTCGCCGACATCAGCGTCGACCCGGGCACCGGGCAGATCATCCTGCGCAGTGAGTTCCCCAACCCGGACCTCGACCTGCTGCCGGGCAGCTTCGTGCGGGTGCGCCTGGAGCAGGCCGTCAACCAACAGGGCATCAGCGTGCCGCAACGGGCCATCCAGCGTGACAGCGCCGGCATCGCCCAGGTACTGCTGGTGGATGCCGAGAACCGCGTGGTGCAGCACCCGGTGCAACTGGGCGGGGTGCAGAAAGACCGCTGGATCGTCACCGAGGGCCTCAAGCCCGGTGACCGAGTCATTGTCGAAGGCTTGCAGCACGCCCGTCCCGGCGAGCAGGTGCAGATCGACGCCACTCCCCTTGCACTCGCCCAGCCCCCTGGCCAGTAGGTAGTACGACATGCCGCAATTCTTTATTGACCGCCCGGTCTTTGCCTGGGTGGTCGCCTTTTTCATCCTCCTGGGTGGCGCCCTGGCGATTCCCCAGTTGCCGGTGGCGCAGTACCCCAACGTGGCGCCGCCGCAGATCGAGATCTACGCGGTCTATCCGGGTGCCTCGGCGCAGACCCTGGACGAATCGGTGGTCAGCCTGATCGAGCAGGAGCTCAACGGCGCCGATCACCTGCTGTACTTTTCCTCCCAGAGCAGCCTGGGCAGCGCCACCATCACCGCCACCTTCCAGCCCGGCACCAACCCGGAGCTGGCCCAGGTCGATGTGCAGAACCGCCTCAAGGCGGTGGAGCCGCGCCTGCCCCAGGCCGTGACCCAGCAAGGCCTGCAGGTGGAGAAGGTGTCCGCCGGCTTCCTGTTGCTGATCACCCTGACGTCCAACGACGGGCGCCTGAGCAATGTCGGCCTCAGCGACTACCTGGCGCGCAACGTGATGAACGAGATCCGTCGCGTCGATGGCGTCGGCAAGGCCCAGCTGTACGGCGCCGAACGGGCCATGCGGATCTGGGTCGACCCGCAGAAGCTGGTCGGTTTCAACCTCACGCCGGCGGACGTCAATGCCGCGGTGGCGGCGCAGAACGCCCAGGTGCCGGCCGGCAGCATCGGCGACCTGCCCAACCCGTCCAGCCAGGAAATCACCGCGACCATTCTGGTCAAGGGCCAGTTGACCACTCCCGAGGAGTTCGCCGACATCGTCCTGCGGGCCAACCCGGACGGCTCCACCGTGCGCATCGGCGATGTGGCGCGGGTGGAAGTCGGCAGCCAGGAATACCAGTTCGGCACGCGCCTGAACGGCAAGCCGTCCACCGCGGTCGGTGTGCAGCTGTCTCCGGGGGCCAACGCCCTGAGCACCGCGACCCTGATCCGCGCCAAGATGGACGAGCTGTCGCGCTACTTCCCGGCCGGGGTGGAATACAAGATCCCCTACGACACCTCGCCCTTCGTCAAGGTTTCGATCACCAAGGTGATCTACACCCTGGTGGAAGCCATGGCCCTGGTGTTCCTGGTGATGTTCCTGTTCCTGCAGAACATCCGCTACACCCTGATCCCGACCCTGGTGGTGCCGGTGGCGCTGATGGGCACCTTCGCCACCATGCTGGCCCTGGGGTTCTCGATCAACGTGCTGACCATGTTCGGCATGGTGCTGGCCATCGGCATCCTGGTGGACGACGCCATCGTGGTGGTGGAGAACGTCGAGCGGATCATGGCCAGCGAGGGCCTGTCGCCCAAGGAAGCCACGCGCAAGGCGATGAAGCAGATCACCGGCGCCATCATCGGCATCACCCTGGTGCTGGTGGCGGTGTTCATTCCCATGGCCTTCATGCCGGGTTCGGTGGGGGTGATCTACCAGCAGTTCTCCCTGTCCATGGCCACCTCGATCCTGTTCTCGGCGTTCCTCGCCCTGACTCTGACCCCGGCCCTGTGCGCCACCCTGCTCAAGCCCATTGCCAAGGGCGAGCACCATGAGCGCAAGGGCTTCTTCGGCTGGTTCAACCGGCGCTTCGAACGCCTGAGCAACAGCTACGAGGGCGGTGTGAGCTACGCCCTCAAGCGCACCGGCCGCTACCTGCTGATCTACATCGCGCTGCTGGCGATCATGGCGCTGCTGTTCAGTCGCCTGCCCTCCTCCTTCCTGCCGGTGGAGGACCAGGGCTACACCATCACCGATATCCAGCTGCCGCCCGGCGCCAGCCAGAACCGCACGGTCAAGGTGGTGGAGCAGATCGAAGCGCACAACGCCGGCGAGCCGGGCGTGGGCGACAGCACCATCATCCTCGGCTTCAGTTTCTCCGGCAGCGGACAGAACGCGGCGCTGGCCTTCACCACCCTCAAGGACTGGTCGCAACGGGGCAGCGACGACTCGGCCATGGCCATCGCCGACCGGGCCAACGCGGCGCTGAGCGCGCTCAAGGACGCCGTGGTCTACGCCGTGCTGCCGCCGCCGATCGACGGCCTGGGCACCTCCAGCGGCTTCGAGTTCCGTCTGCAGGACCGCGGCGGTGTCGGCCATGGTGCGCTGATGCAGGCCCGGAGCGAGCTGCTGGCTGCCACGGAAAAGAGCGCGATCCTGGCCAACGTCCGCGAAAGCGCCCTGGCCGAAGCACCCCAGGTGCAGCTGGAAGTGGACCGCAAGCAGGCCAACGCCCTGGGCGTGTCCTTCGCCGACATCGGCAACCTGCTGTCCACCGCCCTGGGCTCGGCCTACATCAATGACTTTCCCAACCAGGGACGGATGCAGCGGGTGGTGGTCCAGGCCGAGGGCGACCAGCGTAGCCAGGTCGAGGATCTGCTGCGGATGCAGGTGCGCAACAGCGCCGGCAAGATGGTGCCGTTGTCAGCCTTCGTCCGCGCCAGCTGGACCCTGGGCCCGGCCCAGCTGACCCGCTACAACGGCTACCCGGCCATCGCCATTTCCGGCGAGCCGGCACCCGGGCACAGCACCGGCGAGGCCATGCAGGAAATCGAGCGGCTGGTGAGCCAGTTGCCCGCCGGCCTGGGCCTGGAGTGGACCGGTCTGTCCTTGCAGGAACGCCTCTCGGGCAGTCAGGCGCCGCTGTTGCTGGGGCTGTCGCTGCTGATCGTGTTCATGTGCCTGGCGGCGCTGTATGAAAGCTGGTCGATTCCGACCTCGGTGCTGCTAGTGGTGCCCCTGGGGGTGCTGGGTGCGGTGCTGGCGGTGAGCTTGCGCGGGATGCCCAACGACGTGTTCTTCAAGGTCGGCCTGATCACCATCATCGGCCTGTCGGCGAAGAACGCGATCCTGATCATCGAGTTCGCCAAGAGCCTGTACGACGAAGGCCACGACCTGATCGACGCCACGGTGCAGGCCGCGCGCCTGCGCCTGCGGCCGATCGTCATGACTTCCCTGGCCTTCATCCTTGGCGTAGTGCCCCTGGCCATCGCCACCGGCGCCAGCTCCGCCAGCCAGCAGGCCATCGGCACCGGCGTGATCGGCGGCATGATCACCGCGACCCTGGCGGTGATCTTCGTCCCGGTGTTCTTCGTGGTGGTGATGAAACTGGTCAAGCGCGGTTCGTCCAAGGACTGACCCCAGACAAACGGGTCCCGATTCCGGGACCCGTTCCTTCCTTGATTGCCACGCTCAATCCAACCTCGAACCTCAGTCCTGCAACAGGCTGGTCAAACGCTCGCGAGAGGTTTCTGGCTCACCTTCTACAGGCTGGGCAGAAGACAGGATGGGGGTGGAATAGAGCAACAGCAGAACCACAGCCAGACGCGTCAGCATGCTTTCGATCCTTGCTCGGGAAAGAGTCAATAATTCAGCGTCAAATTTAAACACATGGCTATGTGCCACCGCCACGCAAAATGAGTGCTTAGCCGCGTTTACATTCCAGGCTTTCACCTAAGTCGCGGATCATCTCCAGCAATGCCTTCACCCGCAGCGGCAAATTTCCGGCCGGGTACACCGCGTGCATCTGTGGGCTCTCACCGCTGCTGGAGGTGAGCTTGTACTCAGGACAAACCCGGCGCAGGCGCCCCGCTGCCACTTCAGGCTCCGCCATCCAATCCGCCAAGCGGGCGATCCCGACGCCCGCCAGGGCTGCCTGGAATACCGCCAGACCGGAGCTGAAACGAAACTTGGGATGAACCCGAAAGCTGATGGCCTGCTCCTCACTGCGAAAATTCCACTCCTTGAGAATCCGTGGCGCCGTATGCAGGATCAGCGAATGCGACTCCAGTGCCTCGATGGAGTCGGGCATGCCGTTGCGCTCCAGGTAGCCGGGGCTGGCGTACAGATAACGTGAGTAACTCCAGAGCGCAAAGCCGATCAAGTCACTGGATTGTGGAAAAGCGCCGCGAATCGAGAAATCCAGCTTGCTCTTGGCCGGGTCGATGATCTCATCGGTGAAAATCACATCGATATTAACGTCTGGATAACGCTCGCAGTATTGCGCGATCAGCCGGGGCAATACCCCTTGTCCGAGAAACTCGGGGGCGGAAAAACGGATCCAACCGGAGGCCAGGCCGCTGAGACCAGACAGGTCTTCGTCCACCTCACGTTGCAGGTCGAGCATTTTGTGCGCGTGGGGCAATAAGCATTCACCCGCCTCGGTCAGGCTCACGGCATTGGACGAGCGATTGAACAACTTGAGCCCCACACTTTCCTCCAGGGCTTGAACGGCACGGGTCAGAGCGCTGGGGGAGCGCCCCAGAGCCCGTGCCGCGGCGACGAAGCTGCGCTTGCGAGCCACGGTCGCGAAGGCTTCAAGTTCCCCCAACATATTCAATGCCACTGTCCACCTCATTGCATTTTTCACAACGCGGCATTGCAACACAAAAAAAGGCCCTTCCGTTAACCTTCCCGCTCAACCCACAAGGATGGGGCAAACTGGAGCGCAAGGACGTGTCAAAGCTGGATGAAGTAATCGGTAAAGCCGCAGCTTGTGTTGATGAAGCCACTTATGAATGGCTGGAAAAAAAATCAGTGACTTCGACCCGACGGGAGATACCGCAAATTCATCTGTCGCTCGAAGAACAACGCACACTTCAGGCCGGTCTGGCATCGCTGGATGTGACCGATAGTGCCTCGGGTATCCGCCACATGCCGGCCCTGGGGCTGTTGCTGGAAAGTGTCCTGTGCCCGGAAAAAATCCAGCAGCTACGCAATTTTCCACAGGCCCGTGACGTGGCGATGATCGTCAGGGGGCTGCCGCTGGACCCGCAACTGCCGGCCACGCCCTATGACCTGGAACCAGGTATCGAGAACGTGCCGACGCTGGCCGGGGCTATTTTGTCCGTGCTGCAAACTCTGCAAACCCGTCCACTGGCCTACGAGGGTGAAAGCCACGACACCGTGTTCCGTCATGTATCGCCCAAGCACAAGCGAGAGACTGAAAAGAGCTCCTATGGCTCGCGCGCGGATCTGGGCATGCACGTCGACAACCCTCACCTGCCTTTGACCTGCGAACCCGTCTCGCAGTTGTCGGCCTGTCCGGAGTACCTGTCCCTGACCGGCCTGCGCTGCGAGCTCGATGTGCCGACGCGCATCGTCGCCATTGACGAGGTGCTGGCCATTCTGCCGGCCTGCGTCGAAGAGGAATTGTCACGACCGAACTTCAGCGTTCGCCGACCGGCCTCCTTCGGCAAACAGGGGAATGTGCTGGAAAACGTCCCCTTGCTGTACAGAAGCGCAACCGGTGGCCTGTATTGCCGCTACAACAAAGCGAGTGTCGAAGCGACCTGCGCCAATGCGCAGTTTGCCCTCCAACTGTTCGCCGCCGCCGCCGATCATCCCGATGTCGTGCACCACATACTGCTGCAACCAGGGGACATGCTGATCTTCAAGAACCAGCAAACCCTGCACGCCCGGGATGGTTTTACACCCCGCTACGACGGCCGTGATCGCTGGATGTTGCGGGTCTTCGGGGTCAATGATCCGGCACGCGTGGTGCCGCTGGCCCCTCATCAACCCTACATAGGCAGAGCCTGATTTCATGGTCGATATTGTCATTCTTTGCGTGTTCGCCTTCGCCGCCGGCCTGATCGATGCGGCGGTGGGCGGCGGCGGGCTGATCCAGATTCCCGCGCTATTCAACGTGCTCCCCACCGCTCAACCGGCGGCGCTGCTGGGTACCAAC
The DNA here is from genome assembly GCF_029237275.1 of Pseudomonas sp. 3MA1. NCBI lineage: Bacteria > Pseudomonadati > Pseudomonadota > Gammaproteobacteria > Pseudomonadales > Pseudomonadaceae > Pseudomonas > Pseudomonas sp. 3MA1. Next base: position 104,578 of record NZ_JAACFX010000006.1, on the reverse strand, counting down.
AAGGTCGCGGCCGCCTGCGGCACCACATTCGCGGCCCGGTCCTTCGTGCGCAAGGTGGTGATCAACTGGGGGCTTGTGATCCCCGCCGCCTGCGCGGCCTTTGTCATGGCCTTCTTCGGCGCCGCCACGGTGTCGTTCGTACCGCAGTCGATGATCCGGCCGGCGGTGCTGGTGTTGATCGTACTGATGGCGATCTACACCTTCTGGAAGAAAGATTTCGGCGCCCTGCACAAACCCGTGCGCATCGGTACCAAGGAAAAACTGCTGGCGATCGTCATCGGCGGCGCCATCGGTTTCTACGATGGCCTGTTCGGTCCCGGCACTGGCAGCTTCCTGATCTTCCTGTTTATCCGCTGCTTCGCCTTCGACTTTCTGCATGCCTCGGCATCGGCCAAGCTGGTGAACATCGCGACCAACGTAGCGGCACTCATGTTCTTCATCCCAACGGGTAACGTGCTCTACCTGATCGCAATCCCCATGGCGGCATTCAACATCCTGGGCGCGCTCACTGGTACCTGGCTGGCCGTTCATAAGGGCGTGCCCTTTGTCCGGGCTCTATTCCTGGTGTTGCTGGTGATTCTGATCAGCAAACTGTCCTACGACATGCTCCTGTAAACCAGAGGAAAACCCCATGCATCCCATGTTCGATCGCCTCGTGGCACTACTCGATGCGCGCTCAGCCTCCTACCGGGTGTTGATGCACGATGCCGAGGGTCAGTCGGCGCGCGTCGCCGAAATCCGTGGCACCGAGCCCGGCCAAGGCGCGAAGGCCATGCTTTGCTCCCTCAAGGGGCAGGCAGGCCCCTATGCCCTGGTGATACTGCCGGGCGACCAGAAGCTGGACATGAAGAAAGTCGGAGCGGCCCTGGGCGGAAAAAAAGCCGAACTGGTGAAGGCCGAAACCGCCATGGAACTGACCGGGTGCCGGATCGGCGCCATCCCTCCTTTTGTTTTCGATGAGCGGATTCAATTGATCGTCGATCCGGCCTTGACCACAGGCTACGCAGAGATAGCCTTCAACGCGGGACGGCTGGATGCGTCGATGGTGCTCGATACGCAGGATTATCTGGCGATTGCCATGCCTCGATTGCTGGACATCAGCCAGGCCTGAGCAAACCTTCCCCTTGCGCCCTCCCATGACATGGAGCCGACCTTGTCGATCACAAGGTCGGCAAGCCATGCCGGATTGGGCGCGGGTGCGAGGAACTCAGTGGCTCCAGGGCCAGGTAGATATCGCCCTGGACATGCCAGCCGGCTCGCCAGCCCAGGCGCAAAGCGAGCCGATCAGCCGTGGTTCTTGTGATCCAGGGCGGCGTAGAAGTGGGCGCTTTGTTGCAGGTATTTCTGGGTGTAGGTGTTGGTGCTGGATTTCTTCTGGCTGATTTCCACGTTGGCACTGGCGGGCAAGGCCACGCTGGCGGAAATGGCGGAAGCGGCGATCACGGAGAAGAGATTGAAGTTCATCGGTATAACCCTCGGATTCAGTTGGCTTGCTTGCCCGTGTGGGCTGTGGAGCAAACTTACTCCCGAGGGTTGGCGGGAAAAAATGCTTTGCAGCAGTAGCCATTATCAGCGTCATTGATAGAAGCAGTCAGGCCCCGGATACCGGGGCCTGCGGTCTATTGACGCACCAGGAACTTGATGTCGCTGGGGGCTTCGAAGGGCAGTTTCTGCACGGTCTTGCCGAGGAAACCGGTCTTGGCATCGCGTTCGATCACCACGATTTCATTGCTCTTCTGGTTGCCGATCAGCACGTAGCGGTTGCTCGGATCGAGGCTGAATTCCCGCGGGTGATCGCCTTCCACGGAACGGCGCTGGATCTCCTTGAGCTGGCCATTGCTCTGATCGATGGCGAACACCAGCAACTGGTTGGCAGTGCCACGGTTGCTGACGTAGAGGTACTGACCGTCCTTGGAGGCGTGCAAGGCTGCCGCGGCCTTCTTCTCCTTGTTGCCATTGGCCGCCAGATCAACCAGCTGGCGCTGGGTCAGCTTGCCGTCCTGATAGTCGAAGACCGCCACCTGGGCGCTCATCTCCAAAGTCAGGTAGGCACGCTTGCCGTCGGCACTGAACAGCAGATGGCGCGGGCCGCTGCCCGGGGGCAGTTGGACAAAGGCCGGTTCGGCGGGCGTCAGCGGATGTTCAGGGTTGGCCTTGGGGTCATAGCGGTAGACGAAGATCTTGTCCGCGCCCAGGTCGTTGGCGAACACAAACCGGCCGTCCGGGGACGACACCGACGAATGCACGTGGGCCGACTGCTGGCGCTCGGGGTCGACCCGGCTGGCCGGATGGCTGGTGAGCTGCACCACCGGCGACAGATGCCCGTCATCGCTGACCGGCACCACCGCCAGGCTGCCGCCCGGATCCACGTCCACCGAATAGTTGCTGACAAACAGGTAGTTGCCGTCGGCGCTCAGGCTGGAGTGCGTGGGCTCGTTGCCCTGGCTCTGCACCTGGTTGATCAGGCTCAGCTGATGGGTCTTGGGCGCCAGGCTGTAGCTGCTGACACGGCCGATGGGGTCGCTCTGCCCCGGGCTGTTTTCATTCACCGCGAAGACGAACTTCAGGTCCTTGGACAGGGTCAGCCAGGACGGGTTGGAGCTCTTCACCACTTGCAGCGGCTTGGCATCGATCAGCCCGGTGCGCTCGTTGAAATGCAGGCGATACAGGCCCTGGCTCTGGCCCTGGGTGTAGGAGCCCACCAGGAACTCCTGGCTGTCCGCGGGCGCCGCCTGGACCGCCATGGCGCCAACACTGCCGGCCATCAGCAGCGGCCAGAAATTACGCATCTTCATGTTCACCCTCCTCTTCGTCGCGGGCACTGAACGCACTCATGCACACCAGGCGGTGCTCGCCGGAATCAGCGACCAGGGTCCAGCTCTGCAGCGCCTGATCAAAAGTCGCGGCCTGCACCTGGGCCAGGGTAAAGCTCCAGCGCTTGGCGGCGCGGCCATCCATGCACTCGATCAGCAGGCGCTGTTCGTCGAGGGTGAAGTCGAAGGCGTGCAGGCCGTCGATTTCCAGCATGTCGCAGGCTTCAAGGGCGGTGAGCAAGGTGTCGGTAGCAGCGGTCATAGCGATCAATCATCAATTGGAAAGGCGCAATCATAGCTGATCGGCGGCCAAGGATCGGGCCCGTATTGCGCCCGGTCATCACTCGCCGCCGGTGCGACCTGCGGGCACTGCCGAAGGAACCTCGCAATGCCTTGCTGGGCCAAGGTCTGCACGCGGAAGACCAGGCATGAAAAAGCCGCACCCGAGGGCGCGGCTGAGTGTTGAAAACGCCTGGATCAGTGAGCGAACAGCGAGTTGCCCTTCTGCCCGGCGAGCTTCTCCGGCTTGATCAGGAACCGCGCCAGGGCCGGCAGCAGCCACAGGGCACCGAACATGTTCCACAGCAGCATGAAGGTCAGCATCAGGCCCATGTCGGCCTGGAACTTGATGGCCGAGAAGATCCAGGTGCACACGCCAATGGCCAGGCACAGGCCGGTGAACAGCACCGCCTTGCCGGTGGAACGCAGGGTCTGGTAGTAGGCCTCCTGCAACGGCAGGCCGGCACGCAGGAAGCTTTCCAGGCGGCTGTAGATATAGATGCCGTAGTCGACACCGATGCCCACCCCCAGCGCCACCACCGGCAAGGTCGCCACCTTGACGCCGATGCCCATGAAGGCCATCAGCGCGTTACCCAGCACCGAGGTCAGCACCAGCGGCAGGACGATGCACAGGGTCGCCGCCCAGGAGCGGAAGGTGATCATGCACATGCCGGCCACGCAGATGTACACCAGGATCAGGATGGTCAGCTCGGACTCCTTGATCACCTCGTTGGTGGCGGCCTCGATCCCGGCGTTACCGGCGGCGAGGATGAACTCCAGGCCGTCCCTGTTGTGCTCCTTGGCGAATTCCTGCACCGCATGCACCGCGCGGTCCAGGGTCGCGGCCTTGTGGTCGTTGAGGAACACCAGCACCGGCGCCAGGGAGCAGTTGTTGTTGTACAGGCCGTCGGCCCGGGCAATGGAGTTGTTGAGCACATCGGGGTTGCGCGACAGGGTTTCCCATTTCAGGTTGCCCTCGTTCATGCCCTTGATCATCTGCTTGGACACGGTCACCAGGGAGATCGCCGACTGCACGCCCTCGGTGTTCTGCATCTTCCACATCAGCTCGTCGATCGGCGCCATGGCCTCATAGCGCGAACAGCCTTCGGCCGCGGTCTTGACCATCACCACCAGCACGTCGGAACTGGTGGAGTAGTTGCTGATGATGAAGTTGTTGTCCTTGTTGTAGCGCGAGTCGGGACGCAGCTCCGGCGCGCCCTGATCGAGGTCGCCGATCTTCAGGTTCTGGCTGTACCAGAGGCCGCCGCCGAAGGCCACCAGGGCCAGGGCGATGGAGATCGGGGCCACTTTGGGGCTGGCAAAGTTCGACAGCAGGCGCCAGAACGGATGCTCGCGGGAGGCGTCCTTCTTGCTGCGTTCGATGGCGCGCTTGCTGATGCCGACGTAGGAAATCGCCACCGGCAGCAGGATCAGGTTGGTGAACACGATCACCGCCACACCGATGGAGGCGCCGATGGCCAGCTCGCGGATCACCCCGATGTCGATGATCAGCAAGGTGATGAAGCCCACGGCGTCGGCGAGAATGGCGATCATCCCCGGCAGGAACAGTTGGCGGAAGGTACGCCGCGCCGCGGTCAGGGCGTTGTCGGCGTCACTGGACTGCAAGGCGATACCGTTGATCTTCTGCACCCCGTGGGAAATGCCGATGGCGAAGATCAGGAACGGCACCAGCATCGAATACGGGTCCAGGCCAAAGCCGAAGGCGTGCATCAACCCCAGCTGCCAGACCACCGCCACCAGGGTGGTGATCAGCACCGCGATGGTGCTGCGGATGCACCAGGTGAACCAGTACAACAGCACCAGGGTGATGATGAAGGCCACGCCGAAGAACATCACCACCATGATCAGGCCATCGATCAGATCGCCCACCTTCTTGGCGAAGCCGACGATGTGGATCTTCACATTGGGGTTCTGCGCCTCGAACATGTCGCGGATCTTTTCTTCCAGCTCATGGGAGAACTTCTGATAGTCCAGGGCCAGCAGCTTGCCCTGGTCCTGCGGGTCCGGGTAGGACTCCAGCAACGGAATGTCGACGATGCTGGATTTGAAATCGTTGGCCACCAGGCGCCCGACCTGACCGGACTTGAGGACGTTGTTGCGCAACTTGTCGAGGCTCTCGGCCGAGCCGTTGTAGCTCTGGGGGATCACCTCGCCACCGGCAAAGCCTTCTTCGGTCACCTCGGTCCAGCGCACGCTGGGGCTCCACAGCGACTTGAGCCCAGAGCGATCGACGCCGGAGATGTAGAACACCTCGTCGTGGATCTGCCGCAGCGTCTCCATGTACTCCTTGGTGAAGATGTCGCCGTCACGGGCCTCCACCGAGATGCGCACGGTGTTGCCCAGGTTGGCCAGGTCGTTGCGGTGCTCCATCATCCGTTCGATGAACGGGTGCTTGAGCGGGATCATCTTTTCGAAACTGGTGGACGGGCGGATCAGGGTCGCTTGCCAGAACAGGAAAGCGCTGACCAAGAGGCAGATAAGGATCACTGCCGGGCGGTTGTTGAAAATCAGGCGTTCGAGAAAGTTCGCCTTGTCCTGGTGATGACTGCTCATGGAATTCCCCACCTTCTTATTATGTGCCCGGCCTACTGGCCGAGTTCAGCGCCGCTGGCTGCGGCAACCCGCACCCCGCCCTGCCCGGCCAGGATCAGCTTGCCATTGCCGGCGGCGGTCACCGCCGACAACGAGATGCGGTCCTGGCGGTTGAACACGCTGAACGTCTGGCCGTGGTCGGTGCTGCGGATCACGCTGCCGCCGTTGCCGACGATCACCAGCGAGCCGTCGTCCAGCAAGGTGGCGCCTGACAGACCGAACTCCAGGGCGCCACGGGCAGCTTTCAGCTCCACCTGTTGCCAGGTGCCGCCAAAATCCGTGGAGCGATAGAGGTTGCCGCGCAGGCCATAGACCAGCAAGGTCGCCGGCTGGCCGGTGCCGATCACGCCGAACAGCGAGCCTTCATAGGGGCCTTCGAGGCGCTCCCAGGTCTGCCCGCCATCGGCCGAGCGGAACATGCTGCCCTGCTCGCCGACGATGAACAGGCCGGAGTCCTTGACCTCGGCGATGGCGTTGAGGTGGTACTGGTCTTCGTTGTCCAGGCGGTCGCTGGCGTCCTCCCAGTGCTGGCCGCCGTCGGTGGTTTCCAGCAAGGCGCCGTAGGCACCGACGGCAAAGCCGTTGCGAGTGTCCTTGAACCAGACATCGAGCAACGGCGCTTCACGCTTGAGGTCCTGGAACTGCCGGGTCCAGGTGACACCGCCGTCGCTGCTGGCCAGGACCTGGGCATCGTGGCCCACCGCCCATCCATGCTGGTCGTCGACGAAGTACACCGCCGTCAGCAACTGCCGGGTGGGCACCTTGGCCTGGACCCAGGACGCCCCCTGATCGTCGGAATAGAGAATGTGCCCGCGATCGCCCACTGCCACCAGGCGCTTGCCGGCGTGGACCACATCGAGCATCAGGCTTTTCGCCGCTTTGGGCGATTCGATGGAAAAGACTGTATCCGCTGCGGTGGCAGCGGCCAGGACCGGTGTCGACAGCGTCACGACACCCAACAGCGAGAGCGCTGTAGCCAGCAGTGCGAACGTGCGCAGCGCCGGCGGGCGGCCAACAACCACGCCCATGACAGGCTCACTCATAGACCATTCCCCCATTATTATTGTCAGGTCACTTGACCTCTCAGGGCGCCTTCCGGGGTTTGCCTGGCCTGGATCGACCGCGACGATCGTCCTGAAACCTGCAATCTAGAGCCCCTTTGGCTGCGGGCTATCCTATCGGGCTTTGGAAAGGTCTGACAATCAACGCCACGTTATCTTTTGTTAATCAGCGCGCCTGGTCAGGCGCCTGAATGCTCGGGCATTCGCTTGGCTGATCGATACCCGCGGGCACCACGGCTCAACGCCCCCAACAGCGACCAAGCGCCCGTTGCGTTCACGGCTTGTTTGACCCTGGCCTGCGGTCACGCGACCAAAGACTGATCCAGCGCATGCATCCCCTGCCCCCGCCGTTGACTATGATGAGCGGCATGGGAGGCCAACCCGATGAGCTTGAGGAGTACCGCATGATTGCCATACGCGAGGCCTGGAAAGCCGGGCTGCTGGGACGCGCCCACTGGGCCCGCAACCTGGTGTCCGGGGTGATTGTCGGCGTGGTGGCGCTGCCTCTGGCCATGGCCTTCGCCATCGCCTCCGGGGTCAAGCCCGAACAGGGGATCTACACCGCCATCGTCGGCGGCCTGCTGGTGTCGCTGTTCGGTGGCAGCCGCTTGCAGATCGCCGGGCCCACCGGGGCCTTTATCGTGATTCTCGCCGGGGTCACCGCCCAGTACGGGGTCGACGGCCTGCAACTGGCGACCATGATGGCCGGCGTCATTCTGTTCCTGCTGGGCATCAGCCGCCTCGGCGCCCTGATCAAATTCATCCCCGACCCGGTGATTCTCGGTTTCACCGCCGGCATCGGGGTGATCATCTGGGTCAGCCAGTGGAAGGACTTCTTCGGCTTGCCCGTGGCCCAGGGCGAGCATTTTCACCAAAAGCTCTGGCACCTGTTGCAGTCCCTGCCCGGGCTGCACCCGGCCACCACCCTGCTGGCCCTGCTCAGCCTCGGACTGTTGCTGTGGTTACCGAAGATCCCCTGGCTCAAGCGCCTGCCCGCGCCGCTGGTGGCCATGTCCCTGGCCACCGCCCTGCAGTCGCTGTTCCAGTTCGACGGCGTGGCCACCATCGGCAGCGCCTTTGGCGGCATTCCCCAGGGCTTGCCAAGCCTGCAACTGCCACAGATCAGCCTGCCACGGATACTGGACCTGATTGGCCCGGCCTTCGCCATCGCCATGCTCGGGGCCATCGAGTCGCTGCTGTCGGCGGTGGTGGCCGACGGCATGGCCGGCACCCGCCACGATTCCAACCAGGAACTGATCGGCCAGGGCATTGCCAACCTGGCCACGCCGCTGTTTGGCGGCTTTGCCGCCACCGGCGCCATCGCCCGCACCGCCACCAACATCCGCAACGGAGCCACCAGTCCCCTGGCCGGCATTGTCCATGCCGGGGTGCTGACGCTGATCATCCTGTTTCTCGCCCCGCTGGCAGCCAATATTCCGCTGTGCGCCCTGGCCGCGATCCTGTTCGTGGTGGCCTACAACATGAGCGAACTGCACCACTTCAAGCGCATGCTGCAGCGCGCGCCCCGGGCGGACGTGGCGATCCTGCTGTGCACCTTTGTGCTGACAGTGTTCAGCGATCTGGTGATCGCGGTGAATATCGGCGTGATCCTGGCGATGCTGCATTTCCTGCGGCGCATGGCCTCCTCGGTGGAGGTGCAGCAGGTGGTGGGTGAAGACCTGGAAAACGAACTGCGCGGCAAAGGCCGCGGCCCCCTGCCGCCGGGGGTGTTGATCTACACCATCGAAGGCCCCCTGTTCTTTGGCGCGGCGGAAACCTTCGAACGGGCACTGGCCCAGACCCATAGCGATCCCAGGCTGCTGATCATCCGCCTCAAGCATGTGCCGTTCATGGATATCACTGGGCTGCAGACCCTGGAGGAAGTGATAGGTCAGCTGCACAAGCGCGGGATTGTGGTGAAACTGTGCGAAGCCAACCTGAAGGTTCATGCCAAGCTTGAGCGAGTGGGCATCCTGCACGCCATTGGCGCGCAGAACTATCACCGCGACTTGAGCAGCGCACTCCCCCCCCTGTAGCCGCTGCCGCAGGCTGCGAACGGTCTGGGCGGCACTGCGTATCGTTCTCAAGACCCACAGAGGGATGACAGCGATCGCCAAGCAAGGTCCTGCGGACCTTTGCGCAGCTTCGCAGGCTCAGCAGCGGCTACAGGCGCAGCCGAGGCTGCTATGTGTCGCCGCTGCCGCCGTCAGGCGAGGCTTTTGCTCACCACTTCGAACACGTCGCTGGAGAGATCGCCGGAAGCGCGGATGCGCTCCAGTTCGCCTTTCATCAGCGCCTGGCGGGCGCTGTCGTATTTGCGCCAGCGGGTCAGCGGCGCCAGTTGCCGCGAGGCGATCTGCGGGTTGAAGCCGTTGAGCTGGATCACCAGATCCGCGAGGAAGCGATAACCCGAACCATCCGCCGCATGGAAGTTGATCAGGTTCTGCCCGGCAAAGGCCCCCACCAGCGCGCGCACCTTGTTCGGGTTCTTGATATTGAACGCCGGGTGCTGCATCAGCGCCTTGACCCGCTCCAGGCCGCCCGGCAACGGGCTGCCGGCCTGCACGCTGAACCACTGGTCCATGACCAGGGCGTTGTCCTTGAAGTTCTCGGCGAACACCGCCAGGGCCTTGGCCTTCTCGGCCTCGAACGGCGAGTTGACCAGCACCGCCAGGGCGGTCAGGCGCTCGGTCATGTTGTCGGCGCTGTCGAACTGTTCGATGGCCGCCGCCAGCACTTCGGGCTTGTGGGTGAGCATCAGGTACGACAGGGCAATGTTCTGCAGCGCGCGACGAGCGAAATGCTCGGACTCGGCCACATAGGCTGTGGCCTTGGACACTGCCCGATTGGCCTGATAACGCTTCCACAGCGCATCAAACAGGCGCGTGGCCAGCTGCTGACGGGCAAACTCGCGGGCCGCGTGGATCGCCTCGACATCCGCCACTTCGCTGATCTCGGTCAGATAGGCTTCGCCCGGCAGGGAGAGCATCTCCGCGACCATGGCCTGGTCCAGGCTGTCGTCCGCCAGCACGGTGCCCAGGGCGGTCACCAGACGTTCGTCCATCACCAGCGCCTGACCCTGCTGATGCTGGGCAATCAGTTCTTGCAGCACTTGCACGGCCAACTGCTGGCCGGCATCCCAACGGTTGAAACCGTCGCTGTCGTGCTGCATGAGGAACATCAGTTGGTCGCGGTTGTAGGGGAAGCTCAGCTTCACCGGCGCCGAGAAGCCCCGCAGCAGCGAGGGCAGCGGCTGTTCGGCGATATCGACAAAGGTGAAGGTCTGCTCGGCCTCGGTCACCGAAATCACCCGGGAGGTGCCCTGGGCCGCGCTTTCACCGGACAGGCGCAGGGCAATGCCCGCCCCTTTCGAGTCCAGCAGGCCCAGCTCCACCGGGATCACGAACGGCAGTTTCTCCACCTTGTCCGGGGTTTGCGGGCAGCTCTGGCGGAAGGTCAGGCTGTAGGTCTTGGCGGCGGCGTCGTAGAACTCGCTGACCGCCAGCCGTGGCGTACCGGCCTGGCTGTACCAGCGCTTGAACTGGGTCAGGTCGACGCCGTTGGCATCTTCCATGGCCTTGACGAAGTCGTCGCAGGTCACGGCCTGGCCGTCATGGCGTTCGAAATACAGGTCACTGCCCTTACGGAAGCCTTCGGCGCCGAGCAAGGTGTGGATCATGCCCACCACTTCCGAGCCCTTTTCGTACACGGTCAGGGTGTAGAAGTTGGAAATCTCGATAAAGCTTTCCGGGCGCACGGCATGGGCCATGGGGCCGGCGTCTTCGGCGAACTGGTGGGTGCGCAGGTAGGCCACATCCTGGATGCGCTTGACCGTGGCCGAGTTCATGTCCGCGGAGAAACCGGCGTCGCGGAACACCGTGAAGCCTTCCTTGAGCGACAGCTGGAACCAGTCGCGGCAGGTCACCCGGTTGCCCGACCAGTTGTGGAAGTATTCGTGGGCGACGATCGCCTCGACCCGCTGGTGCGCGGCGTCGGTGGCGGTTTCGGCACGGGCCAGCACGGCGCTGGAGTTGAAGATGTTCAGGCCCTTGTTTTCCATGGCGCCCATGTTGAAGTCGTTGACCGCGACGATCATGAAGATGTCCAGGTCGTACTCCCGGCCGTAGGTTTCTTCGTCCCAGCGCATGGACTTCTTCAGGCTGTTCATCGCGTGCTGGCACTTGTCGATGTTTTCCGGCTCGACATAGATGCGCAGCGCCACATCGCGGCCGCTCTGGGTACGGAAGCTGTCCTCGACGCACCACAGGTCACCGGCCACCAGGGCGAACAGGTAGGCGGGCTTCATGAACGGGTCTTCCCAGGTCGCCCAATGCCGGCCGTCTTCGCCGGGGCCGCTGGCAATCGGGTTGCCGTTGGAGAGCAGCACCGGGTAGCTGTGCTGCTCGGCCACCACGGTGGTGGTGAACTTGCTCATCACGTCCGGGCGATCGAGGTAATAGGTGATCTTGCGAAAGCCCTCGGCCTCGCACTGGGTGCAGAACATGCCGCTGGACTTGTACAGGCCTTCCAGGGCGGTGTTGCTTTCCGGGTGGATCTTCACGCTGGTGTCAACGGTGAAGCTGGCGCTGGTGGGGTGCAGGGTCAGGTGGCTGTCGTCCAGCTGGTAGTCGCTGGCGCTCAGCAACTGGTCGGACAGGCTCACCGACAGCAGCTCCAGCTGCTGGCCGTCGAGCACCAGCGGCGGCAGACCGGCGCCGCGCGCGGGGTTGCGACGCATCACCAGTTGCGCATGGACCAGGCTGTGGTCCTCGAACAACTCGAAGGTCAGGTGGGTCTCGTCGATCAGGTACTCGGGGGCCTGATAGTCCTTCAGGTAGATCATCTTCGGTTGTTCGGTGCGCATGGAGAATTCCTTCTACTGATGCACGGCGAGCTGATAGGCCGTGTATTTGCGAATGTTGATCACGCCGGTATCAAAGATCAGGTACTGGCCCTTGATGCCCAGCAGCGTGCCTTCGGCGATCGGATTCTTGTCCAGGTTGAAGCTGACGATCTTGGTCGGGTACTGCTCGACCGGATAACGGATTTCCAGGGGCTCGATGTCGCTCACCGGCTGGATCGCCTGCAGGCCGAAACGCTCCTGCAACGCCAGCAGGCCCTCGGCGCAGGACTCGAACAGCTGCTCGCGCACCGCCACCAGGTCCACGGCCTCGGCATCGCCCTTGAGCAGCGCGCGCCAGTTGGTCTTGTCGGCCACCTGGGAACGGAACAGGTCTTCGACGAAGCCCGATTGCTGGCGGGTCGCCACGCGCATGATCGGCAGCGCCTGGCTGGCGCCCTGGTCGAGCCAACGGGTGGGCAGCTGGGTGGCGCGGGTGATGCCGACCTTGATCCCCGAGGAGTTGGCCAAATAGACCACGTGATCGGTCATGCAGAACTGCTCGCCCCAGGACGGCTCGCGGCAGGTGCCGGCGTCGTAGTGGCAGCGCTCAGGGCTCATGATGCACACATCGCACTGGGCCAGCTTGGTCATGCACGGGTAGCAATAGCCCTGGCTGAAGCTGGTCTTGGTCTTGCGCCCGCAATGGGTGCAATGGATCGCCCCCAGGTATTCCAGGCGCACCTGGGTGCCGATCAGGGGGTTGACCGGCACCTCGCTGTCACCCAGGCGAAACGCGTACTGAACATTCGGCCCGTCCAGGCGTGCCGACATTTTGCTGATGGAACCGCGGCCAATCTCGATCAATGGATGGCATCCGACTTGAACAGGATGTTCGGCACCGGCGCCGACTTCGAGGCGCATTCCTGCGGGCCCATGTAGCCGGTGCGCTGGTCCTCGGGCAGGTTCTGCATCTCCCAGGCGATCATCGCCTGCAGGGACAGCTCACGCTGTTCGGCGGTGAGCTTGCGGCCATCGGCCCATTTGCCGATCTCTACTGCCAGTTTCAGGCTCTGGTAGATCTCGGGGGTGATGTTTTCGATCATTTCGACAAAGGACGACATACACGACTCCAGCGTTTAAAGGGCCAGTTTATGGCGGCTGTAGAGGCCGCCCAACAAGCCGGTGAGGCAACCGATGAGCAGCCCGCCGACGTGGGCGGCGTTGGCGATTTCGCCGAAGCCGATCATCGACACCAGCCCGGACAGGCACAGCAGCAGCCACACCAGCATCATCACCAGCACGCCCCGGGGCAGGCGGTAGATGGGGTTGGGCGACAGTAGTTGATAGATCCAGCAATGCCCGAGCAGGCCGTAGAGCACCCCGGACAGGCCACCGAACAGGGTCGGGCCGCTGAAATAGTATTGCGCGAAGTTGGACACCAGGCTGAACAGCAGGGTCAGGCCCAGCAGGTTGATGCTGCCCTGGCGCAGTTCGATGCGCCGCCCCAGTTCCCAGTACCACATGCCGTTCATGGCGATGTGCAGGATGCCGAAGTGAATCAGCATCGGCGTCACCAGGCGCCACCACTGCCCCGCCGCCAGGCTGTCGGCCAGGGAGCTGAACTGGATGTAGTCGCCGACCACGCGAAACTCGAGGAAGGTGAACCAGCCGAGGGTCTGCAGGTTGTCACCGAGCAAGGTGATGCCGCACACCGCCAGGCTCAGCAGCAGGATCAGCGCGGTGACCGGGCTGCGGCGCAACTGCTGCGCCAGGCCAACCCGCGCCGGCGAGGCCGCCTGCGGAATATCCAGTTGCTGCTCGGGATCGCCCTGGGGAAAGCGCTGGTACAGGCCGCGCACGTCTTCACTGATGGATTCCGGCACCCAGAGCACTTGCTCGCCGGCCTCCTCACTGACCCGGTGCGGCACCTGCATGCGCTGCAGCAACTTGACGAAGCCACTCAGGTCCGTGGCCAGGGGCAGACGCAAAACCGCTACTGCGCTCATCGCAACACCTCGGGCCGCTCGACGTCGACCCAGACAAATTTATTCGGATCCAGACGGGTTTCCTGGTCCAGGCGATAGGCGGCAAGCTTGCCGTAGAGCACGGCGCTGTAGTCCAGGCACGCCAGGTTGGGGCGGATCGGCGCCGGCTTGCCGCTGCGCCAGTAGTGGCCGACGAACAGCATCGGTTCGTCAGGGCCGTAGCGCAGCAGGCTGTTCTTCTCGGCCGGGGACAGAGGCGTGCGCGCCACCGGATCGGGCAAGGCATCGGGCTGAAAGACGATGTCGCCGTAGGTCTGCGGGTCGTCTTCCCAGAACTTGGTGCGGAAGAACGCCCGGGTCAGGCCGTCGCCACTGGTCATGGTCAGGCCGTGGGGCAAACGCATGTCGGTGCCGCGTAGCAGGCGATCGAAGGCGGTGCTGGCAAAACTGTCGGGCAGCGCCGAGGCCTGGAGGAACTCGCGGTCGATGCAGCCGTTGGGGTACTGCTGGCGCAGCGGCGCGATCAGGCCGGCGTCCCAGCAGGCATGCACCACGCGAAAGCGCCCGGCGTCGACGAACAGCGGCAGTTCATAGAACCACTCGAGAAAGTCGTGCCAGTCGCCCGGGTGATGTTCGAACTGGGTCAGGGTTTCGTGGATCAACCGGGCATGGCGCGGCGTGTGCTCGCGCACGAACTGCTTGCCACTGCCGGCGGCCGCCGGGGTGCTCCAGCCCAGGGCGTTGAATTCATGGTTGCCCATGATGCACAGCGCCTGACCGGCTTCGACCATGTCGTGGACGATGTGCAGGGACTCACGGATTCGCGGGCCGCGGTCGATGATGTCGCCGAGGAACACCGCCATGCGCGACGGATGCCGCCAGACACCGCCCTGCTTGTGATACCCGAGCCGATCCAGCAAGTGCTCCAGGGTCAGGGCGCAACCGTGCACGTCACCGATCAGGTCGTAGCTACGCGCGGGATCGAGCATCAGTCGCCTCCACCGCCCAGTCGGCTGCCCCAGCCAAGCTTGGTCCGGCAGACCTCGTAGTAGTTGTGGTCCAGCGGGTGGATCAGGCGCAGTTTCTGGGCCTTCTTGCTGACCGTGATGGTGTCGCCCGGTGCGCAGGTGAAATGGTTCTGCCCGTCACAGGAGACTTGCGGATAGATCTGCATATCTTTGGACACGACGATTTTCAGCTCACTGTTGCCATCGACCACGATCGGCCTTCCGGACAAGGTATGGGGGTACATCGGCACAATCACAATGGCATCCAGCTTGGGATGCATGATCGGGCCGCCGGCGGACAGCGCGTAGGCCGTGGAGCCGGTGGGCGTGGCGACGATCAGGCCGTCGGCCTTCTGGCTGCAGACGAACTGGCCGTCGATGTAGATCTCGAACTCGATCATCCGCGTCGACTTGCCCGGGTGCAGCACCACGTCATTGAGCGCGTCGCCCTGGCCGATGGCCTCGGCGTGACGGCGGACTTCGGCCTGCAGCAGGAAGCGGTTTTCCACCAGGTAATGGCCGTCCAGCACTTCGGCGACCTTGACCTCCAGCTCATCGGGGCGGATGTCGGTGAGAAACCCCAGGCTGCCGCGGTTGATCCCCAGTACCGGGATATTGTGCCGCGCCAGGGCCCGGGCGGCGCCCAGCAGGCTGCCGTCGCCGCCGACCACGATGACCATGTCGCAGACCTCGCCCAACAGCTTGCGCGAGGAGGTCTGCAGGCCGTGGCCCGGCAGCACTTCGGCGATGGTGTCTTCGAGGATCACGTGCAGGTGGCGCGCCAGCAGAAACTTCTTCAGTCGGCGAACTGTGTCCAGCACCTGGGAGCTGCCCAGGCGACCGATAATGCCGATATTGCGAAATTGCTCCATGGGGCTCCTGCGAGGTTCGGGTACGGGCGAAACGGAGGATTATGGGCGAAACCCGGCGTTAGACAAAATCCTTTCAGCCACGCGGGCTTAGGAAGCGCAGCGCGAGCACCGAGCGGCACGCATTTATCGCGAAACGCAAGGGTTTGCGTCTATGCTCGCAGCATGCTCCTGTTCCCGGATCTGCTCAGCCTTCCACGCCAGTTGCGTCAACCTGAAGTCCGCGACCTCGCCTGGGTCATCCTCGCGCCGCCGATGCTCAGCCACACGCCCTGGCCGCAGCGCCATCCCCTGTCCGGCAGCGACTGGGTGCAGGCGCCGCAACTGCTGGCGCACTGGCTGCAGCGCCTGGACCTGGACCCCAGCGCGCTGCGCCATTGGCTCAACCGCAGCCAGACACGGCGCCTGGGCCTGTACTACGAACGCCTCTGGCAGTTTGCCGTGCAGCACGCCCCCGGGGTCGAACTGCTGGCGGCCAACCTGCCGATCCGCCGTGGCGGCCAGACCCTGGGCGAACTGGACATGCTGCTGCGCGACCGCGAGGGCGTGCATCACCTGGAACTGGCGATCAAGCTCTACCTGGGCCCGCAACGGGGCAACGGCCGCAACAGCGCGCAATGGCTGGGGCCGGGCTGCCACGATCGCCTGGACCGCAAACTGGCACACCTGGATGAACACCAACTGCCGATTTCCGCCCGCGATGAAAGCCGCGAAGCCCTGGCGGCGCTGGATATCCAGCAGTTTCGCGCCCACCTGTGGCTGGGGGGCTACCTGCTCTACCCCTGGCCGGGCCACGCCGAACCGCCCGAAGGCGCCCATCCGCAACACTTGCGGGGACGCTGGCTGCATCAACGGGACTGGCCGGCCTACGTGGCCCAGGGCGCCCCGGGGCGCTGGCAACCCCTGCCCCGCCACGCCTGGCTGGCTCCGGCCTGCTATCCGGCCGAACAGGCCTGGACCGCCGGGCAGCTGCAGCAATGGCTTGCCGAACTGGACGCCCAGGCCCCGGCGCAATTGCTGGTGCGCCTGGAGGAAACCGCCGAAGGGGACTGGGAAGAAGCCGAACGCCTGTTCCTGGTGGCCGATCTGTGGCCCAACGTCCCCGCGCCCCAGCCCCTCCCACCCAAAGACCAGCCTGCGTAGGCGCGGGCTTGCCAGCGAAAGCGTCCTCATGAGCGGCGCAACGCTCACGGGCCTTTTGCCCGGCAAGCCGGCTCCAGCCGTAAGGGTTCGCTAGGCCAGGGAAAGCCGCAATGCCAGGGCCGCCAAAGTCACCAGCAGCACCGGCACGGTGAGCACGACGCCGACCCGGAAGTAATAGCCCCAGCCGATATGAATGCCCTTGCGCTCCAGCACATGCAGCCAGAGCAGGGTCGCCAGGCTGCCGATCGGGGTGATCTTCGGCCCCAGGTCGCTGCCGATGACGTTGGCGTAGATCATCGCTTCCTTGACCACCCCGGTGGCCTGGCTGGCGTCGATGGACAAGGCGCCGATCAGCACCGTTGGCAGGTTGTTCATCAACGACGACAACCCGGCGCTGAGCAAGCCGGTGCCCAGGGCCGCGCCCCAGATTCCGCCGCTGGCAAAGGCGTCGAGCCAGGCAGCCAGGTGCCCGGTCAGGCCGGCATTGCGCAAGCCGTACACCACCAGGTACATGCCCAGGGAAAAAATCACGATCTGCCATGGCGCTTCCTTGAGCACCTTGCGGGTGGAGATCTTGTGTCCACGCGCCGCGATCACCAGCAGCAAGGTGGCGCAGGCCGCGGAAATGGCGCTGATGGGAATCCCCAGCGGCTCCAGGGCAAAACAGCCCAGCAGCAGGATCAGCAGCACCCACCAGCCGGCCATGAAGGTTGCCCGGTCATGGATGGCGCTGGCCGGCTCGGCCAGTTGCCGGGGGTCATAATCCAGCGGGATATCACGGCGGAAAAACCACAGCAGCACCACCAGGGTCGCGGCCACGCTCACCAGGTTGACCGGCAGCATCACCGCCGCATAGCGGTTGAAGCCGATCTTGAAAAAGTCCGCGGAGACGATGTTCACCAGGTTCGACACCACCAGCGGCAGGCTCGCGGTATCGGCGATGAAGCCGGCCCCCATGACGAAAGCCAGGGTGGTGGCCGGCGAAAAGCGCAGGGCCAGCAGCATGGAAATCACGATGGGCGTGAGGATCAGCGCCGCGCCGTCGTTGGCGAACAGCGCCGACACCAGGGCGCCCAAGAGCACCATGAAGGCGAACAAGCGGCGCCCTCGCCCGCGGCCCCAGCGCGCCACATGCAGGGCGGCCCAGGCGAAGAACCCGGCTTCGTCCAGCAGCAGGCTGATGATGATCAGCGCGACGAAGGTGCCGGTGGCGTTCCAGATGATCTGCCACACCACCGGGATGTCGGCCAGTTGCACCACGCCGCAGAACAGCGCCAGGAGCGCGCCGAACACCGCGCTCCAGCCAACGCCCAGGCCTTTGGGCTGCCAGATCACCAGGGTGATGGTCAGCAGGAAGATCAGTACTGCAATCAACATGAGAGGGGGATCTTGATTATGGAGGAGCCGGCTTGCCGGCGAAGGCGCCCCAGAGGGCGCCACGGGACTCAAGGTCCTGTTCGCCGGCAAGCCGGCTCCTACGCGAGCAGGGGGATGTTGGGGGGTCAGGCTTTCTTCTGTTGCTCGACCCATTGGCCATAGGCATTGATGAAGCTCTGCAGGAACGGCCGGGTGGCCTCCGACAGCTTGCCCGCGTCGTCGAACGCTGAACCGGCGCCGCCCAGGTAGGCTTCGGGCTGCTGCATGCACGGCACATTGAGGAACACCAGGGACTGGCGCAGATGATGATTGGCGCCAAAGCCGCCGATGGCCCCCGGGGACACGCTGATCACCGCCCCCGGCTTGCCACCCCAGGCGCTCTTGCCGTAGGGCCGCGAACCGACGTCGATGGCATTCTTCAGGGCCGCCGGCACCGAACGGTTGTATTCCGGGGTGACGAACAACAGCGCATCGGCGGCCGCGATCTGTTCGCGAAAGCGCGTGTAGCTCGCCGGCGGCGTCACATCGATGTCTTCGTTATAGAGCGGCAGATCGCCGATCTCGACGATGCCCAACTGCAGGTTCGCCGGGGCCAGCTCGGCCAACGCCAGGGCGACCTTACGGTTCAGGGACTGCGTTCTCAGACTGCCGACCAGCACTGCAACCTTGTAGACATTGCTCATTGGAGTTTCCAACCCTTGGCGTGAAGAAGCTGTTAGTTATAGATGAGCCCGGGGGGTGCCTGCTACCCTGCGAGCGCCATTTCCTCAGATAAATCCTGCCGCACCCCACGGCCGGCGGCGGCCATGGATTATTTTTTCCAGGCGGCAAAACTTACCCGGCACCCACCGGGTCTACAGCAACGAAATTTGCGTGTTTTATCTCCAGAGGCTCTAAAGATGGCTGCAGTACTTGTCGGACAATTCCATGCAAGAGATGCCGAAGGACGGGTGTATTCAGTGCACGAGTTCCAGGAATCCATGCCCGCGCAGGACGGTAGCAGCGGCTCGGAGCCCGTCACCACCTACCGCCTGGCCATTGGCGACCGGGTGCGCAAGCTCGACGACAATCAGTTCCTGCTGGTGCAATCGGACGTGACCATCGTCCGCGAGCCCGAGACCTACATCACCGAATAGGCGCACCCGGCCCCGGCGGTCCGGCCCGGCCAAGAGCGGCGGCTACAGCTTCCGGACCCGCAGTTGGGGTAGGATTCGATGCTTGACCGCCCAACGGCTGGAGATGGACTTCAAGCATGCGTCTACGTCATATCGAAGTGATTCAGGCCCTCCTGCAAACCGCCCACCTGGGCACCGCCGCCGAGCTGCTGCAGCTCTCGGTGGCCGAGGTCGAGGCCTTGCTGCGCGATGCCGAAAGCCACTTGGGGTTCATGCTGTTCGCCAGCGTGCGCGGACGCTTGCAGGCCACTCGCGAGGCCCGGGAGCTGCAACCGGCGATTACCCGGGTCTACGACGCCTTCGAGCCACTGCAACGCCTGGCCGACAGTTTGCGCTTTCACCAGGCACCGCCGTTGCGCATCATCGGCACCCCGCCGTTGGTCCAGCAACTGCTGCCGCAATGCATCGCCGCCCTGCGGCGGCGCTTTCCCGATACCCCGTGCAGCCTGCTCAGTCACGGCACCCGAGAGATGGTCGAGCGCCTGCTGCTGCGCGATTGCGACCTGGGCCTGAGCCTGCATGACCCCGAACACCCGGACATCCACAGCCAGGCACTGGCCCAGGGCAAGCTGTTCCTGCTGGCCCCCCATGGCTGGCTGCAGCCCCGGCAGAAATACGCCGCCCTGCAGGACCTGGCCGGCCAGGCCATGCTCGGCCTGGAAGGCCAGGACCCGCTAAGCGTGATGCTCGCCAGCAAATTGCAGAACCTGCGGCCAAGCCCGGTGATCCAGACCCGCGTGCAGACCTATCAGATGATGCGCAGCCTGGTGGAAGCCGGCGAAGGACTGGCCATTGTCGACCCCTTCACCGCCGTCGGTGCCCGCAGTGCCGGGCTCGATGTCTGCCCGCTGTCGCCGCCAATCGGCGTCACCTTGTACGCCCTGCGCCGCCAGGGCAGCGAGGCCTCGCCCTGGCTCAATGCCCTGCTGGAACTGCTGACCGAACAGGCCGAGGCCCTGCTGGCGGGTTAAGCCGGGCTCACCTGGGGCTCATCGGCAAACAGCCGATACCAGAAGATCGCCACTTCGCGAGTCTGCGGATCGATGCCGCGATAACGCAGGTGATCCACCCCGCCCACCACATAGCCGCAGCGCTCGTAGAGGCGACAGGCTCCCAGGTTGTTGTTCTGGGTTTCCAGCATCACTCCCGGCAGTTGCTTCTTGCGACTCCAGAACTGCGCCACCTCCAGCAGCGCCCGGGCCACTCCGTGGCGTCGGGCCGGTGCGTGCACGGCCAGCTCGTCGACATGCCCGTAGCCATTCCAGTTGGTGCTGACCACCACATGCCCCACGGGCTGATCGTCGAGATAGGCCATGAAGATCTCGCTGTCTGCGGCATTGCGGTAACTGCCGAATTCCTCCGGATCGATGCCATAGCACTTGCGATACGGCACCACCTTGCGCAGCGGCCAGTCCGCCACCGCCAGGCTTGGCGCAGGCTCGGCGTAGGCGCTGACCTGGAAGCTGAAATCGCTGCCCCAGACATAGGCGGCGAACCCCTGGTCGGCCACGCGGATCGCCAGCCCCGGGTGCTTGGGGTTCACAACAGGCTGCATAGCGGGAAAACTCCTCATGCCTTGATGCAATCGACGGTGTAGTGGCGCCCGTCGCCCAGATCCTCATGCTGCAGACCGTGCACATCGGCGACAAAGCCCGGGAAGCTGCTGTCGAAGGCCCGGGCAAACCCCAGGTAGTCGATGATCGAGCGGGTCGACTCGGTGAAGCGCTCGCCGGGCATGATCAACGGAATCCCCGGTGGATAGGGCACCAGCATCACCGCGGCAATACGCCCCTGCAACTGATCGATGGAAACGGCCTCGACCTCGCCCCGCACCAGTTGGTCGTAGGCATCGGCGGGCTTCATCGCCACCTCCGGCAGCACCGTGTACATGCGCTTGAGGTGCTTGGCGGTGGCATTGCTGCGGTAGCAGGCGTGCAACTGGTCGCACAGGTCCTGCAGGCCCATGCCCTGATAGCGCTGCGGGTCCTGGCTGGCGACGCTGGGCAGGCAAGTGGCGAGGCTGACATTGGCGTCGTAGTTGCGCTTGAACTCCAGCAGCTCGGTGAGCAGCGTGCTCCACTTGCCCTTGGTAATGCCCATGGAGAACAGCACCAGGAATGAATAGAGCCCGGTCTTTTCCACCACCAGCCCGCGCTCCCAGAGAAACTTGCTGACCACCGCCGCCGGGATCCCGTGCTCGCTCAGGGCGCCGCCGGCGGTCAGGCCGGGCATCACCAGGGTGACCTTGATCGGGTCCAGCAGCACATAGTCGCAGGTGACGCCGGCAAAGCCGTGCCACTCGCCTTCGGGTTCCAGCAGCCAGTCCTCGGTGCGTACCTGGTCGATGCCTTCGACCCGTTCCGGCTGCCAGATCGAGAACCACCAGTCATCGGCGGCGATGTGCTGGCGCAGGTTGGCCAGGGCCCGGCGGAAGCTCAGGGCCTCATCGAACATTTCCTGCAGCAGCGAGCGCCCCGCCGGCCCTTCCATCATCGCCGAGGCCACATCCAGCGAGGCGATGATGCTGTATTGCGGCGACGTGGAGATATGCATCATGAAGGCTTCGTTGAAACGGTCCCGGTCCAGCTGCCGGGCGCCACCGTCCTGTACATGGATCATCGACGCCTGGCTGAAGGCCGCCAGCAGCTTGTGGGTGGAATGGGTGGTGAACACCAGCGGGCTCTCGGCGCTGCGCGAGGTGCCCATGCCATAACGCCCGGAAAAGAATTCGTGGAAGGCGGCGTAGGCATACCAGGCCTCGTCGAAGTGCAGCACCTCGACACTGTTGCCCAGGCTCTGCTTGATCAGCTCGGCGTTGTAGCACAGGCCGTCATAAGTGGAGTTGGTGACCACCGCCAGCTTGACCTTGGGCGGGCGGCCACGGGTCAGCGGACTGGCGTCGATCTTGGCCTGGATCGACTCGGGGCTGAACTCGCTCAAGGGAATCGGGCCGATAATCCCCAGCTCGTTGCGCTCCGGGCACAGGTACAGGGGAATGGCCCCGGTCATGATGATCGAGTGCAGCACCGACTTGTGACAGTTGCGATCCACCAGCACCAGATCGTCGCGACCGACCATGGAGTGCCAGACGATCTTGTTGGCGGTGGAAGTGCCGTTGATCACGAAAAAGGTGTGATCGGCGCCAAAATTGCGCGCCGCCCGTGCCTCGGCCTCGGCCAGGGGCCCGGTGTGATCCAGCAGCGAGCCCAGTTCCGGCACCGACACCGACAGATCGGAACGCAAGGTGTTCTCGCCGAAGAACTGATGGAACGCCTGCCCCACCGGGCTCTTGCGATACGCCACGCCCCCACCGTGCCCCGGGGTATGCCATGAATAGTTGGAGTCGGCGGTGTGCTGCACCAGGGCCTTGAAAAACGGCGGCAGCAACCCGTCCAGGTAATTGCGCGCAGCCCGGGCCACCTGGCGGGCGAGAAAAGGCACCGTGTCCTCGAACAGGTAGAGAATGCCCCGCAGCTGGTTGAGCTCGCTCATGGCATCGGCCGGGGCGTTCTCCAGGGTCATCTGCTCGCCCAGGGCGAAGATCGGCAACAGCGGCGCCCGCACCCGGGCCAGGCGGATCAGCTCCACCATGTTTTGCAGCAGATGGGTGTTTTCCCCGGCGCCCTCGGCGGCGATCAACATGCAGGCCAGGCCGTGATGGGTCGCGGCCACCAGGCGCCCTTCGGCATAGTTCACCGCCGAGAAGATGCTGAAGCCGTCCTTCTCCAGCTCCCGGGCGATACCCCGCACCCGGTCCCCGGCCACCGTATCGGCCTTGATGTCGCGGTGCACGATCAGGATCGGAAACTGCAGGTCTTTGTACATGGAGGCTGGATGTCCTGAGACGGCGGGTTGGCCCCGCCAATCAACTCAGGGTAGAAGCTGCGCACGCCTTGTGTCACCCCGGGCAAGGGCTGGGTATAACAAAACGTCGCACTGGAACAATTGCCGGCCCGCTCCCAGCAACGCCCAACCACTCTGTAGCCGCTGCTGAGCCCGCGAAGCTGCGAAAAGGCCCGCAGGGCCTTGCTTGACGGTCTCCCGACAGCTGCCGCCCTCTAAATCGCTGCGCCTCCTACCGAGCCGTGCGCAGCCTACGGCAGCGGCTACAGGGCCGCAGGCAACAAGGCTTATTGCTGCTGGGCTTCGAGCAACTGGGTCCAGAGCGCCGGCCCACCGGCAGACTTGGCGATGATCTCCAGGCGGGTCTGGTGCTCGGCCAATTCGGCTGCGCTGGCCTGGATGATCCGTCCCCGGGGACGATCGGCCGGCAGACGGCGGATTTCCGTGGCGCGGTTGCCCGAGCCTTCGCCGGAACCGTTGCCATCCGAAGCGTTGCCCGCCAGGGACAGGCTGGTCTGGCCACCGGTCATGGTCAGGTAGACGTCGGCGAGGATCTCCGAGTCGAGCAAGGCGCCGTGCAGTTCACGACCGGAGTTGTCGACGCCATAGCGCTTGCACAGGGCATCGAGGCTGTTGCGCTGGCCGGGGTGACGCTCACGGGCCATCAACAGGGTGTCGAGGATGGTGCAGTGCTGGGTGATGTCCGCGCGGTCGTGGCGCCCCATCAGGGCGAATTCGTTGTTGATGAAGCCAACGTCGAACGCCGCGTTATGGATGATCAGCTGAGCGCCCTGGATAAAGTCGAAGAACTCGTCGGCGACTTCGGCAAAGCGCGGCTTGCCCACCAGGAACTCGTTGGTGATGCCGTGGACGCCGATGGCGCCCTCGTCGCTCTCGCGATCCGGTTGCAGGTAAACGTGGAAGTGCCGCCCGGTCAGGCGCCGACCGATCAACTCGACGCAGCCGATTTCAATGATCCGGTGGCCGTCGGTCACCGGCATACCGGTGGTTTCGGTATCGAGTACAACAGATCTGTTGGCCATCAGTGGTCCGTTCTCAATCTGGCAAAGGGCGGGATTTTAGCATGCCCGGCCCAGGGACAGCGCGCCGCAGGCAACAGGCCGCTGCCGCGCACTTTTTAACAGTTATTCGCAAAGCTGATGAGGTTCGCCCAAGGCCCGGCTGCTAGGGTGCCGCCGATCTTTTCCAGGGAAACTCGCGGTCATGAAGACTCTCCGGCGCCGTCTGCAAAGCCTGCTGTTCATTGCCCTGTTCATCGCAATGCTCAGCAGCTCCAGCCATGCCACCAGCCTAGTGATCAGCACCGACCTGAGCATGAGCGGACTGCTGACCAGCAGCAAAGGCACGGCCAAGATCAGCAGCTCGTTCAAGGATGACAAGGTTGTCCTGGAAGCCCGCAGCGACGCCGCGGCCTTCGTCGCCAGCGACGGGGCGATTCGCGGCGTGCGCCTGGAGTCGGCGTTGCAGCACATTCGCCGAACGCTGCACAACCCGCCCTACAGCGACGCACAACTGGCGGCGGCGATTCTCACCCTGTAACGCCGTCAGCCCTTGTAGCCGCGCACTTCATCCACGCCACGGTTGGCCAACTGGTCGGCCCGCTCGTTGCCGTGGTGGCCGGTGTGGCCGCGAACCCATTTCCAGGTGACCTTGTGCCGGTTGACCTGCTCGTCCAGCTGCTGCCACAGGTCGGCGTTCTTCACCGGCTCCTTGGCGGCGGTCTTCCAGCCGCGCTTCTTCCAGTTGGCCATCCACTCGTTGATACCCTTCATCACGTACTGCGAGTCGGTGACCAGCAGCACGTCGCACTCGCGCTTGAGTTCTTCCAGGCCACGAATCGCCGCCATCAGCTCCATGCGATTGTTGGTGGTGTTGGCTTCGCCGCCCCAGAGCTCCTTCTCGACGCCCTTGAACACCAGCAACGCGCCCCAGCCACCCGGGCCGGGATTGCCCTTGCAGGCACCGTCGGTAAAGATTTCTACGCTATCGCTCATCCACGCCTTCCATCAGAAAATTGCCATTGGCCTGCCGATTGCGGTCGACAGCGCCCAAGGCCGAGGTCACTCGGCCGGTCTATATAAAAAGAAGGTTGCTGCAGGTCATCAGGATTCGCTGTTACGGCGATTGACCTTGGCCATGGGCAGCGGCACCAGCTTGCCCATGGGTTCGCGTCGCACCTGGCGCACCGGGCGCAGGCCGACGGCGATCTTGCGCGCCACCAGCAGATAAAAGCCGCCGCCGGCCAGTTGCCACTGCCCGGCCTTGCGCTCCCAGCCCGCCAGTCGCGCCTGCCATGCCTGCGAGGCAAGCGGCGGACGATAGCACCCGAAGCGGCGTTTCTCCAGCGCGAAGCCCAGCAGGTTGAGCCAGTCGCCCACCCGCGAGGGCGAGATGCAACGAGCCTGGCGCAAGGCGTCGTGGGCGAACACATGGCGCAAGCCCCAGGTGCTCCAGGGGTTGATGCCGACAATCAGCAGATGACCACCGGGGCGCACGCTGCTGGCGGCCTCGCGCAGCAGGCCGTGGGGCGACAGGCAGAAATCCAGGCCATGCTGCAGCACCACCACATCGGCGGCATGCTCGCTCAGGGGCCAGGCCTGTTCCTCGCAGACAATCTCCACCCCGGGCAGCGGCGCGCCCAGGCGCACATTGCGCTGTACCTGCGGCGCCACCGGCGGGTTCTGCGCCGAAGGCCCGTAGTGCACCAGGTAACCGCCAAAGAAACGCCCCAGTTCCTCTTCGAGCATGCGCCGCTCTTCATCCAGCAAAAATTGCCCCAGGGGACCGGACAGCCAGTCCCGGGCCGCACTGATCAGGGCCAGCCAGTCGGGATCTGCCTGAGCGAAGGCTTTATCGGTCATTGCATTCTCCAACACGCCAAGAAGCTCTAAGATGCGCCATTGTTTTCCGCTTGGCGAATCCGAAGATGATACAGATCAGTGCCCTGCCCGCCTTCACCGACAACTACATCTGGTTGTTACAGGATCACCGCAGCCAGCGCTGCGCGGTCGTCGATCCGGGCGACGCGGCGCCGGTCCTGGCCTGGCTGGAACAGCACCCGGGCTGGGTTCTGAGCGACATTCTGGTGACCCATCACCACCACGACCACGTCGGCGGTGTCGAGCGGCTCAAGCAGCACAGCGGCGCCACCGTGTATGGCCCGGCGCGGGAAAAGATCCCCGGACGCGACGTGGCCCTGAACGACAACGACCACGCCAACATCCTCGGCTGGGACTTCGAGGTATTCGCCGTACCCGGCCATACCCTGGGACACATCGCCTACTACCATCACGGCCTGCTGTTCTGCGGCGATACCCTGTTCGCCGCCGGTTGCGGCCGTCTGTTCGAAGGCACGCCGGAACAGATGCACCACTCCCTCAGCCGCCTTGCCGCGCTGCCGGACGACACCCTGATCTACTGCACCCACGAATACACCCTGAGCAACCTGCGCTTCGCCCAGGCAGTAGAGCCCGCCAACCCGGACATTGCCCAGCGTCTGGAAAAGGTCACGCAGATGCGCGAGCAAGGGCGCATGACCCTGCCATCAACCCTGGCCCTGGAGAAACTCACCAACCCGTTTTTGCGTACCGGTGAAACATCCGTTAAACAAAAAGCGGACGAACGGAGCGGCCAGGATAACCCGTCGCAGAGTGCGGTCTTTGCGGCCCTGAGGGCTTGGAAAGATAAATTCTAAGCAAGCTATCTACTGGTACAAAAATTCTGAATGGTTGACCGCACCCCGGGTGCTTTCTAGAATCGCCCGACATTTTTGCCCGGAACTTACTTCCAGCCAATGTCGTCATCTATTCGTTATTCCATCAGTTCAGACGCATTGACGCGCTTGGCCCAGGCCATCGCGGTAGCTGTGTCAGCGACGCTTGCGGGCTGCCAAAGCACCGGCCATGCCCCGCAGAGCGACGCGGCACACACCCAGAATTTCAACGCCCGCATCAAGCAAAAACCCATCTGGCTGAGCAACAAGCCAAGCCCGCAAGTACCCCAGGATGTCTGGGAACGCATGCGCCAGGGGTTCCAATTGCAGGAAGGCCTGGGCGTCAACCCGCGTATTGAACAGCAGCGCCTGTGGTTCGCCAGCAACCCTTCTTTCCTGGAAAACGCCGGCGAACGCGGCAGCCTCTATATCCACTACATCGTCGAGCGTCTCGAAGAGCGCAACATGCCGCTGGAGCTGGCCCTGCTGCCGGTGATCGAAAGCGCCTACAACCCGCTGGCCTATTCCCGGGCCGATGCCGTGGGCCTGTGGCAGTTCGTCCCGGCCACCGGGCGCTACTTCAACCTGCGCCAGACCCGCTTCTACGATGGCCGCCGCGATATCACCGCCTCCACCACCGCCGCCCTGGACTACCTGACCCGCCTGCACGACATGTTCAACGGTGACTGGTTGCTGGCCCTGGCCGCCTACAACGCCGGCGAAGGCACCGTGAGCCGGGCCATCGAGCGCAATGACAAGCTCGGCCTGCCCACCGACTACTGGAACCTGCCGCTGCCGGCCGAGACTCAAGCCTACGTGCCCAAGCTGCTGGCCCTGTCCCAGGTGGTACTGGCCCCGCAGGCCTACGGCGTGAACCTCAACCCGATCGCCAACGAACCCTACTTCCAGGTGGTGGAAATCAACCAGCGCATGGACCTGTCCAAGGTCGCGGCGGTGGCCAACATCGACGAGGACGAGCTGTTCCAGCTCAATCCGGCGTTCAAGCAGCGCACCACCGTCGACGGTCCACAGCACCTGCTGGTACCCACGTCCAAGGCCCAGCTGCTGACCACCAGCCTGTCCACCATGAAACCCGAAGAGCTGATCAGCAAGCGCTCCCTCAAGCCGGTCTTCGACCGCGACGAAGGCCGCGACTCGCTGCGACCCAAGCGCATCTACCGGGTCAAGAACGGAGACAACCTGACCCTGATCGCCAAGGCCAACAAGGTGGATGTGCAGGACCTGCAGCGCTGGAACAAGCTCAGCGGCAAGAACCTCAAGGTCGGCCAGACCCTGGTGATGCAGGACACCCGCAAGGCCGCCGGCAAGAAAACCAGCGTGGCCAGCAGCGGCAAGCAGAAGTCGACCCGCTACAAGGTCAAGCAAGGCGACTCGCTGTACATCGTGGCCAAGCGTTTCAATGTCGAGATGCAGCACCTCAAGCGCTGGAACCCGCGGGCGGCGCAAGCCCTCAAGCCGGGCCAGATGCTCACGGTCTACCTGCCACACTGAAACCCGCTCTGTAGGAGCCGGCTTGCCGGCGAACAGCCTTCGCCGACAAGCCGGCTCCTACAGGAAATTTCAATTGCACAAAGCTCGCGCCAGCGAGCTTTTTCCTGCTGATACAAGCTGTTACTGTACGGAGCATTAAGCCCAAGCCGCCTGGAACGGATCTCTGACTCGATGCGTCCCCTCCTTCTGCTCTTCTTCAGTCTGGCCTTGAGCTTTCCCGCAAGCGCAACGATCACCGAAAGTCATGGTTATGCGCAGTTTGGCACGCTCAAGTACCCGGCCAAATTCACCCACTTCGACTGGGTCAACCCCGCGGCGCCCAAAGGCGGCACCTTGCGGGTCATGGCCTTTGGCACCTTCGATACCCTCAACCCCTACACCTTCAAAGGCACCAGCCCGGTCGCCACGCCGAACTTCCTGCAATACGGGGTCAACGAACTCAACGAACCGCTGATGGTGGGCACCGGCCTCTACGCCCCCTCCGGTGACGAGCCCACCTCCAGCTACGGCCTGATCGCCCGCTCCGTGGAATACAGCGAAGACCGCAGCTGGGTGGTGTTCAACCTGCGCCCCGAGGCACGCTTTCACGATGGCAAGCCGATCACCGCCTATGACGTGGCGTTCTCCTATCGCCTACTGCTCAAGGAAGGCCACCCGCAATACCGCACCAACCTGCAGGAAGTGCAGCGGGTGGACATCCTCGGCCCGCAGCGCATCCGCTTCGTGTTCAAGCGCGCCGGCAACCCGCTGCTGATCCTGCGCCTGGGCGAGCTGCCGGTGCTGCCCCAGCACTACTGGAAAGACCGCGACTTCAAGGCCACCACCTTCACCCCGCCCCTGGGCAGCGGCCCCTATCGCATCACCCAGGTCCAGCCCGGACGCCAACTGGTGTTCGAACGGGTCCAGGATTATTGGGGCAAGGACTTGCCGGTCAACCGCGGCTTCAACAACTTCGACCGGGTCGAGGTGGAGTTCTACCGCGACAGCGACGTGGCCTTCGAAGCCTTCAAGGCCGGCGAGTTCGACATCTACATCGAGCACCAGGCCAAGAACTGGGCCAACGGCTACAACTTCCCCGCGGTCAATCGCGGCGAGGTAATCAAGGCCCAGGTCGCGCACCAGATTCCGACCCAGACCCAAGGCCTGTTCATGAACACCCGGCGCAGTCTCTTCGCCGACGTGCGGGTGCGTGAAGCCCTGGGCCTGATGTTCGACTTCGAATGGACCAACCGCACCCTGTTCAGCGGCGCCTACCAGCGCGCCCTGAGCTACTACCCCAACAGCGAATTCTCCGCCACGGGCCTGCCGGTAGGGCACGAATGGCTACTGCTGTCGCCCTACCGCGAGCAACTGCCCGCCAATCTCTTCACCCAGGCCTTCAGCCTGCCCCGCACCGAGGGTCGCGGCATCCCCCGGGATACCCTGCGCCGCGCCCTGGGGCTGTTGGCCGACGCCGGCTGGAAGCTCAACGGCCAGCGCCTGCAGAACAGCGCCGGGCAGCCGCTGCGTTTCGAGCTGATGCTGGTCAATCCCAACCTGGAGCGGATTCTCCAGCCCTACGTGGAGAACCTGGCGAGCATCGGCATCGAGGCGCGCCTGCGCACCGTGGACCGGGCGCAGTACAAGCAGCGCCTGGACCAGTTCGACTACGACATGATCCTCATGACCCTCAACCAGACCCTGAGCCCGGGCCTGGAGCAATGGCAGTACTTCCACTCCAGCCAGGTGTCGGTCAAGGGCAGCAAGAACTACGCAGGCATCAACAACCCGATTGTCGATCACCTGCTGGAGCAACTGCTGGCCGCCCAGAGCCGCGACGAGCAACTGGCCGCCGGCCGCGCCCTGGACCGGGTGCTGCTGTGGCAGCACTACATGATTCCCAACTGGTACCTCAACTATCACCGACTGGCCTACCGCAACCGGTTCGCCTTTGTCACCACGCCGCCCTACAACCTGGGCTTGAACGCCTGGTGGCTGAAGTCCCTGGAGACTCCCCAATGATGCCTCTGCGTGCCCTGCTCCTGCGCACCAGCGGCCTGTTGTTCGGCGTCATCGCCTGCTGTGCCCAGGCTGCGCCGCAACATGCCCTGACCCTGTACAACGAAGCGCCGAAATACCCGGCGAACTTCCAGCACTTCGACTTCGTCGACCCGAAGGCGCCCAAGGGCGGCACCTTCCGCATGGCCGGCTTCGGCAGCTTCGACAGCCTCAACCCCTTCATCAGCAAAGGCGTGCCCGAGCAGAACATCGGCCTGATCTACGACACCCTGATGACCCAGAGCCTGGACGAGCCCTTCACCGAATACGGGCTGGTGGCGGGCAAGATCGAAAAAGCCCCGGACAACAGCTGGGTGCGTTTCTACCTGCGCCCGGAGGCGCGCTTCAACGACGGCCAGCCGATCCGCGCCGAGGACGTGGTGTTCAGCTTCCAGACCTTGATGAGCGCCGGTTCGCCGCTGTACCGCGGCTACTACGCCGACGTCGACCAGGTGATCGCCGAAGACCCGCTGCGGGTGCTGTTCAAGTTCAAGCACAACAACAACCGCGAACTGCCGCTGATCCTCGGCCAGCTGACGGTCCTGCCCAAACACTGGTGGGAAAGCCGCGACTTTGCCAAGAGCAACCTGGAAGTGCCCCTGGGCAGCGGCCCCTACCGGGTGACCCAGGTCAAGGCCGGGCGCTCGATCCGCTACGAGCGGGTCAAGGACTACTGGGGCCGCGACCTGCCGGTCAATCGCGGCTTCTACAACTTCGACGTGATCACCAGCGATTACTACCGCGACAACACCGTGGCCCTGGAAGCGCTCAAGGCCGGGCAGTTCGACTACTGGCTGGAGATGAGCGCGAAGAACTGGGCCACCGCCTACAACACCCCGGCCGTGGCCCAGGGCCGGCTGATCAAGGAGCAGATCGCCAACGGCAACCCCACCGGCATGCAGGGTTTTGTCTTCAACACCCGCCGACCGCTGTTCCAGGACGTGCGGGTGCGCCACGCCCTGAGCCTGCTGCTGGATTTCGAATGGAGCAACAAGCAGCTGTTCAACGGTGCCTACACCCGCACCCGCAGCTACTTCGAGAACTCGGAAATGGCCGCCACCGGCCTGCCGGGCCCGGAGGAGCTGGCGATTCTCGAACCGCTGCGGGGCCAGCTCCCGCCGCAGGTGTTCGACCAGGCCTTCTCGCCTTCGGTGTGCGACGGCAGCGGCATGATCCGCGCCCAGCAGCGCCAGGCCTACCAGCTGTTGCAGGAAGCCGGCTGGCGCATCGTCGACGACAAGATGGTCGACGCCCAGGGCAAGCCGGTGGTGATCGAGTTCCTCCTGGCCCAGACCGAGTTCGAGCGGGTGCTGCTGCCGTTCAAGCGCAACCTGGCCGACCTGGGCATCGACCTGGTGATCCGCCGGGTCGACGTGTCCCAGTACATCACCCGGGTGCGCTCGCGGGACTTCGACATGATCGTCGGCAGCTTTCCCCAGTCCAACTCCCCGGGCAACGAGCAGCGCGAGTTCTGGATGTCTTCCAGCGCCGACAAGCCCGGCAGCCGCAACTACATCGGCCTCAAGGACCCGGCCATCGACAGCCTGGTGGAAAGCCTGATCAACGCCGACTCGCGCGCCAGCCTGGTGGCCCACGCCCGGGCCCTGGACCGGGTCCTGCAATGGGGCTACTACGTGATCCCCAACTGGCACATCAAGACCTGGCGCGTGGCCTACTGGGACCATATCGGCCACCCGCAAGTCGCGCCCAAGTACGACATCGGCATCCACACCTGGTGGATCAAGCCCGACGCCAAGCCCGCCGTAGAACCGGCCCCGGACCAGGCGGCCCCAGCCGACAGGGAGCAATGACATGCTGGCCTATATCGTTCGTCGACTGCTGCTGATCATCCCCACACTGCTGGGCATCCTGCTGATCAACTTCGTGATCATCCAGGCTGCCCCCGGCGGGCCGGTGGAGCAGATGATCGCCAAGCTCGAAGGCTTCGACGGCGCCACCAGCCGCATCGCCGGCGGCGGCGCCGAAGTATCGGTGGCCGGTTCCAGCTACCGCGGCGCCCAGGGCCTGGACCCGGCGCTGATCAAGGAAATCGAGCACATGTACGGCTTCGACAAGTCGGCGCCGGAACGCCTGTGGATCATGATCAAGAACTACGCCACCCTGGATTTCGGCAACAGCTTCTTCCGTGACGCCAAGGTGGTGGACCTGATCAAGGAAAAGATGCCGGTGTCCATCTCCCTCGGGCTCTGGAGCACCCTGATCATGTACCTGGTGTCGATCCCCCTGGGGATCGCCAAGGCCACCCGCCACGGTAGCCACTTCGATGTCTGGACCAGCTCGGCGATCATCGTCGGCTATGCGATCCCGGCCTTCCTGTTCGCCATCCTGCTGATCGTGGTGTTCGCCGGCGGCAGCTATTTCAACTGGTTCCCGTTGCGCGGCCTGACCTCCAACGACTTCGACCAGCTGAGCTGGGGGCGCAAGATCCTCGACTACTTCTGGCACCTGGCGCTGCCGGTCACCGCCCTGGTGATCGGCCACTTCGCCACCATGACCCTGCTGACCAAGAACAGCTTCCTCGACGAGATCAACAAGCAGTACGTGGTCACCGCAAAGGCCAAGGGCCTGACCCAGCGCCGGGTGCTCTACGGCCACGTGTTCCGCAACGCCATGCTGCTGGTGATCGCCGGCTTTCCCTCGGCTTTCATCGGCATCTTCTTCACCGGGTCCCTGCTGGTGGAGGTGATCTTCTCCCTCGACGGCCTGGGCCTGATGAGCTTCGAGGCGGCGATCAACCGCGACTACCCGGTGGTGTTCGGCACCCTGTTCATCTTCACCCTGCTGGGGCTGGTGGTGAAACTGATCGGCGACCTGACCTACACCCTGGTC
Source organism: Pseudomonas sp. 3MA1 (assembly GCF_029237275.1). Lineage (NCBI taxonomy): Bacteria > Pseudomonadati > Pseudomonadota > Gammaproteobacteria > Pseudomonadales > Pseudomonadaceae > Pseudomonas > Pseudomonas sp. 3MA1. Next base: position 71,438 of record NZ_JAACFX010000006.1, on the reverse strand, counting down.
GACCCACGCATCGACTTCGACAGCCGGGAGCATTGAGATGAACCTGTCCCCCCTCAATCGCCGGCGCTTCGAGCGCTTCAAGGCCAACAAGCGCGGCTGGTGGTCGCTGTGGCTGTTTTTGGTGCTGTTCATCCTCAGCCTGGGCGCCGAGCTGATCGCCAACGACAAGCCGCTGGTGGTGCACTACGAAGGCGGCTGGTACTTCCCGGCCCTCAAGCGCTACCCGGAAACCACCTTCGGCGGCGAATTCCCCCTGGAAGCCAACTACAAGAGCCCCTACATCCGCGAGCTGCTGGCGCAGAAGGACGCCTGGGTGCTGTGGGCGCCGATCCCCTTCAGCTACCAGAGCATCAACTACGACCTGCGGGTGCCGGCCCCGGCGCCGCCCTCGGCGGACAACCTGCTGGGCACCGACGACCAGGGCCGCGATGTGCTGGCCCGGGTCATCTACGGCTTTCGCATCTCGGTGCTGTTCGCCCTGACCCTGACCATCCTCAGCTCGATCATCGGGGTGATCGCCGGCGCCCTGCAGGGCTTCTACGGCGGCTGGGTGGACCTGGCCGGGCAGCGCTTCCTGGAAATCTGGTCCGGGCTGCCGGTGCTCTACCTGCTGATCATCCTCGCCAGCTTCGTGCAACCGAACTTCTGGTGGCTGCTGGGGATCATGCTGCTGTTTTCCTGGATGAGTCTGGTGGACGTGGTGCGCGCCGAGTTCCTGCGCGGGCGCAACCTGGAATACGTGCGCGCGGCCCGGGCCCTGGGCATGCAGAACGGCGCCATCATGTTCCGCCACATCCTGCCCAACGCCATGGTCTCCACCATGACCTTCATGCCGTTCATCCTCACCGGCGCCATCGGCACCCTCACCGCCCTGGACTTCCTCGGCTTCGGCCTGCCGCCGGGGGCGCCATCCCTGGGTGAGCTGGTGGCTCAGGGCAAGTCCAACCTGCAGGCGCCCTGGCTGGGCATCAGCGCCTTTGCCGTGCTGGCGATCATGCTCAGCCTGCTGGTGTTTATCGGCGAATCCGCCCGCGATGCCTTCGACCCGAGGAAATGACATGACCCAGGACACTCTGATCGAAGTCCGCGACCTGGCGGTGGAGTTCGTCGCCGGCGCCCAGTGCCAGCGCGTGGTGGAAGGCATCAGCTTCGACATCAAGCGCGGCGAAACCCTGGCCCTGGTGGGCGAGAGCGGCTCCGGCAAATCGGTGACCGCGCACTCGATCCTGCGCCTTTTGCCCTATCCCCTGGCCCAGCACCCATCCGGCAGCATCCAGTATTCCGGGCACGACCTGCTGACCCTGAACGAGAAGACCATTCGCCACATTCGCGGCAACCGCATCGCGATGATCTTCCAGGAGCCCATGACCTCGCTGAACCCGCTGCACAGCATCGAAAAGCAGATCAACGAAGTGCTGGGCATCCACAAGGGCCTGACCGGCAAGGTCGCCAGCAAGCGCACCCTGGAGCTGCTGGAACTGGTGGGCATTCCCGAGCCGCACAAGCGCCTCAAGGCCCTGCCCCACGAACTGTCCGGCGGCCAGCGGCAACGGGTGATGATCGCCATGGCCCTGGCCAACGAGCCGGAGCTGCTGATCGCCGACGAACCGACCACGGCGCTGGATGTCACGGTGCAGTTGAAGATCCTCGAACTGCTCAAGGAACTGCAGGCGCGCCTGGGCATGGCCTTGCTGCTGATCAGCCACGACTTGAACCTGGTGCGGCGCATTGCCCACCGGGTCTGCGTGATGCAGAAAGGGCGCATCGTCGAACAGGCGTCCTGCGAGGAGCTGTTCCGCGCGCCGCAGCACCCCTACACCCGGGAATTGCTGGCCGCGGAGCCCAGCGGCACCCCGGCGAACAACCCGATCGGCCCGCCGTTGCTGGAAGTGGACAACCTCAAGGTCTGGTTCCCGATCAAGAAGGGCCTGCTGCGCAGCACCGTGGATCACGTCAAGGCCGTGGACGGCATCCACTTCAGCCTGCCCCAGGGCCAGACCCTGGGCATCGTCGGCGAAAGCGGCTCGGGCAAGTCGACCCTGGGCCTGGCGATCCTGCGCCTGATCGCCAGCCAGGGCGGCATTCGTTTCGAGGGCCAGCAGCTGGACGCCTTGTCCCAGCAACAAGTGCGGCCGCTGCGGCGGGAAATGCAGGTGGTGTTCCAGGACCCCTTCGGCAGCCTCAGCCCGCGCATGAGCGTGAGCCAGATCGTCGGCGAAGGCCTGCGCATCCACAAGATCGGCAGCGAACAGGAGCAGGAACAGGCCATCATCGAAGCCCTCAAGGAAGTCGGCCTGGACCCGGACACCCGGCATCGCTACCCCCATGAGTTCTCCGGCGGCCAACGCCAGCGCATCGCCATCGCCCGGGCCCTGGTGCTCAAGCCGCGGCTGATCCTGCTGGACGAGCCGACCTCGGCCCTGGACCGCACCGTACAGCGCCAGGTGGTGGAACTGCTGCGCAACCTGCAACGCAAGTACAACCTGACCTACCTGTTCATCAGCCATGACCTGGCGGTGGTCAAGGCCCTGAGCCACCAGTTGATGGTGATCAAGCACGGCCAGGTGGTGGAACAGGGTGACGCACGGCATATCTTCGACGCCCCGCAACACCCTTACACACAACAACTGCTGGAAGCCGCCTTCCTGGCTCCGGCACACACCCAATAACCTGCAACAGGAGTAGCAATTTATGGGTTTTCTCGCTGGGAAGCGTGTCCTGATCGTCGGTGTCGCCAGCAAGCTGTCGATCGCCTCCGGCATTGCCGCCGCCATGCACCGTGAAGGCGCCGAGCTGGCCTTCACTTATCAGAATGAAAAACTCAAGGGCCGGGTCGAGGAGTTCGCCGCCGGCTGGGGCTCCAGCGCCGAGCTGTGCTTCCCTTGCGACGTGGCCAGCGATGAACAGATCGCCCAGGTGTTCACCGAGCTGGGCAAGAAATGGGACGGCCTGGACTGCATCGTCCACTCCGTGGGCTTCGCCCCCGGCGATCAGCTCGAAGGCGACTTCACCGATGCCACCACCCGCGAAGGCTTTCGCATTGCCCACGACATCAGCGCCTACAGCTTCGTGGCCCTGGCCAAGGCGGGCCGGGAGCTGATGAAGGGCCGCAACGGCAGCCTGCTGACCCTGTCCTACCTGGGTGCCGAGCGCACCATGCCCAACTACAACGTGATGGGCATGGCCAAGGCCTCGCTGGAAGCCGGCGTGCGCTACCTGGCCGGCTCCCTGGGCCCGGAAGGCACTCGGGTCAACGCCGTCTCCGCCGGGCCGATCCGCACCCTGGCCGCCTCGGGGATCAAGAACTTCCGCAAGATGCTGGCGGCCAACGAAGCCCAGACACCCCTGCGGCGCAACGTCACCATCGAGGAAGTCGGCAACGCCGGCGCCTTCCTCTGCTCGGACCTGGCCTCGGGCATCAGCGGCGAGATCCTGTACGTGGACGGCGGCTTCAACACCACCGCCATGGGCAATCTCGACGAGTGATCGCTGGCTGCGGCGAGGGGGCTTGCGCCCTCGCCACCCTGCCCCCTCCCGCTCATTGCAAAGGCCGAACATGAAGCTGTGCTATCTGTTGCTCGTACTTCTTCTAGCCGGCTGCGACCACACTCAAGATAAAGTCCCGAATAAAACCCGGAGCAGCGTCGCACGCCTGCACATCCCCTTGGGCACACCGGTTGCCGAGTTCCTGGAAAAGAGCCCGGTGAGCTTTACCGCCGACTGCCTGGATGCGGTCAACCTATGTTGGTATGAGGCGGATCGTCAGGGAGCACTCCTTGACCTGAGCCTGGCACAGCCCGAGGGCACGCTTGAACTGGATCAGGTGGCCGGGCTCTTGATTGCCGTTGATGGCAATACCTCAAACACCATCCAGGCATTGAACATCGACCTTCGCGGGCTGCCGGACAACAGCACTCACAAGGCCAACAAGGCGCTTGTCTATAACCTTCTCAGGACGTTGAAGAACGCTGGATGGCAAAAATACTACTTCCCTTCCGACCCCCGAATAGCCGCTGGCGAGTTGCACAAGCTGGACTGGAAGGAAAGCCTCCTGGGTACCCAGCCACTCAGCCACCCGCTGTTCGATGCCAACCATGAGATGAGCCTTGAGCAGTGGCTGGGCAACAACATGTTCTATGACTGGTATCTCTATCACGGCAACTACATTGCGCATGTCCGAGCCCTGCGCTACGACTCGAAAAGCGCCCCCCCTGCAAAGCGCTGTCTACTTGATAAGCCTGAACCTGATGTCCCTGGACACGTTCTGGACCCGCGACTTTGCAGAGGCACAAAGAGCCCAATGGAGAACCCTGTTCCCTGCGCATTTGAAAGAACGGCTGCAACGTCGCTCAGAAGTTGAAAGCCGAGCCAGGGCGGCCGGGGTCGACATCGAGGAAAGCTATAGCCCACCGCTGATGGAGCGCGGCCAATAGCGCCCTGCCACTGACGCCCTTCCCTGCCCCGCGTCACCGGGCAGGGCTTGGCGACAGCAACCCTCAGCGAGCCCGCTTGCCAGCCTGCTTGTGCAGGTACATGGCCTTGTCGGCGTCCGCCAGCAACGCCTCGATACCGGGGTGACGCTCGGGGTGGTAGTCGACCTGACCGACACTGAAGTGGATGTCATAGCCACGCTTCAAGGTGGCATTGCGCTCGTCGAGGATCTCCCGTAGGCGCGCCATGATCGCCGAGGTCTCGACATGGTCGGCGGCGGTCAGCAGGGCGACGAACTCATCGCCGCCCAGGCGGCCGATCACGTCGCTGTCGCGAAAGGCGATGCGCAACACATCGGCGAAGGTCTTCAAGGCGCCGTCGCCTTCGGCATGGCCATAGGTGTCGTTGATCTGCTTGAAGTCGTTGAGGTCGAAGAACAGCAGGGTCGCGGTTCTGTTCAGCCGCTGGCAGGCCCCCAGGGCATGCCGCGCCAGGGCCTCGAAGCCGCGGCGATTGGACAGCAGGGTCAGCTCATCCATGCTGGCCATCTGCACCGCCACCAGCTCCTGCTCGGCCATGTGCGCCAGGTCCCGCAGCAGGGCACAGTCTTCGTCATTCATCTCGCGGGGCTTGATGTCGATCAGGCACAAGGTGCCGAGCCGGCTGCCATTGGCCACGGTCAGCGGGCAACCGGCATAGAAGCGGATGCCCGGGGGCCCCACCACCAGCGGGTTGTCGTGAAAGCGCAGGTCCAGCACGGCGTCGCTGACGGTGAGAATCTGGTCGCTGAGGATGGTGTGGCCACAGAAGGAAACGTCCCGCGGTGTCTGGCGGGCATCCAGGCCCATGCTGGACTTGAACCATTGCCGGTCGGCATCCACCAGGCTGACCAGGGCAATCGGCACGTTGAACAGGCGCTTGGCCAGCCGGGTCACCCGGTCGAAGCGCTCCTGCGGCGAGGTGTCGAGGATGTTCAGCTCGCGCAGGGTCTGGAGTCTCAAGACCTCATTGCCGGGCTTGCGGGGACGCAACATCGCTGACTCCATTCGCGGTTAAGACACAGAGCGTAGTCCAGATCGCGACGGCGTCTCTCAGCGGCGCGTCCCCGAGCCCGTGGATCAAGCGCCCTCAGAGCCGGGGGCTCAGCAGAATCCGCCCGTAGCCCGCCACAAACAGCGCGAACGCCAGCGCCGCCAGCAACGCCGAAAGGCCCAGCCCCAGGCTGTTGAACGGCACCAGCAGAACCCGGCACACGGCTGCCAGGAACAGCAGCGCAAAACCGCCGGCCATGGCCCGCGACACCTGCAGCGGCCGGCCGCTGTGCCCGAGGCTGACCCGCGCCACCATGGCCAGCACCAGTCCGCCCAGGCCACCCACCGCCAGGGCATGGGTCACCAGGCTCTGCGGCACGGCCCAGCCCAGGTGCCAGAGGGCCATGCCCAGGGTGGCCAGGGCCAGCCACAGGTACGCCAGGTACAGCGACCAGAGCAACGGCAGGCGCCACAGGCCCAGGTGGTGCCAGCGCCACAGGCGCCACAGGTGCAAGGCCGCCAGCAGGACGAACAATGGGGCCAGCCAGAGCTGAGGCGCGTCGCCGCCTCCCAGGGCCATGGACAGGGCCGCCAGTAGGCTACCGACCAGCAACAGTCGGGTCGGCCAGGGCGACCCGGCCGGTGTCGGCGGCAGATTGAGGCCACGCTGGATAAAGAACGGGATGACCCGGCCACCGATCACCGTCATCAGGGTCGCCACCAGCCACAACGCCCCCAGTTCGCCGCGCCGCTGCCAAAGCTCCTGATGGCCCAGCAGGCCCCACAAGGCCAGCCCCTGAAACAGCGCAAGCAGCCCCAGGATCACCACGATAGGGTAGTTGTCGCGCTTGCCGGCGCGCCACAGTTCGTGCCCCACTACCCCGGCCAGCGCCGGCATGAACGCCAACTGCAGCACCAGGAACAACGGCGCCGGCAGCGGCAGCCACCAGGCCAGCCGCGCCAGCAGCCAGGCCAGCCACAACAGGATCAACGGCGTGCGACTGAGCCCCGGGCGCCCGGTCCAGTTGGCCACCGCCGTCAGCAGGAACCCGGCAATGATGGCCACACAAAAACCGAACAGCATCTCGTGGCGGTGCCAGGCCAGCATCCCACCCACCGGCTGGTGCCCGCTCCAGCCCCCGTGCAGCCACAGGCCCCAGCCCATCAGGGCGATACAGGCGAAAGCGGCTCCCGTCAGGAAAAACGGCCGGAAGCCCAGGCTCCACAACGGCTGTGCGGCCCATTGCCGCCAACGTTCATGCAAGGACACAGGCAACCCTCCCCCGGTTCAGGACAGACAATGGCCAATTGCAGTAGCGGATCATCGTGGGGCTCCTCGGCCAATCAGTGGCGATATAACCCATCCCCATCACGATTCATGCCAGCGCCAGATCTGCCGCAAACCGGGGGCCTGGGTCGCGAACAGTCTTTTTGACAACGACTGGAAAAGGTCATTAAGACACCAATCAAGTCAATATGACCGCTCATTCCCAGCTGCGTTTTGCCCGCCGCAAGCGTAGATTGGCATCCCCAGCCCCTCTGCCGCACAAGGATGTCTTCGTTGCCCTCCACCCCTCGCCTTCCGTCCGAGAAAAGCCTGTCGCGCCTGTTGCTGGAGTTGCTCTGGCAGTTGTGCGCCCTGCTGGTACCGATTTTCTTCGTCACCTTGCTGCCCCCGGCCCTGGCCCTGGCCGCGGTGCTCGGTTGTGCCGCGGGCATGGCCCTGGCGGCGCGCCTGGGTTGGCTCAGAACCGCTCGCGCCATGGCCCGGCTGATGATCAGTGCGACGTTTGGCCTGGGTTTCAGCCTGGGCCGGGCCCTGCCGGCGTACTGGGACATCGCGGCAGCCTTCGCCAGCATCGTTGCCGGGCTGGCCGCGGTCAGTCATCTGGAACGTCGCCTGGGCCTGGTGCAGCCCCCGGCCACGCCGGTCAGCGCCTGGGGCGGCGGCGAACCGCAGCAGACCCCGGAAGGCCTGCCGATCCGGGTGTTCAACCACGGCGAGATCGCCATGGGCGGGCCGACCTATTGCGATTACCTGTTTCCGGATGGCGTGCTGCTGCAAGGGCTAGGTTCGTCGGCACGCTTCTCCAGCGACGGACGCTACTTCGCCGCGCCCTTGCCATCGCGCCAACAGTGGTGCCTGGCGATCCTCGACCGCTCGTTGCGCCGGCTGTACCGCTGCGACCACGGCGAGTTCTGGGAGCTGGACGCCTTCGCCGAAGACCGCCTGAGCGGGCGGCACAGCCCCCTGGTGAATAACGACTCGCGCCACGCCAGCCTGGCCGCGCTGCTGGACGGCGCCGAAGCGATCGACCTGGTGGCGGTGGCCGATCTGTGGCTGGAGCCCGGCGCCTGGGTCGACAACCTGGCCCGGCAGAGCTTCGAGGAACAGTCCCCGGACGGGCGTCACCGGCTCCAGGCCCGGATGCTCCTGCCCAGCCGCCTGCGAGACTTGCCCCAACCGCTGGAGCAGCTGCGGGCGCCGCCTTACCAACTGAGCCTGGACGGCCAGCCCAGTGGCCTGCTGATCAGCGCCGACAGCCCTCGTTGCTGGAGCCGCGACAGCCGCTCCCTGGCCTGCAGCGCATGGGAGGAACAACACCCCGAGCTGGCAAGCAACTGGCTGTGGCAGGCGGACCAGGGCTGGCGCCCGCTGCCGGCACCCTGGGTCGCCAGCCCGGCGGAACCGTCCTTTTACCCCGGCCCCCTGCTGGAGCTGGACAGCCGCTACCTGCGCCACGCCGCCTACCTGGACTGCGCCGAAGCCGACCACGGGCGCTACGGCTATCGCCTGCACAGCATCCACAGCGACACCGAAACCGGCGTCGGCCACGACCTTGAAGGCTGCCTGCAGGTCGCGCCCCTGCCCCTGGCGCGGACCCGACTGCGCCAGCCCCTGGACAGCGGCGGCGGCCGCGGTGACAGCCAGATCGAGTCGGCGCCGCTGCTGGATGACCAGCGGGCGCTGTTCAGTTGGCTGGCCGAAGATCAGTGGGGCCTGGGCGCCTATGAATGCCGGATCGGCGACTGGCAACTGCCCGGGCGCTGGCTGTTGGACCATCGGGTGTCCGACTGCGGGCGTTACCTGGCCCTGCTGCCTTGCGCCCCGCTGCCCCGGGTCAGCGACCGCGCGGTGGTGGCCGACCTGCAGCAGCGACGCCTGCTGCACAGCCCGCCCCTGCTGGCGGCACGCCTGCTGGACTTGCGCCATGGCCAGTTGAGCCTGGCGGTGATCGTCGGGCGCCTCGACCAGAACCTGCCGAGCAGCCCCCTGCGCCGCTTCAACCAGCCGGCGCCGGCGCCCGCCAACGCTGCCGCGTTCTGTGCCGAGCAGGACGGCTCGCGGTTGTGCTACCAACGCCAGCGCTTGCAGCTCACCGAACAGCAACTGCTGCCGCTGGCCGACTGGCGCCTGGTGGACCGGCCCCAGGCCGCGGTGGCGGAAGGCGACTTCATCCAGCCGGCTCCCGACGGCCGCGATGCCGCGTGGCTGTTCGGCAGTGACACCGAATACGCCGACAGCTGGCTGCGGGAAACCAGCCCGCGCCTGGGCGGCCACCTGCTCACCGCCAGCGGCTGCGCCCTGACGGATCTGGCACCGTCGCTGATCTGGTCCGCCGATGGCCGCTACCTGGCCGTGACCCGACTGCGCCTCGACGTCGAAGACGGCTACCGCGCCTGGCAGTTGTTGTTGCTGGACGTGCAGCAGCGCAGCCTGCGCATCGCGCCGCAATGGCTGCGCCAGCGGCCGCAGTTCCGGCGTTTCGACCCGCAAGCGCTGGAGTTGCGCCTGTTCGAACGGGATTGGCAGGCCGCGGACGACCCCGATCCGGGCCGCAGCCTGAGCCTGCCCCTGGCCGAGTTGCTCGACCTGCCCGCCCAGGCCCTGGAGCCCCATCAGGGCCTGTGGCTGCTCGCCGCCGACGCGCACCTGGCCGGCGCCTGGCAGGCCTTGCCACGCCCGGACCATCCGGCGTTCCGCCCCACAGCCTGAAGCCGCGCCTCACTCCTCGCGGGCGGCCAGGGCGCCGTGGGCCCGCTGGCTGACAAACCCGGGGATCTGCTCCCCGGGCAGGGACTTGCTGTAGTACCAGCCCTGGATGATCAGCTCCGAGCTTGACTGCAAGAAATCAAGCTGCTCGCGGGTTTCCACCCCTTCCACCACCACCTTGAGCTTGAGCGTCTCGCAAAAGCGCAGCAGGCCGTTGAGCACCTGGGCGCCCTTGGGCTCGCGCTGGGCGAGGACGAAGCTGCGATCGATCTTGATCCCGTCCACCGGAAACTGATGCAGGTAGCTCAAGGCGGAAAAACCGGTGCCGAAGTCATCGATGTAGACCCGCGCGCCCAGGGCATGCAGCTTGCCGATCCATTGCTGGGTCAGCAGGGCATCGCCCACCAGGGCGTCCTCGGTGATCTCCACCGAAACCTGGCCCTGGGCCCAGGCGAGAATCTCCAGCAGACGCCGGCCATGCTCCGCCGAGGCCAGGGTGGCGCTGGAGATATTGATGGTGATGGGCAGTTGGAAGCCGATCTTGCTCCAGGCCAGGTGCTGACGCACCGCCTGGGAGGCGACCCAGAAATCCACCTCAGGCATCAGCCCGGCCTGCCCCAGCCATTGCAACAGCTCCCAGGGCGACTGCACCTTGCCCTCGCCGTCCCGGGCGCGGATCAGCGCCTCGCAGCCGGTGCACAGGCCGCTGTCCTTGGCCACCTGGGGCTGGTACTCCAGGTGAAAGTCGTAGCCGCTCAATTGCTGGATCCGCGCCAGTTGCAGGGACTGCTGCGCGGCCTGGCGGTAGGCCGCCACCATCGGGTCCAGCTCGAACAGCCTGCCGCGCTCCTCCAGGCCACGGAAGGTGGTGTCGAAGGTTTTCAGGTAGACCTGCCCGGCGCCTTCGCCCTGGCGCTGGATGCTGCGCACATAAGGCAGGTAGATCAGGGTGCCGATCCCCAGCAACAGCAGTTGCAGGAGCACCGCGCCCCAGTCGCCCTGGGTGCTCAGGTAGGCATTGAGCAGCACCGGCGAGGTGAAGGGCACGCTGACCAGCGCCGGGCTGACCCAACCCAGCTGCACCACCAGCAGGGCCAGGCAGGCATTGACCATGGGCACCAGCATGAAGGGCACCAGCAGGCGCGGGTTGAGGATGATCGGCAGGCCGAACAGCAGCAGTTCGTTGACGTTGAACAGCGACAGCGCCAGGCTCGCCATGGCCAGCAGGCGCATGGAACGGTTGCGGGAAAACCCCAGGATCGCCAGCACCAGGGCCAGGGACCCGCCGGAGCCACCGATGAAGGCGAAGCACCCCAAGAGGCCGCTGTTGAGGGCAAAGCGCAGGGGTTGCCCGGCGGCATGATCGGCGGCATTGAGGGCCACCGCCTGGTCCAGCACCTCGATCAAGGGCTGCATGGCGTAGGTGCCGTGAATGCCGAAGAACCACAACAGGGAGTTGGTCGAGGTCAGGACGATCGCGTTGAGGTAGGGATGATCCAGGCTGTCGATGTCGAGCGGACGCTGGATGTAGGCAAAGTCGTGGACCTGCAACAACAGCTGCAGCACCGCCACCAGCGCCAGACAGGTCAGCATCCCCGGCAACACCATATTGATGGTGCCCTTGAGGTTGTGCCCCACCAGGCCTTCGTCCACCAGCCGGGTCCAGCGTCGGCGGTGCAGCCAGGCCATGGTCGGGACATTGACCAGGGGCGAGGCGATGGCAATGAACAGCACGAAGGTCGCCGAGGCCAGCGGATAGTCGCGCAGCAGGTAGATGGCGATCACCACATGGGCCAGGCAGAGAAAGGCCACCGGCAGCTGGGGCAGGCGGTGCTGGATCGCCAGCATGTAGCCAATCGACGCCGCCACCAGCAGGGGAATGATCGAACTGATGCGGTTGTGCAGCCCGGTCAGCACGTCCACCAGGGCGTCGGGAGCGCCCAGGGCCTGGGCGCATTGAGCGAGGATCAGGAACAGCGCCGACACCAGCAGGCAAGGCAACAGCCAGAGCAGGCCTTCGCGAATCGAGCGCAACGACTCGGCGCCCGCCAGCAGCGCCAGGCGGTGGGTGAAAAACAGCTTGAACCCCGGTTGCCGCATCGGCCTCTCTCCTCTACCACCGCACGTCCGACCCCTGCAGACGGCCCCCGCCGCGGCCGCCCGGCGTCTGGCGGCGCCGTGGGGCAAACAGGGGGTGCAGGCGAAGATACCACTGTAGAAACCCTGGTCGGCAAGCACTCGATGGCACTGCCTTGAGTGTTTTATCGCCCCTGCGGCGCCAGACTTGACCCCGACGCCGCGCCTCGGGCCGGGCTGCCCCCAACACAACGGCGAATCAATATCATTTGCAGCGTATCAGGGCTTTTGCTTTAATCGCGAGCAATTCCCATTTGCAACGCCACCCGCCACCGGACCACGCCCTTGCCTTCCACGCCGCCCGCCAGCCCCACTCTGGTCCACAACCTCTATGACGCTCATCACCACTGGCTCTATGAACTGTTGCGGCGCCGCCTGAACCACGCTTGGGATGCCGCCGATCTGGCCCACGAGATCTTCGTCCGGGTACTCAAGCGCCCGCCGCAGCTGGACGGCGAGGTGCAGCAGCGCTCCTACCTGGCCACCATCGCCCGCGGCCTGTGCATCGATCACTGGCGGCGCCGCCAGTTGGAACAGGCCTGGCTGCAGGCCCTGGCGGCGCGTCCGCCGGCGTTGCAACCGTCTCCGGAGCAGCGGGCCATCATCGTCGAGACCCTCTACGAAGTGGACGCCCTGCTCGAGCGCCTGCCGCAGCGGGTGCGCGAAGCCTTTCTCCTGGCGCAGTTGCATGGCCGTTCCTACAAGGCCATTGCCGAAGAACTGGGGGTCTCGGAGCGCATGGTGAAGAAATACCTGGCCCAGGCCCTGGTGCATTGCGCGCTGCTGGAGGCCGAACTCGACGGCCTGCTGATCGAGTAGCGGCCCATGAGCGAACACGGCGCCCAGCGCTTGAGCCATGCCAGCCTGCAACAGGCCGCGCACTGGTACGTGCAATTGCAGGACGAGGCCGTCAGCGACGAACAACGCCGCCATTGGCAGGCCTGGCTCGAGCAACACCCGGAACACCGTCGGGCCTGGGGCTACGTCGAGCGGGTCAGCCAGTGCCTGCTACCGCTGCAGGAAGCCGGCGCCCAGCAAGCCGCCGGCCAGGCCCTGCGCGGTGGCCGGCGGGCACCACTGGCGCGGCGCCAGGTGCTCGGCGCACTGGTGTTGCTCGGCCTGGGCTGGGGCACCTGGCGCGGCACGCCGCTGCCCCAGGCACTGGGCCGCTGGCGGGCCGACTACGCCACCGGCACCGGGGAGATCCGCGAGGTCCGGCTCAGCGACGGCACCCACCTCTGGCTCAATGCCCTGAGCGCGCTGGATGTGCGCTACAGCGCCCGGGAGCGCCTGTTGCAACTGCACCAGGGCGAAATCCTCATCGACACCGCCAAGGATCCGCAGCGCCCGTTGCGGGTGGACACCGAACACGGACGGCTGCAGGCCCTGGGCACGCGCTTCAGCGTGCGCCGGGAGGGCGCACGCACCCTGCTCAACGTCTACGCCGGCGCGGTGCAAGTGCACAGCGGCAAGAGCGGCCAGCAGCAACGGGTCGACGCCGGCCAGCAACTGGCCTTCGACGCCGTCGCGCTGGGTCCGCTGCAAGGCGCCAGCGCCGCTCGCGAAGCCTGGAGTCGCGGGCTGCTGCTGGCCGACAACCTGCCACTGGCACAACTGCTCGAAGAGTTGCGGCGCTATCGCCCGGGGCATCTGGGCTGTGACCCGGCCCTGGGTCGATTGCCGGTCATGGGCGCCTTCCCGCTGCACGATTCCGACCAGGCCCTGGCCCTGCTGGAAGCCGCCCTGCCGGTGCGGGTCCAGCGCCTGACGGCCTGGTGGGTGACCCTTGAACCCCGAGCCTGAAAATCCACAGAACATTTTTTTAAGGTTGCGGTTCCCTTTTGTCTTTCTGGTTCGGTTAACCCGGTAACTGCTCTCACATTGCCGATCCACAAGGGAACCCCATGCCAACCCCCAACCGTCCCCGCTTGCGCCCGTCCCTGCGTCCCCTGACCCTGTGCAGCGCCCTTTTGTGCCTGCCCGCCCCCTGGGCCCAGGCCGCCGAAAACCCCGCCAGCCAGCAGGCGGACAGCCAGCGCCAGGTCTACGACATCGGCCCCGGCCCACTGGTCAGTGTGCTCAATCGCTTCGCCGAACAGAGCGCGGTGTTTGTCGCCGGGCACAACGACCTCGCCGCCGGCAAGCAGAGCCCGGGGCTGCGAGGCCGCTACAGCGTCGAACAAGCCCTGCAACAGTTGCTGCACAACAGCGGCCTGCAAGCCCAGGCCGTCAGCGGCGGGTATGTGCTGCAAGCGCTCCCGACGGCCAGCGGCCCGTTGCAGCTGGGCACCACTGAGGTGTCCGCCCAGGGCCTGGGCAGCGTCACCGAGGACAGCCAGAGCTACACCACCGGGGCCAGCGCCTCGGCCACCGGCCTCAACCTGTCGCTGCGGGAAACCCCGCAATCGGTGACGGTGATCACCCGCCAGCAGCTGGACGACCAGGGCAGCAACAGCATCGCCGATGCCCTGCGCCGGGCCCCGGGGGTCAGCGTGCAGAACTACGACAGCGAACGCTGGGAGTTTTCCAGCCGCGGCCTGCCGATCACCAACTTCCAGTACGACGGGGTCAACGTCACCTACGACGGGGTCTACGACTACGGCACCACCAGCACCGACATGGCGACCTTCGACCGGGTGGAAATCATCAAGGGCGCCACCGGCCTGATGACCGGCTCCGGCGACCCCTCGGCCACCGTCAACCTGATCCGCAAGCGGCCGACCAAGGACTTCAAGGCCTCAGTCACCGGCACCCTCGGCTCCTGGGACAACTACCGCAGCGAAGGCGATATCTCCGGGCCACTGACCGAGACCGGCAATCTGCGCGGGCGCTTCGTCGGGGTCTACCAGGATCGCAGCTCGTACCTGGACCACTACCAGAACAGCAAGGACATCGCCTACGGCGTGCTGGAGGCCGACCTGACCCCCGACACCCTGCTGACGGTGGGCCTGGACCAGCAGAACACCCGCTCCCGGGGCGCCACCTGGACCGGCTTCCCGATGTACTTCAGCAACGGCTCGCGCACAAACTTTTCCCGCTCGTTCAACCCGGCCACCGACTGGAGCCGTCGCGACTTCAAGAACCAGACCCTGTTCACCTCCCTGGAACAGCAACTGGCCCATGACTGGACCCTCAAGGTCAGCTACGACCACCTGCGCCGCGAGCACGACACCCTGCTGGGCTCGGCCAGCGGCGGCAACCCGGATCAGGCCAGCGGCGACGGCATGTTCATGTACATGGGCAAGTTCAAGGGCGAGCAGACCCAGGACAACCTGGACATCAACCTGCACGGCCCCTTCAGCCTGCTGGGCCGCGAACACGAGCTGATCGCCGGCTTCATGCTGATGAACGCCAAGCAGGACATACCGGTCCACGGCTCGGTGTACCCGCCGGTGGGCGGCAGCATCTACCAGTGGCGCGGCGAATTCGCCAAGCCGGACATCCCGCAGATCGGCGACAACGACATCCTCCAGCGCCAGACCGGTGCCTACCTGGCCACCCGGCTCAAGCCCAGCGACGACCTGGCGCTGATCCTCGGCACCCGGGTCAGCGACTTCAAGGGCATCGACAACACCCGCTACTTCGACCCCGGCCGCGCCGACGCCCGCCAGCGCTACCAGCAGACCGGCGTGGTGACGCCCTATGCGGGCCTGGTCTATGACCTCAACGATCGCTACTCGCTGTACACCAGCTACACCAGCATCTATCAGCCGCAGATGAGCAAGGACGCCGGCGGCAAGATCCTCGACCCGGTGCAGGGCGACAGCTATGAAGCCGGGATCAAGGCCGAATACCTGGACGGCCGGGTCAATGCCAGCTTCGCGGTGTTTCATGTGCAGCAGGACAATGTCGCGCAACTGGTGGACGGCTGGGGCACCGACGCCATCTACCGCCCGACCAAGGGCGCGACCACCAAGGGCTTCGAGGTCGAAGTGGCCGGCGAGCTGCTGGACGGCTGGAACCTGTCCGCCGGCTACAGCTACAACCACACCCGCGATGCCAATCACGACTACGTCTACGGCTCGGTCCTGCAAACCACCGAGCCGCAGCAGGTGGCGCGGCTGTTCAGCAGCTACCGCCTGCCGGGCGCCTGGGACCGCCTGACCCTGGGCGGCGGGGTCAACTGGCAGAGCCAGTTCTTCGGCAAGGTCTACCAGCCCGACCCGAACGATGCGGTCAATGGCGGGCATGACTCGCGCATTGCCCAGGACGGCTATTTCCTGGTGGACGCCATGGCCCGCTACCAGTTCAGCCAGCACCTGAGCTCGACCCTGAACGTGAAGAACCTCTTCGACAAGAAGTACTACACCGGCATCGGCAACTTCGGCACCGGTTTCTACGGCGAGCCGCGCAGCCTGCAACTGGCGACCCGCTGGGACTTCTGAGCGCGCCGATCCACGGTCGCGCTGCCCGGCAGCGGGTTGACTACGCTTGAGCCAGCGTGATCAACCCGCAGAGGACCGACACCATGCCACGCATCCAGACCATCACCCCGTGCCTGTGGTTCGACCATCAGGCACATGAGGCGGCGCAGTTCTACTGCTCGGTTTTCGAACAGTCGCACATCACCCACATCAGCCACTACGGCAAGGCCGGCTTCGAGATTCACGGACGTCCCGAGGGCTCGGTGATGAGCGTGGCGTTCGAACTCGATGGCCAGGGGTTCAGCGCCCTCAACGGTGGCCCGCTGTTCAGCTTCACTGAAGCAATCTCCCTGCAGGTGCATTGCCGCAGCCAGGCCGAGCTGGATCACTACTGGAATGCCCTGGGTTTTGGCGGCCCGCCACAGGCGCAGCGCTGCGGCTGGCTCAAGGACCGTTTCGGGCTGTCCTGGCAGATCGTCCCGCAGTGCCTGACGCCAATGATCTGCGACCCCGATCCGGCCCGTTCGCAACGGGTGATGCAGGCCCTGCTGGGGATGAAAAAACTCGATATCGCGACGCTGCAACGCGCCTTCGACGGCCAGAGCTAATACAATCGCGCCAGCTTTCGCCGATGGACAACCGCAATGAAGCCAACCCTCACCTCCGACCAGGAACCGCAGTTCTGGCGCGACCCGGCCCTGCCGTTCATCGAAGCCCGCTCCATCGCCGATGGCCGCAAGGTCTGCTACAGCCGCCACGCCCATGCCCAGTTCTCCATCGGCAGCATCACCGCGGGCGTCAGCACCTACCTCAGCGGCCACTCGCAGTGGCAGGTCAGCCGCGGCACCGTGGTGCTGATGAACCCGGGGGTGGTGCACGCCTGCAACCCGATCGACGATCAGCCCTGGTCCTATCGCATGCTGTATGTCGACACGCCCTGGCTGACCGCCTTGCAGCACGACCTGGGCTTTTGCGCCGAGCTGGGCTTTCGTCCGTTTCGCGAGACGCACAGCCGCGACCCGCAGCTGTTCGCCGAGCTGGAGCAGTTGTACCGGACCCTGGTGGCCGCCGAGGCCGAGCCGCTGCTCAAGCACAG
The DNA here is from genome assembly GCF_029237275.1 of Pseudomonas sp. 3MA1. Classification (NCBI taxonomy): domain Bacteria; kingdom Pseudomonadati; phylum Pseudomonadota; class Gammaproteobacteria; order Pseudomonadales; family Pseudomonadaceae; genus Pseudomonas; species Pseudomonas sp. 3MA1. The sequence continues at coordinate 54,386 of NZ_JAACFX010000006.1, read as the reverse complement.
CGCCGTGGTGAGTTTCTTCAGCGACCTGCAGCAACGCCTGAACCCCGCCGAGGCGCTGCCCCGGGGTGACAACCGCAAACTGCAGGAAGCCGCCGACTACATCCGCCAACACTGCACCCAGGCCCTGAGCCTGGACGACATCTGCCAGGCGGCGCAGCTTTCAGCGTCCTACCTGATCCGCGCCTTCAAGCAGCAGTTCGGCATGCCGCCCCACGCCTACCTGGTGAACCAGCGGGTGCAGTTCGCCCAGGCCCGCCTGCGCAGCGGCGCGCCGATCGCCGAGGTGGCGCTGGAGGCCGGCTTTGCCGATCAGGCGCATTTCCAGCGCGCCTTCAAACAGCACCTGGCGGCCACGCCCGGTCAGTACCGCGGCCAGCGCTAGACCAACAGATAGGCCGCGCTGGCCGCCAGCAACGCGGCCATGCTGCGGTTGAACAGACGCATCTGCGCCGGGTCGCTCAGGTAGTGCCGCAAGCAGCTCCCGGCATAGGCCCAGCAGGCGATCGACAGGTAGCAGATCAACAAATACAACCCGGCGAACAACCACACCAGGCCCAGGTCGCCGTCGGCGGCAAAAGCGCCCATCCCGGCCACGCAGGCCAGCCAGGCCTTGGGATTGAGCCACTGCATCAGCGCGCCGTACCAGGCCGACGGCGCCCGGGCTGCGGCATCGGCATCCAGGCGACCCTCGTCCCGGGCCAGCTTCCAGGCCATGTACAGCAGGAAGGCCACGCCGAACAGGCGAATGCCCTGGGTCAGGATCGGCCACTGGCGCAGCAGTTCGTGCAGCCCCAGGCCGATCAGCACCAGCAACAGGACAAACCCCAGGGTAGCCCCGGTCACGTGGCGCAAGCTGGCCCTGAAGCCGAAGCGCGCGCCACTGCCGAGGGCAACGATATTCACCGGCCCCGGGGTGATGGAAGCGGCCAGGGCAAAGGCCGCCATGGAAAACACCAGGCTCATGTCTTGTTTCTCCAATCTGGGTCGGATTGACCGCCGCCCAGATTAGGTAGCCAGGGTCGCTGCGTATTGAAGAAAACTGCCCTGGCCTGCGTCTAGCAGCGCAGGTGATTGCGCTGGCAGTACTGATCCCACTGCCTGTCCACCCTCTCGGCGATTTCCCGGTGCACCTCCAGGGTCAGCCGGTTTAGTTCCTGGGGCGTGCTGGCAATGAACGACAGCGCCAGTTCCCAAGTGCCCACGCCGCGCAACCGGGCCTCTTCGTCAAACAGGCGACTGGCGTGCTGGATCTGCAACTCGCTCAAGTCCCCGGGCTCCCAGCATTGACCCGAGGGTTGCCCGAGCCCGAGCTGGGCCACGAGTTCCGGACGTTCGGCGAGGTACAGCATCAAGGCTTGCTGATAGCTGAGTTCAGACATCTGCATGACGCTCACTCCCATCATGAAATCTATTGCGGGGCATTCGCGCTCTGCCCCGGCGCCCGGTTCACGCCGGCGTCAGGCTGGCGATCCGGTCCACCACCCGCCCGGCCAGATCATCGGGGCGGAACTTGGCGAGAAAGTCATCGGCGCCGACCTTCTTCACCATGGCCTGGTTGAAAGCCCCGGACAGCGAGGTGTGCAGCACGATGTACAGTTGCCTCATCCGCGGGTCGTTACGCACTTCGGCGGTGAGGGTGTAGCCGTCCATTTCCGGCATCTCGATATCGGAGATCATCATCAGGAACTCCTGGTCGGGACGCTTGCCGGCTTCGAGCAGATTGCGCAAGTACTCCAGCGCCTCGCGACCGTCCTTCAACGACACCACTTCCACTCCGACGCTCTCCAGGCAGCGGGTCACCTGCTTGCGCGCCACCGCCGAGTCATCCACCGTCAGTACCCGCCAGTGCGCCGCCGCGGCGTGGGTTTGCGGCGAGATCACGCCCTGGGAGATCTCCTCGCAGACCGGCGACACCTCGGCCAGGACTTTCTCCACGTCGATGATCTCCACCAGATGCTGGCCGACCCGGGTCACCGCCGTCAGGTAGTTGTCCAGGCCGCTGCCCTTGGGTGGTGGATGAATTTCCTCCCAGTTCAAGTTGACAATGTGCTCCACCGCACTGACCAGAAAGCCCTGGGTCTTGTTGTTGTACTCGGTGATGATCACGTAAGCGTTATCGATATCCTCGACGCCGGGCAAACCGGTGGCCAATGCCAGATCAAGTATCGGAATTGATACACCACGAACATTGGCCACGCCACACACCACCGAATGTGACATGGGCAATACATTCAACTTGGGGCACTTGAGAACTTCTCTAACTTTAAAGACGTTGATGCCGTACAACTGTGACTCATTAAAACGAAACAACAACAGCTCCAGACGATTCTGCCCTGCCAACTGAGTACGGCTGTTTACCGTTTCCATCACACTGGACATAAGAACCCCCTGCCCTGATCTAGTTGATCAATCGGCGATTAAATGAAAGTTGCTGATTGCCATTGGCGATCAACTATTGAAACGGGTCACCAAGGCATTCAGTTCATGAGCGGTGGATTCCAGATCACCGCCCACGGTGGACGAATGCACGGCAATCTCGGCGTTCTGGTCCGAAACCCGGGCAATCTTGGTGATCTGCTCGGATATTTCCTCGGCCACATGGGCTTGCTGCTCCGAGGCGGCGGCCATTTGCTGGCTCATCTGGTGAATCCGCTCCACCGCCGAGTTGATGCCATTCAGGGCGTCCTGGGTGCTGATCACCTGGGCCACCCCGGAGCGCGCTTCGACGCTGCCCTGGCGCGCCACCTCAACGGCCTGGCTGGCCACCTCCTGCAAGGTGACGATGATGCGCTGGATGCTCTGGGTCGACTCCTGGGTCTTGGAGGCCAGGGCCCGCACCTCGTCGGCCACCACCGCGAAACCGCGGCCCTGCTCACCGGCCCGGGCGGCCTCGATCGCCGCGTTGAGGGCCAGCAGGTTGGTCTGCTCGGCGATGGAGCGGATCATGTTGGCCGCCTGCTGGATCGACTGAGTTTCCGCGGCCAGGCCCTCCACGGACTGGCTGACCGCGTCCACGGTGTCCGCCAGCTTCTCGATCACCGCGCGGGTTTTCTGCGCTTCCTCGGAGCCCACCTGGGTCAGGTTGTTGACCTGATCGGCGGCCGAAGCGGTGTCGTGGATATGCACCGACACCTCGGAAATCGACGAGGCCATCTGGTTCATCGCGGTGGCCGCCATGTCCGCTTCGTCACGCTGCTTGCCCAGGGCGCTCTCCGCCTGCTTGGACAGACTCTGGCTGGTGGAGGCCAGGGACGCCGCCTGGTTGGCGTAGTCGCCAAGCCGGCTGAGGGCGGTGCGGATTTTCGCCGACTCGCTGATCAGGATCATCTGCAACTGCGCCACCGGGCCGTGTTCGTCGGTGTAGGTACGGGCGATCAGCTCACTGTCGAAGCTGCCCAGGGACACCGAGCTGATACGCCCGAGCATCTGCCGCGAGCGATACACGGCATAGCCCTGGACCGCGAAATAGCCGGGGACCGCCGCGCCCAGCGCCGCCCAGGCGCCACCCAGCCAGTAGGCGCCGGCGCTGGCCGCCAGGGCCAGCAGCGGTGGCAAGGCGAAGTTGCAGACGCTGGCCACCCGGTAGCTCCAGGGCAGGGCCAGGTTATCGCTGCGCATGCGTTGATAGAGGGCGCCGGCGCGCTCCACCTGTTGCCGCTCGGGCTTGACCCGCACCGACTCATAGCCGGCAATCACGCCCTTGCTGAAGATCGGCGTGACGTAGGCGTTGACCCAGTAGTGGTCACCGTTGCTGCTGCGGTTCTTGACGATGCCCATCCAGCTCTTGCCGTCCTTGAGATAGGACCACATGTGCGCGAACACCGCTTCGGGCATGTCCGGATGGCGCACGATATTGTGCGGACTGCCGATCAGTTCTTCGCGGCTGAAACCACTGACCGCGACAAACTCGTCATTGCAGTAAGTGATCTTGCCGTGAACATCGGTGGCGGAAATCAGCCGTTGCTCCGCAGGAAACACCAGCTCGCGCTGGGTCACAGGAAGATTGTTTCTCATCTAAAAAGCCTCGCAGGAAAGTGTTCATTTTCCATTCGGTATCAAATAAAGATTTCCGCATCCTGCGATGACTCGAAGACTTCCTCTGCTGACTTGCAGAACTTTCCAGAGCCAAGTGAATTATTGCAAATGGCCATTATCGATCCAGTCGACGCAAGTCTAGATTCCGGCGTCAAGAAAAGTGTGAAAATTTCATCAAGCCATTCAACTTAGAGAGCAAAAAATCAAAGATTTTCTGATGTGCATCAACAATTGAAGCTGGAATAGAAAGCTAGCTTTCTAATTGTTGAGAAGCATTCTTTGCAAAACACCCTGCGCCTGCGAAAACGCCATTCGCTGAACATGAGCCACAAACTCGTCGAAGGTCGTTCTATCAACCGGCAACTCATGTTGCGCCAAGGCTTCAGTGAGCGTCAGGGCCTGCAAGTTGCTCTGGCGCAACAGCGGCAAAATCTCCAGCAGGGCGCGCTGGAAAACAGCCTGGTCCAGGGTGTCCTGGGAGGCGCGGGCCATCCCTGGCGAGACACGCCCGAATTCCAGCTGCAAACTCGCCAAGGTGCTGGCCAGTAGCCGTTGCAGTTGGTCCAGATGGCCCTCGGTGAGGGTCCTGTGCAGCGCCGCGCCGTCGCGCAGGGGCTGTTCCAGCTCGGCGCAACTGAGCGCGAACCCACGCCCCCCGAGGTTGCCGGCAGCGCCCTTGAGGGTATGCAACAGGTAGCAGGCCTCCTTGGCATTGTCCTGGGCAAGGCTCTGGCGCAAACGTTCCAGCAGCTCTCCCAGCGTGGCCTCCGAGCCATCGAGCACCTGATTGAGCAAGTCACGGTTGCCGCCGAAGCGTTCCAGAATCAGCGCCGGGTCCTCGATCAGGCCGGCCTGGGTGGAAGGCTCGACACCCGGCGCCACCCGCGCCGCGCCACCGGTCCAGAACAGCAGGCTGTTGACCAGTTGCGGCAGGTTGATCGGTTTGCCGACATGGTCATCCATGCCCGCGGCCAGGCAGCTCTGGCGGTCGGCCTGGGAGGCATTGGCGGTCATGGCAATGATCGGCAGGCGGGCAAAGCGGGCATCGGCGCGGATCCGCCGGGTGGCTTCATAGCCGTCGATATCGGGCATCTGGATATCCATCAGCACCGCGGCAAAGGGTTCCTCGGCTTCGAGCATCATTTGCACCCCTTGCAACCCACCATCAGCCAAGTGCACCTGGGCCCCTTCCTGGGTCAGCAGTTCACGGGCGATCTGCCGGTTCAGGGCGTTGTCCTCCACCACCAGCAAGCGCAGGCCAGTGAGGGCCGCGCGCGGCACGGGCAAGGTGGCCGGCGGGCCGTCGCGGGCGACGCCGCGCTCGGCCAGCAGCGCCTGCGCCAGTTGCCGCGGGGTGAAGGGCTTGCTCAGGTAGTGAGCAAAAGGCGCCTCGGGGCTGTCGAGCCTGGCCAACAGCGCCGTGGCATCCTGATGACTCAACATCACCACAGTCGGCGGCGCCGCCAGTTGCATGTCCTTGATCCGTTGGGCGGCGTGCAGGCCGTCCATGTCCGGCATCAGCCAATCCAGCAGGATCAGGTCGTAGGCCTCGCCCCGGGCCACGGCGGCCTCCACGGCCAACAAGGCCTGAGCGCCACTGGCGGCGTGCTCGACGGTCCAGCCGAAGCCGCGCAAGGTGCGCACATTCAGCTCCAGCGCCAGGGGATGGTCATCCACCACCAGCACCCGCAGGACCTTGCCTCCCAGAGGCAGGGGTTCGGCGACCCCGGCACCGTCCAGCCCCAGCTCCAGCTCGAAGCTGAAACAGCTGCCTGCGCCGAGCTCGCTGCGCACCTGCAACTGCCCGCCCATCAGCCGCACCAGGTGCTTGCAGATCGCCAGGCCCAGGCCGGTGCCGCCAAAACGCCGGGTGGTCGAGGCCTCCGCCTGATGGAAACCTTCGAAGATCACCTGCAGGTGCTCGGCGCTGATGCCAATCCCGCTGTCACTCACCGCCACTTGCAGACGCACGCTGCGCTCGCGCAGTTCAAGCAACTTCAGGCCCAGCACCACCTGGCCCTGGGCGGTGAACTTCAGGGCATTGCCCGCCAGGTTGATCAGCACCTGCTGCAGGCGCAGGCTGTCGCCCACCAGGTTCAGCGGCAACTGCGGGTCAAGATCGAAGATCAGCTCGATATCGCCCACGCCCTGATTGCCCGCCAGCACCACCGCCAGGTCGCGCAGCAGTTGATCGAGGTCGAAGGCGTGTTCCTCCAACTGCAACTTGCCAGCCTCGATCTTCGAGTAATCGAGAATGTCGTTGAGCAGCCCCAGCAGAGACTTGGCGGCGGTCTGCGCCTTGGTCGCGTAATCCTGCTGGCGCGGCTCCAGGCCGGCCCGCTGCAGCAGTTGCAGCATCCCCAGCACGGCATTCATCGGCGTGCGGATCTCATGGCTCATGTTGGCCAGGAACGATGACTTGGCCTCGCTCGCGGCATCCGCCTGCTCCTTGGCATACAGCAGCCGGGACTCCAGCTCCCGCTGGGCCGTGATGTCCAGGTTGATCCCGGTCACCCGCAGCGCCTGGCCATCGGCGTTGCGCTCCACATAGGCCCCGGACTGGATGAATCGCACCTGCCCGCTGGGGCTGACCACGCGAAAGATCGGATCGTAGACACCCTGGCCCGCCACCGCCTCGGCCAGCTTGCGCTGGGTCAGTTGCTGGTCATCCGGGTGCACCCGGGCCAGCCAGTGCTCATAGTTCAACCCGTTGCCCCGCAGCGCCAGCGGCTGCTCGTAGAGCTCGAACATGCGCTCGTTCCAGTCCAGCGAGTGGTCGTCGAGATTCCAGGACCAGATCCCCAGCTTGGCCACTTCGGCGGCCATCAACAGTTGGTCGCGGGCCGTGGCCAGGGTCTGTTCCGCGGCCTTGCGCTCGGTGATGTCGACGGCGATGCCCAGGTAGCCGGTCAGCTGTCCAGCGTCGTCGCGCAGGGCGCTGACCACCAGGGTCGCGGCGAAGTGCGAACCGTCCTTGCGCACCATGGTCCATTCGCGGGTCTCCGCGCCTTCGGTTTCCGCCTGCTGGACGAACACGCGAAAGCCTTCGATGGGATGCTGATACTGGGCACTGAGTTCGCTGCCGCGCTGGCGGATCTCCTCCGGCAGGTGGATCACCGCCGGGGTGTGCAGCCCCACCAGTTCCTCGGCCCGGTAACCCGACAGGTGCTCGGCACCGCGATTGAACACACGGATGATGCCGTCGCGGTCGGTGGCGATGATCGCCACCTGCGAAGCCGAGCGCAGCACGCTGGAGAGCAGCAGGTTGATCTGCCCCAGTTCGGCGGTGCGCGCCGCCACCTGGTCCTCCAGGCTGGCGTTGAGTTCGAGAATCCGCGCTTCGGCGGCCTTCTGCGCGGTGATGTCGCGGACCGTCTTCGAGGCGCCGATGACCTGGCCGCGCTCATCGAGAATCGGCGAAACGTTGACCGATACCTCGACCCGGCTGCCGTCCCGGCGCAGGCGTTGGGTATCGAAGCTGTGCACCCGTTCGCCATCGCGCAACTTGCGCAGGATCTGCTGTTCTTCCTGCGCCAGCTCCGGCGGCACGATCAGGTCCAGGAGCAAGCGGCCGCGGGCCTGTTCGGCGCTGTGGCCAAAAATCTCTTCGGCGCCGCGGTTCCAGCTGGTGATACGCCCTTCCAGGGTCGTGCCGATGATGCCGTCGCTGGAGCTTTCGACGATGGCCGCGAGCCGGGTCTGGTCACGGCGCAAACGGTGCTGCCGGTTGACCCCCAGGGCAATCAAGCTGCCCACCACCGCCAGAAACAGGGTCAGCAGGCCGCCGATCCACAGGACCCAGGCAGGCGAGGTCTGATGCAGCGGCTCGACGAACCCCGGCCCCACGCTGAACTCGAAAGCCCAGCGGCGCCCGAACACCTGTTCCTCCCGGGTCCGCGATGTCAGCGTGTCCTTCAATGGCTGGGCCGAGCTGACAAAAAAGCTGCTGGCGTCGGCGCTGTCGCTGATGTCGCGCAACACCAGACGCTGGCTGGCCGGGTCGAACGGCAAGTCCTTGAGCACCTCGTTCATCACCAGGGGCGCAAAGGTCCAGCCCAGGGTCTGGGCCTCGCGCTGCTGCGGCGAGGACGGCACCTCGGCGCTGCGGTACACCGGCAACAGGAACAGCAACGACCCCATCACCGCACCAGGCTCCTGGCGCAGCGACAAGGGCCCGGTCAGCCGCGGCTCGCCACTGTGCATGGCGGCCACGGCGGCGGCCCGGCGCACCGGCTCCGAGGCCAGGTCCAGGCCCAGGGCCGACTGGTTCGGCGCCAGCGGTTCAAGGTACTGCACCACATAGCGATCACCGTGGTGCGGCTGCCATTGCTGCAGCTGAAAGCCCGGCGCGCCATCGCGCTGCGCCGCGGCCAGGAACGCGCGCTCGCGCGCCTCGGGCACGCGCCGGACAAAACCGAAACCGTGGGCGCCGAAAAACTCCCGGTCCAGGTCCCGGCCCTGGCTGTAGCGATGGAAGATCTCCCGGGTCACGCCGTCTTCACCAGCGGTGACAATCACCCCGCGGGCGCCGCGCAGGCCGTATTGGTACAAGGTCATGCGCTCCAGCACATGGCGCATGGCGTCCTCGGCCGCGCGCGACACCGCCTGTTCCAACTGATGGGCGTTGACCCGGGCCACCAGCCAGTAGACCGCGGCGGTGGCGCTGCTACCCAGGACACTGATCAGCGCCAGATAGAGCAATCCCATTTGCACAGAGCGTCCAGGCTTCACGGGCGATCCTCGTTGGGGCCGGCAGGGTTCAGGGCCTAGCCGTCAGGCGGCCCTCGGCCAGGTACTCACTCATGTTCGGGTACGACAGCGGACGGCAGTAAAGAAAGCCCTGCATCACATGGCAGCCCTGGGCGGACAGGGCCCGGGCCTGCTCCTCGGTCTCCACGCCCTCGGCGACCAGTTGCAGGTCCAGGGCCAGCCCCAGCTGAATGATGGCCCGGGTGATTGCCGCGTCACTGGGGTCGCTGACCATGTCACGCACGAAACTCTGGTCGATCTTCAGCACATCGATGGGCAAGCGCTTGAGATAGGCCAGGCTGGAATAGCCCGTGCCGAAATCATCGATGGCGATGCCCACCCCCAGGGCCTTCAAGTCGCTGAGCAGGTCGCAGCTGTGTTCACCGTCCACCAGGGCCAGGACCCCTTCGGTGATTTCCAGCTCCAGGGCCCCGGGTTCGATGGCGCTTTCCACCAGGGTCTGCTTGACCAGGTCGAGAAACTGCGGATCGGAAAACTGCAAAGGCGAGATGTTCACGCTGACGCTGATGGCATGCCCCTGTTGGTTCCATTGGCGGATGGCCTGACACGCCTGACGCAGCACCCAGCGCCCCAGGGGCACGATCAGCCCGCAATCCTCGGCCAGGGGAATGAACTCGGCGGGGGAAATCATCCTGCCGTGCTCGTCGCGCAAGCGCAGCAGGGCTTCGACGCCCACCGCCCGTTGCAGGCGCAGATCGACCTTGGCCTGGTAGAACACCTCGAAGCGCTCCTGCTCCAGCGCGGTGCGCATCTCCCGTTCCAGCTGATGCCGGGCACGGACCCGCTGATGGGTCGGATGGTCGAAGAAGCGGTACTGACCGCGCCCCGCCTGCTTGGCCTGGTGCGCCGCGGCGTCGGCGTGCTGCAGCAGGGACTCGGCGTCCAGGCTGTCATCGGGATAGACACTGATGCCGATGCTGGCCGTCAAGTCATAGCGCGACGGGCCGAGCACCAGCGGTTGGGCGATGGCCTGCATGACCCGCTCGGCGCATTCGCTCAAGTCGTCCACGGCGTTCAGCTCGGGCACCAACAGCATGAACTCATCTCCGCCCTGGCGGCTCAGGGTGTCGGTCAGGCGGCAGCAATGGCTCAGGCGCAGGGCGATCTCCTGAAGCACCGCGTCGCCTTCGCGATGGCTGCTGGTGTCATTGATGACCTTGAAGTGGTCGATATCGATCGACAGCAAGCCGACCAGCCCCTGGCCCGAGGCGGCCTGGCGAATCGCCTGTTCAGTGCGGTCATGCAGCAACTGGCGGTTGGGCAACTGGGTCAGGGGGTCATAGTTGGCCAGGCGCCGGGACTCTTCGCCCAGCTTGAGGTGAGCCTCGACCCGCGCCCGGGCGATGGGCACATTGATCGGCTTTTGCAGAAAATCGGCGCCGCCCAGGCGCAATGCGCGCAATTCGTGCTCGGTCTGGCGGTGCGAAGTGACGAAGATCACCGAGGCCTGGGACAACCGCGGGTCGGATTTGATCAGCTCGCACACCAGGTAGCCGTCCATGTCGGGCATTTCGATGTCCAGCAGGACAATGTCCGGCAGGCACTGGCGGGCCACTTCCAGGGCCTGGCCCCCCTGGGTGGCGACATAGACCTCGCCCAGGTCCTGGAGCGCCTGACCGAGTATCCGCAGGTCATTGACCTGATCGTCAACGATCAGAATGATCGGCTTGTGATTGAGCATCGCGCTGGTCCCTCTGCCCGATTCCCCGAGATGAATATCCTTCCCCGGCCAGAGAATCCTAGACCAAGATTTATCAGCACAATGCCACTAGTTTGATATATGGCTGCACGCCACAGCCTCTAACGGCCCAAGCCTGTGCACAGCCGTTACCGCTACCCCGGGCGCCGGCACCGATAAAGGCCGGCGCCCCCCAACGCCCCGGACCGACCGGAGCGGGAGTCACTCTTGATGGAACGCCTTGAACTGCGCGCGGCGGCCCGCGACGACTGGCCCTGCCTGGAAAACCTCATGCAGTTCTATCTCTATGAGCTGAGCCAGTGGCTGCCGATCAAACTGGCGGCCCAGGGGCTGTATGCCCTCCAGGCCCTGGACGACTATTGGCGGCACCCGGCCACCCAGCCCTGGCTGGTTCTGGTGGCCGGAGAGCTGGCGGGCTTTGCCGTGGTCGACCAGCAACGCTGCGACCACAATGCCCGCCGTAACCTCGGCTACCTGTTCATTGCCCGACGGTTCCGGCGCCTGGGCATCGGCCGCCAGGTGACCCAACAGTTGTTCGAACACTTCAAGGGGTCCTGGCAGGTGATGCACTTTGACGCCAACCTGCCCGCCCGGGATTTCTGGCGGGCCATGCTGGCGGGGCAAACCCCGACGCCGATCATCGCCCAGGGCTACCCCGCCAGCCTGTACCGCTGGCCAGACTGATGCCGTCCAGGCACGGGGCCGGGCACCACGAGCAGAATCAGGGATTGACAAAGCCCGGCGCGGCTTTTAAAACTGAGCGCCTCATTTACGAGCCTGCATCGACCATGTCCCCAGCCCTCACCTTCAACTTCCCTGTCATTGGCCTGCCGGCCAAGGCTGAAGTGTGTGTGGCCTGCAGCCGTAAATCGAAGAAACAGTCGCTCATGTGACCGGGGCGCTGTGTCCCGTCAGATGAGCTGACAGGACATCAAGCGCTACGGACACCCTCCCCCCTGCTTAACGCCCTTCTACTCTTCTGACGACGACCCGACGGTCAACCTTCAGGAGAACACGCATGTCATCGTTTCAAGGAATCTGGGTCCCCATCGTCACGCCCTTTCACAATGGCGCCATCGACTTTGCCGCCCTGCGGCGCCTGAGCGCCCATCTGCTGGAAAGCGGCGTGGCCGGGCTGGTGGTCTGCGGCACCACCGGCGAGGCCGCGGCCCTGGACAAGGACGAGCAACTGGCGGTGCTCGACGCCGTGCTCGAACAGGCCCCCGCCGGGCGGGTCATCATGGGCCTGGCGGGCAACAACCTGAAAGCGCTACTGAGCCTGCAAGCGGAAATCCTCAAGCGCCCGGTGGCGGCCCTGCTGGTGCCTGCGCCCTATTACATCCGCCCCTCCCAGGCAGCCCTGGAAAGCTTCTTCCACTGCGTTGCCGAGGCCTCCAGCGTGCCGCTGATCGTCTATGACATTCCCTATCGCACCGGGGTCAACCTGGACAAGGACACCCTGCTCAACATCGTGCGTCATCCGCGGATCGCCGCCGTCAAGGACTGTGGCGGCAACCTGGACAAGACCCTGGCGCTGCTGGCCAGCGGCGCGGTAGAGGTGCTGTGCGGCGAGGACCTGCAACTGTTCAACGCCCTGTGCCTGGGTGCCTGCGGCGCCATCGCGGCCGCGGCGCACATTCGTCCGGAGTTGTTCGTGCAGTTGCAGCGCCAGGTCCGCGACCAGCAACTGGATGCGGCGCGGACCACCTTCCGGCAACTGGTGCCGCTGATTCAGGCGCTGTTCGCCGAGCCCAACCCGGCGCCGGTAAAGGCCCTGCTGGCCCATCAGGGTCTGATCGAGCCGCACCTGCGGGCCCCGATGCAGGATTGCAGCGCCGCCACTGCCGCCCACCTGCAAAACCTGCTGGCCGGCCTGCCCTGAAGGGCTTATCCGCGCCGCGCGGGCGCGCTCAGCGGATCGGCGGGATGCGGATGTCGCCGGCCCGGCACTGGGTCTTGACCCCTTTGCCGCACGGGCCGAACCCCAGGTCCCGGGTCAGGCACACCCGCACTTCGGACAGCTCCGGACCGCTGCAGATAACGGCGATGCCGTTTTCCGCGAGGTCCGGGTTGCTCTGGCGAAACTGCCGGGCAATGTCCGCGGCGGTGAAATAACGCACCGTGGTCGACGGCTGCAGGACCTCGGGAATCTTGACCGTGCCCAGGGCCTTGTCCGCCGCATCCAGGTAACCCATGCCTCCCAGGCCGCTGCAGGTACCGTGCTTGGTCCACTCATGGTTCATCAGCTTGGCGGTGGGAAACAGGGTCAGGCCCTTGGCCCGCTCTTGCTGGGTCAGCGGAGTCAAGGGTGGGCAGGACTCGGGCCAGCCGCCCTTGGCGTACTGCGGCCACAGGCCGTGGAGGACAAAACCGTAGCCCTTGCCCGAGCATTGCTCGTTTTCCGGGTGCATCAGGCAGAAGGTCGGCGACCAGGACAGCGTCAGCAGGTAATAGTCGAAGGTGCCCGCCACCGAGTCCCGTTGCTGCTTGGGTTGACGTGCGTCGCTGATGCCCACCAGCCCCAGGGTCAGCACCAGGGCCGCCATCAAGGTAAAAAACTTTTTCATCGTGACCTCTCCTTGAGGAATCGGATCGTCCTGGCCCCGCCATCGGGGTGGAGCGGGCAGAAAACCGCTCCACCTTCTTGGCATGCCGGGGTTGCAGGAACATGACAGGTGCCGCGCCTGTCCCGGTAAAGCCGGTCAGGCGCGGCGGCGACAATACAACAGGCCGGCACTCGGGCGCGATCAGTGGCCGAGATCCAGTGCCGCGACCGGCTCGGGCACGCTGACAAAGATGCTGTAGTGCGCGCCCTCCATGGCCTCGAAGGCGATCAGCTTGTGCACCAGCGGTTCGCTGAGCACCTTGCCGGCATTGAGCAGCAACATGCCGTTGTCGGCATTGAGGTTGCGACGCAGGACCATCCCGGCCTGCAACTCCCGGGTGCCCAGGACCCTGACGCTCGGATCATCGACGGTCACGTCACTCAGATAGGCGGCGCAGACCTGGACGAAGCTTTCCACCAGATTGGGGTCGTACAGGCGACCGGCGTACTTGCGAATGAACAGCAGGGCTTCGTCGCTGTTCATGTGCCGCTCCAGGATCAGCCCGCACTGCAACTCGATGAAATCCACCGCCAGCTTGAGCAGGCGCGAGCCCCAGGGAATCGCCTCGCCCTTGAGGTGCCGGGGAAAACCGCTACCGTCCCAGCGCTCCTGGTGATGCAGGATCAGGCGTGCCGCGTCCTGCATCGGCTCCAGGGCCATCAGCACCGACTCGCTCTGCTCGGGGTAGGCCCGATAGCGCTCCTGCTCGGTATGGCGCAACAGGTCCGCGGGGGCGACCAGCATGGCATCGCTCCAGCTCAGCTTGCCGATGTTGTACAGGGCCGCGGCCATGGTCAGGTCGCGGCTGGCGCTGTCGTCCAGGCCATGCTTCTTGCAGCAGGCGCGCACCAGATCGATGATCTTGCGGTTGGTCTGCTTGTCCGCCGGCAGGCGCAGGTTGGCCAGCAGCGAGAACACTTCGGTGGCGGTGACGTAGCTGCGCTTGAGCTCCTCATAGGCCAGGTCGAGCATGTCCGCGGTCTGCTGCAGCTCGGCGGTGCGCGACGCCACCCGCTGTTCCAGCCCGGCATTGGCGGCCTTGAGCTGGCGGTTCTGCTCCAGCACCAGTTGCTGCAGGCGCTTGAGCTCGCGCTCCGCGTGCTGCTGCTCCAGCCCCTGGCGCAGGACCAGCAGCAGTTCTTCGTCATTCCAGGGTTTGCTCAGGTATTGGTGGATCTGCCCCTCGTTGACCGCCTTGATGATGGTGTTCACGTCGGCGTAGCCGGTCAGCAGAATGCGCCGGGTGCCCGGATAGCGCTCGCGCACCCGGGCCAGCAAGGAGGCACCGTCCATGTTGGGCATGCGCGCGTCACTCATCACCAGGTCCACCGGACGCTGGGCGAGCATCTCCAGGGCCTTGGCGCCGCTGTCGGCCAGCAGCACGTCATAGGGTTGGCCGCGCAGCAGGCGCCGCAGGCTATTGAGAATCGATTCTTCGTCATCCACCAGCAACAGGCAGGGACGCCGGCCAGGTTCGACGGACTGCGGCTCTTCCATGTGATGAGTCTCCCGGTTATCCCTCAGGTTTTCCGGACACCCCTGACAGGCCACCGGACAGTTGCGCGAATGCCTTGGCAATCCTAGTCATATTTTGCTTTCCCGCTCTGGCACGGCGCGAAAAAAACCTCTGCCCGGGCAACGCTCTGTGACTATGCTCACAGCGTTGAACGCAGGCTCAGGGCACTAAGGACGGTCTATGGATACTGGCTGCGACCCGAAGACAACAGCGCAACACGCCTCGGACCCGCCCTCTGCGCGGGTCAATCGGCGAGTGCTGATCGTTGATGACAGCCCAGAGATCCACGAAGACTTCCACAAGATCCTCGCCCCCCGGCCGGCACCGGACCTGGGCCGGCTTGAAGAGCAGCTGTTCGGTCCACCCGAGGCGCGTCCCGCGCAGACCTTCAGCCTGGATTCGGCGTTCCAGGGCCGCGAAGCCCTGGCCAAGGTCGAGGCCGCCCTGGCCCAGGGCAGCCCCTATGCCATGGCCTTCATCGACATGCGCATGCCGCCGGGCTGGGACGGCCTGCAAACCATCGAACAACTGTGGTTGGTCGACCCCGAGCTGCAGATCGCCCTGTGCACTGCCTACTCCGACTATTCCTGGGAAGCCCTGGCCGAGCGCCTGGACTTCGGCGATCGCCTGCTGATTCTGAAAAAACCCTTCGACAGCCTGGAAATCCGCCAGATGGCCAGCGCCCTGACCTGGAAATGGCAGATGGCCCAGGACGCGCGGCACAAGCTCGACGATCTGCAGCGGACCATCGAGGAGCGGGTCGCCGAACTGCTCAAGGTCTCGCACCTGCTGCACTACGACGTACTCACCGGGCTGCCCTCCAGCACCCTGCTGGGCGATCGCCTGAGCCAGGCCATGGCCCGGGCCCGGCGCTACGAGCAACAGCTGGCGGTGCTGTTCCTGGGCCTGGACCGTTTCAAGCGGATCAACCAGGCCCTGGGCTACCCGGCAGGCGATGAACTGCTCAAGCGCATCGCCCAGGCCCTGCAGCAGAGCATGCGCGAGTCGGACTCGGTCTTTCGCTACGGTTCCGACGAGTTCGTGGTGCTGCTGCATGACCAGCAACCGCCGCCCCTGGTGCGCAGCGTCGCGCAAAAGCTCCTGGCCACGGTCAGCCAGGTGCATGACATCGCCGGGCACGAGCTGCAGGTCACCGCCAGTCTGGGGATCAGTCTGTACCCCGAAGATGGCCAGGATGCCCTGAGCCTGATTAAGAAGGCCGAGATGGCCATGCGCAACAGCAAGGACCAGGCACCGGGCCGCTACGGCTTCTTTACCGAAGACATGACCCACCGCGCCCGGGAACAGCAACACCTGGAGTCGGGCATTCGCCAGGCCCTGGAGCATCGGGAGTTTGTGTTGCACTACCAACCGAAAATCCACCTGGCTTCGGGCCGGGTGGTGGGCGCCGAAGCGCTGATCCGCTGGTTCAGCCCGCAACGAGGCTGGGTCAGCCCGGCCCAGTTCATCGCCGTGGCCGAGGACAGCGGCCTGATCAACTCCATCAGTCAGTGGGTGCTGGGCGAGGCCACCCGCCAGTCCCGCGCCTGGCAACAGGCCGGGCTCGCACCGATGCGCCTGTCGGTCAACCTGTCGGCCAGCGATTTCCGCCAGCCGCAGTTGCTCATGCAGTTGCACAGTGCTCTGCACGACAGCGGCCTGGACCCGACCTTGCTGGAGCTGGAAATCACCGAAGGAGTGCTGATGCAGAACGTCGAGGCGACCCTGGCCACCCTGCTGGCCATCAAGGCCCTGGGAGTACGCCTGGCGGTGGACGATTTCGGCACTGGCTACTCCAGCCTCAGCTACCTGCGTAAATTCCCGGTGGACGTATTGAAAATCGACCAGTCCTTCATCCAGGGCCTGAGCCACGACCCCAAGGACGCCGCCCTGGTCAGCGCCATCATCCAGCTGGGGCGCAGCCTGAACCTGAACGTGATCGCCGAAGGGGTGGAGACGGCGCAGCAACTGGCTTTTCTCACCCGGCAAGGCTGTGAGGAAGGCCAGGGCTACTACTTCAGCAAGGCCCTGCCCCCGGCGGACTTCGCCCGGCTCCTGCAAAACCGCGCCGCACCCGGTGCGCAGGTCCAGCCATGAACGGCGCGGCACATCCGTCCCGGCCCGCACGTCGCCACCTGGGCGCGGCGCTCTGGTTATTGCTCGGCATCGCCCTGCCCGCGCTCGCGGCGCCCCTGGACGAACCCCTCAAGCCCTTGCCCGCGGCGCCCGACCTCGACCCCAAGCGGGTCGAACTGGGGCGCCGGCTGTTCAACGAGCCGCGCCTGTCCAAGGACGGCAGCCGCTCCTGCGCCAGCTGTCACCGGTTCGACCATGGCGGCGCCGACGCTCAGGCCAAGTCCCAGGGCATCAATGGCCAGCTGACCCTGGTCAACACCCCCAGCGTGTTCAACGCCGCGCTGAACTTTCGTCAGTTCTGGGATGCCCGTGCCGACACCCTCGAAGCGCAGATCGAGCAGGTGGTGCAAAGCCCGATCGAGATGGGCAACACCTGGCCCGAGCTGCTTCGTACCCTGGGCGACGACCCCGGCTACCGCCAGAGCTTCGCCGAGCTGTACCCGGATGCGCTGACCGCGGCCAACGTCAAGGACGCCCTGGCCAGCTACGAACGCACCCTGCTCAGCAGCGGCTCGCGCTTCGACCAGTACCTGCAGGGCAACACCGAGATCCTCAGCCTGGACGAGAAATACGGCTACCAGCGCTTCAAGGACTACGGCTGCATCGCCTGTCATCAAGGGGTCAATATCGGCGGCAACATGCTGCAGAAGTTCGGCGTGATGGGCGACTACTTCGCCGCCCGGGGCAATCCCACCCAGGCCGACCTGGGGCGCTTCCTGATCACCGGCGACGAGCAGGACCGCAACGTCTTCAAGGTCCCCAGCCTGCGCAATGTGGCGATCACCGCGCCCTACTTCCACGATGGCTCGGCACAGACCCTGGAGCAGGCGGTCGAGGTGATGTTCAAGTACCAGCTGGGGCGGACCCCAAGCCCCGAGGACACCGGCCTGATCGTCAAGTTTCTCAAGACCCTGACCGGGCAATGGCAGGACAAGCCCCTATGAAGCGGCCCCGCCTGCCGGTCACCCTGTTCACCCTGCTGATCCTCGGCCTGGTCCTGGCGCTGGCGTTCCTCTACCTGAAGACGGTGATCGGCCAAACGGCGGACTACGCCCGGTCCCGGGACCTGATCGGTCACATCAAGCAATTGAACGCCCAGTGGGAAACCGAGGTGCTCAAGTCCCGCATCGCCCTCACCCATGACTACGACCCGCTGGTGCTGCCGGTGCAGCAGATCAATCGGCTGTGGAGTCGCTTCGATCAGCTGTCGCAGCAGCCGCACAACGACCCCGAGGCATGGCAGGCCAGCCATCAGGCGTTCCTCGCCGCCTTCCAGGAAAAGGCCGACCTGGTGGAACGCTTCAAGTCCCACAACTCGGTGCTGCGCAACTCCCTGGCGTTCCTGCCCACCGCCGAGGACGATATCCAGAGCCGCCTGGCCGGGCTCGATGACGCCCAGCGCCTGTCGCAGCAGAACATCGCCATCGATACCTACGACCTGCTGCTCAGCAGCCTGGAGTTCGCCCAGGTGTCCAGCGAAGACAAGGCCGCCGACATCCTGGTGGGGCTGAACAAGCTGGCGGTGAACAAGGAGCGCCTGCCCGAGGCCATGCACGAGCCGGTGGAGATCCTCAGCAACCATGTCTCGGTGATCCTGCGCGAACAGCCGGTGGTCAACCAGTTGCTGGAGAAAATCACCTCGATCCCGGTGGCCCAGCGCCTGGACGAGATCAACGCCCTGCTCAACCGCGACCAGCTCCAGGCCGACCTGCAGGACCAGAAGTCCCATCAGTACCTGCTGCTGTTCTCGACACTGCTGGTGCTGTTGATCCTGTACCTGGTGATCCATCTGGTGCGCAGCTACGGGGTGATCCGCCGGGTCAACACGGCGCTGCAGAGCGCCAATGAACACCTGGAACAACGGGTCGAGGAGCGGACCCACGAGCTCAAGGAAGCCCAGAGCGAACTGCTGCATGCCGCGCGCCAGGCGGGCATGGCGGAAATCGCCACCAATGTGCTGCACAACGTCGGCAACGTGCTCAACAGCGTGAACATCTCCAGCGAGCTGCTGAGCCGCACCCTGCGCTCCAGCAAGGCCCAGGGCCTGGGCAAAGCCATGCAACTGATCAACCAGCACCAGGGCGACCTGGGGCAGTTCCTCACTGAGGACGACAAGGGCAAGCTGCTCCCCGGCTACCTCAACCAACTGGTCGAGGCCATCGCCAGCGAGCAACAGGGCATGAGCGAGGAACTGGCCCAGCTCGGGCGTAGTGTCGACCACATCAAGGAAATCGTCGCCACCCAGCAATCCTATGCCGGGGCCTCGCGGCTGATCGAACCCTTGCAAGTCAATGAACTGATCGACGATGCCCTGCGCATGAACTCCGGGGCCCTGGTCCGGCATCAGGTCAGGGTGGTCAAGGACTACGCCGAAGTGCCCGCGGTGCTGGGCGACAAGCACCGCATGCTGCTGATCCTGATCAACCTGATCAGCAACGCCAAATACGCCATGTCCAACCTCGACGAGCAATCCCGCACCCTGACCATCCGCGCCCGGGTGCTGGAGGGCCGGACCCTGCGCATCCAGGTTCAGGACCAGGGCGAAGGCATCGCCGCCGAAAACCTCGAACGGATCTTTGCCCACGGTTTCACCACCCGCAAGGAGGGCCACGGCTTCGGCCTGCACAGTTGCGCCCTGGCCGCCATGGAGATGGACGGCCAGCTCAGCGTGCACAGCGACGGGCCGGGACTGGGCGCCACCTTCACCCTGGACATACCGCTGATCGACCCCGAGAACCCCACATGGACTCATTGATCAACCGCCGGATTCTGCTGATCGACGACACCCCCTCGATCCACGAGGACTTTCGCAAGATCCTCACCCCGCAGACCCAGGACGCCGACCTCGACGACCTGGAGGCGCAGTTGTTCGGCGCCCCGACCCGCCCGCGCCAGCAGCCCTTCGAACTGGACTCGGCCTACGGCGGCGAGGAAGGCCTGAACAAGGTCACCCTGGCCCTGGCGCAGCAGCGCCCCTATGCCCTGGCTTTCGTCGACATGCGCATGCCCCAGGGCTGGGACGGGGTGCAGACCATCGAACGGCTGTGGCAGGAAGACCCGCGCCTGCAGGTGGTGGTGTGCACCGCCTACTCCGACTATTCCTGGGAAGACCTGCTGGAGCGCCTGCAAGGCCATAACCGCCTGCTGATCCTGAAGAAGCCCTTCGACAATATCGAAGTCCAGCAGATGGCCAGCACCCTCACCAGCAAGTGGGAGATGACGGCCCGCGCGCTGTTGCAGATGCACCATCTCGAAGATCTGGTGGAACAGCGCACCGAGGACCTGAAACAGGCCGGCGCGGCCCTGCAGCAGGAAATCGACGAACGCAAGCAACTGGAGAACCAGCTGGTGCAGTCGGAAAAGCTCGCCTCCCTCGGGCAACTGGCCGCGGGCGTGGCCCACGAGATCAACAACCCCATAGGTTTCGTCGCCTCCAACCTGGGCAGCCTGGCCGGCTACCTGCAACAGCTCGGCCAGATGCTCAGCGCCTACCGCCAGAGCGAAGAAGCCATCGCCGCAGCAGAGGTGCGCAAGCGCCTGCAAAGCCTGCGCGAAAGCATCGACTTGGACTTTCTCCTGGAGGACATCCCGCTCTTGATCAAGGAGTCCAAGGAAGGCATCGGCCGGGTCGAGCAGATCGTCAAGGACCTGAAGAACTTCTCCCGGGTCGACAGCGATCAACAATGGCAACTGGCGGACCTGCAACAGGGCATCGACTCGACCCTGAACATCGTCGCCAACGAGATCAAGTACAAGGCCGACCTGGTCAAGGACTACCACCCGCTGCCGCAGATCGAGTGCCTGCCCTCCCAGCTCAATCAGGTGGTGATGAACCTGGTGGTCAACGCCGCCCAGGCCATCGGCCCGGAACGCGGCACCATCACCCTGCGCAACGGCGTGGACGGCGAGCGGGTCTGGCTGGAGGTGAGCGACACCGGTTGCGGCATCGTTGAACAGCACTTGCAGAAGATTTTCGACCCCTTCTTCACCACCAAGCCGGTGGGCAAGGGCACCGGCCTGGGCCTGTCGCTGTCCTACGGGATCGTCAAGAAACACGGCGGGCAGATCAGTGTCCGCAGCCAACCGGGGGTCGGCAGCACCTTTCGCGTGGAACTGCCGATCCGCCAGCCCCGCCCGGCAGCGGTCGGCGAAACGGACTGAAGCGCCGCAAGCGCTGGCCAACGGCTCGCGCCCCGCGTCCTCAGGTGCTGGAGCGGTCGGCCCGAGGCGCCTGGACAGCGAGTTGCAGCATGGCGTCGCGGTCCAGGGGCGGACTCAGGTAGCGCCCCTGAACCTCATCGCAGCGCATGTCCCCCAGCGCGGCGAACTGCTCCGGGGTTTCCACCCCTTCGGCCAGCACTTTCAGGCTCAGGGCATGCCCCAGGTCGATGATCGCCTGGACGATCGAGCGGCCGGCCGGACTGCGCCCCAGCCCGGCCACCAGGCTGCTGTCGATCTTCAGGCCGTCCAGGGGATAGGTCCGCAGGTACTGCAACGCCGAACAGCCACTGCCGAAATCGTCCAGCAACAGCTGCACCCCGAGGGCCTTGAGCCCGTCCATGATGTCCTGCACCTGGCGCCCGTCGTCCAGCAGCGCCTTGTCGGACACCTCCAGCACCAGGCGCGAGGGAGCCAGCCCGCTCTGGCCAAGCACCGACTTGATCCTGGCCACCAGCTGGCCGCGCTGGAACTCGCAGGCCGAGAGACTCACCGCCAGTTGCAGGGGTTCGGGCCAGCCCTGGGCCGCACGGCAGGCCGCGTGCAGCACCCAGTTGCTCAGCGGCAGGATCAGCCCGGTGTCCTCGGCAATGGGCATGAACACCTCGGGCCCCAGCAGCCCACGCTGCGGGTGCTGCCAGCGCACCAGCACCTCGGCGCCCAGCCAGTGGCCGTCGCCCAGCCGATAGCGCGGCAGGAACCGCAGGGTCAACTGATCCTGGTCGATGGCCTGGCGCAGGTCGCGCTCCAGACCGCGGCGCTCGATGATCCGCGCGTTCATGTCGGCGGCATAGAAACGCCAGGTGCTGCGCCCCGCCGCCTTGGCCTCGTACAAGGCCATGTCGGCAAAACGCAGCAGTTCCTCGGCCTGGCTGGCATCGGCCGGGGCCCGGGCGACACCGATGCTGGCACTGATGAAGACTTCATGCTCGGCAATGTAGAACGGCTCTTCGATTCGCTGGATCAAGCGGCGGCACAGGCCGTCGATTTCCGGCTGGGCCATCTGCCCGGGCACCACCAGTACGAACTCGTCGCCACCGACCCGAGCCACCAGGTCCTCGCCGCGCAGGCAGTGGGACAAGCGCTGGGACACCTCATGCAGCACCTGGTCACCGGCGGCATGCCCCAGGGTGTCGTTCACCGGCTTGAAGCGGTCCAGGTCGACGCTGAGCATCAACAAGGGCTCCTGCAGCACCCTCAAGGCCGACAGTCGATCTTCGAGGTACTCGCGCATGCGCATGCGGTTGGCCAAACCGGTGAGTGCATCGTGCTGCGACAGGTACTCGATGCGCCGCCGGGCGGCGACCTCCTCGGTGATATCGCTGGCGGTGCCGCGGTAACCGCCGCCGGCCATGGCCCGCACCGAGAGGCGACAGACCCGCGGCCGGCGCTGACCGTCCAGGTAAGCGCATTGCAGGATGCTCTGGGAACGCCGATCCGAGGCGCCCAGCCAGTGGCGCAGCGATCCCTGCTCGGCGCTCAGCAGCTCATGCATCGGCCGGCCCAGGGCCGACTCCCGGGACAGGCCGGTGACAGCCTCGAAGCGTTCGGACAGGTAGGTGAAGCGCAACTGCGGGTCGACCTCCCAGATCCAGTCGGAGGCCGCTTCGGCGACATCGCGAAAACGCGCTTCGCTGGCCTCCAGCGCTCCGCGACTGCTGCGCAGGGCCTGGATCTGGTCATCGATGACCCGCGCCGCCTGCGCCGAACGGCGCAACAGCAGGATCGCCATCAGGCCCACCAGCAGCCCGGCCAGCAGCAACAGCGGCACCACCAGCACCAGCAACTGGTGCCCCGGTCGCGTCGGTTGCCAGTGCAGGGTTCCGGCGCCGTCGGGCAGGCTCAGGGTCGGCTGCGGGTTCGTCGCCCCGGGGGCGAGCAGCTGCAACTGCTCGACGCCCGCTTCACGGCTCAGCACCAGCAAACGGCTCGGATCCAGCGACACCACGAACAGCAGCACCGACTGCGGACCGCCATCGGCACGCACTTGCGGATCGTCGCCCGGGCCCAGCACGCTGCTGAGCACCAGCGCCGGTGTCCCGTCGATCGCGTGATAGCGGCTGAAGACCTTGCCCGTGGTTGCCTGGCGTGCCTGCGCCAGCCAGGGTTGCAGCGCCTCGCCGAACCAGTCCCGGGCATCCACCGACGCCAGGCGACCGGCCACCAGCGCGTAGGCCGTGCGATCCGCCGGGTCGATGACGAACACCCCGTCAAAACCCAGGTCGCGGTACAGGGCCGGGCCGAAGTTGTGCCGGGTGTAGGCCCAGTCCGGATCGACCCCAAGGTGCAGGTGCTGATAGGCATCGCCCCACTGCGCATAGTCCTTGACGGTGGTCCGGGCATGGTTTTTCAGGGTTTGCAGGGCCTGCTCGATTTCCAGGCGGTTGTGCTGTTCGGCGGCCAGGTTCTGGTCGAGGGCGATGTACACCAGCAACACCCCGGTAAAGAGAAACAGCGCCAACAGCAGTCCCGAGCAGCCGAGCAAGGTGGCGCGAGCCAGCGCCTGATTCGAGAGGCTGCGTCCCGACGTCAGATCAAGACCTAGGTTTTCCATAGTGCTCCGAGCGCCATAGCGAAAAACCGACCCGTGTGCTCCAAGCCCACGCGGCCTGAGATAAAGCTCCTGCTTGCCTGTTAGACGATAGACAGTATTTCCCTGCCAGGCCTGAAGAAACACCGGGCGCGGGAACCGTGCAACTGGGGCGATGGGCTCAGGGCATGCCGCCAGCGACCGGGCAACGGCCCGGCGGCACCCTGCAAGCGACGGCCGGGGTCAGTCCTGGCCTGGGCGGGGAGTCACTGTGGGCAGCTGTTGCACCTGATGATAGATGCTCAGGCCCAGCTTCTGGGCGATCTGCACCATGGCGTCGCAGCCGGCCGAGGGTCCGCCGATGCGCAGCAGCGCATCACAGCGTTGCAGCAGGCGTTCGGCATAGGCGTGGAAGCGCTGGTTGTAGACCTCGTCGCCCACCGCCCGGGACCCGGCCAGACGGGTCATGGGCAAGGCCACCCATTCCCCCAGCAACGGGAAATGCCCGGCCGCCAGCACCTGGGCGGCGCACTGTTCCATGGCCTCGACATTGCGCGCCAGCAACAGCGGATCGTCGCCGGTGCCGGAGCGGTAAGGGCCGGCCACCAGCACCGTCAGGCTGCGGGGCTTGAGCACATGCAGCTGCAGGTATTGCAGGAGCATGATGGTCTTGCCGTCGGCGATCTCGCCGCTCTTGATCATGTCCAGGGCCTGGTCGATATCCAGCTCCAGGACTTCGATGTCCTCGCCTTCGTGCTCCAGCCCGCCGCCCTCGTCGATGCGATCTTCGGCCTGGTAATGGCCGATGAAGAAATGCACCCGCTCGGTCACCGAACCCGGGCTCATGAACGCGTCGAAGACCTTCTGCACCTCGCCCACCCGGCAGCCGGTTTCCTCTTGCGCTTCCTGGCGGATGCGCACTTCCGGGCTGGCGTTGTCCAGCAGCCCGGCGGCGGTCTCGATCAGGTAGCCGCTGTGGTCGTTGACGAAGGCCGGCATGCGGAACTGCCGGGTCAGCAGCACCGTGCGCCGCTCCAGGTTGTACAGCAGGATGGTCGCGCCATTGCCGCGGTCGTAGACCTCGCGCTCCTGGGCCTGCCAGCTGCCATCGCGGCGGCGCAGTTCGAAGCTGTATTTCTTCAGCACGTACCAGTTGTCGGAGAGGGTCTGTTCGGCGGTGATGCGGATTTTTTCCTCGCTCATGGCTGCTCCTGAGTCTGTGGGCCGGCGGGGCGAAACCCCGACAATTGTTCCAGCAACTGCGCGCGGTAGGCCGGAGTCAGGGCCAACCCGCCCGCCGCCTGATGCATATGACCGTCCGCCAGCCGCGCGCGGAACCAGTCACGGATGAAATCCGGGGCGTAGCCGCCGGTGCCGAAGCCCTTGGCGAAGGCGATCATGTGCTGATAGACCTGCAGGTAGGCCTCTTCGTCGGGGACTGGGTAGCGGTTCTGGTACAGCCAGAACTGCAGGTCATACAGCAGGTGCGACAGCGGGTCGGCGTGCAGGGCAAAGTAGCGCTTGTCCTGGACGATGCGCAGGGCGATCTGGCGAATCAGCGGCCCCAGGTCGGGCACATCGCGAAAGTGTTCGAGCAGTTCCTCCAGCAACGGCGAAAACGGCGCGCCGGCGACCGTGTCCAGGTCGTCCAGGTAATCCTGCTCCGAGGTGTCGTAGACCTCGGGTGACACCAAGCCGCGGACAAAGGCCTCGAAGTTCGGCGCCAGCACCGTCACCGCGTAGTCGCTTTCCTGGTCCACATGCACCACGCGCGGTTCACCCTCGGGGCCGCACTCGCGGTAGTCCAGAGCAATCATGTCGTGCCCGGCGGACGGGCAATTGCAGATGTACACCCCGAGGTCCGGATAGCCCCACTCCTCGATCATGAAGCGGCTGCCCAGGCTGCCGCCCAGGGAGTAGCGGGTGTCACGACCGATGCTCAGGAAACTGTCGATCGCGCAGTGGTCCTCGGCCCAGGAGGTGCCCTGCTCCGTGGGGCAACAGCACAGGTGCGGACAGCCACCGTTGTAACGCTGCATGAACGCCACATAGGACGGCGGCAGGCGATAGCCCAGCAGGGCCTGCAACTCGGCGATCAGCGCGGCGCTGGCCGGTGGCTGGTTGATCTTGGCACTCAGGTCATGGTCCCAGAACGCATCCAGGTCAATATCGTGGGGAAAGTCGCTCATCCGGTGCATCCGTTGCGGTTGAAGGTCGGCCTGTGCCGAAAGCTGCACAGGCTACCGCAATCCTGCTTCAGAGCCACCAGCGCAGAAGGAAAAAGAAACCCATGCTCAGCAGCATGCTGAGCAGGGTATTGCGGGTGTAGATCACCAGCACGATGGCCACCAGCGAGCTGAGCAGATAGGGATTGTCCCAGTGCAGGTTCAACTGGTGATCGGGCATGAACACGATCGGCCCGCAGATCGCCGTGAGCATGCCCGGCACCGCAAACCCGAGGAACTGCCGGGCGTTGCTGCTCAGGCGCAGCGGCAGGCGCGGTTCGAGAAACACATAGCGATTGAGAAAGACCAACAGGCCCATGCCGAAAATCACTGCCCAGACCATCATGCGCGCCCCCGATACAGCTTGTTGCAGACAAAGCCCGCGCTCATCCCCGCCAGCCCCGCCAGCACCAGGGCCGAGCCCCAGTGCCAGTAGCTGAACAGCACCGAGCAGAACAGCGACACGGCGACACAGACCACGGTGGGCACATCGCGCACCAGCGGCGTGATCAGGGCGATGAAGGTGGCGGCGATGGAAAAGTCCAGGCCCAGGTGCTCCAGGCCCGGAATGCTCTTGCCCAGGACGATGCCCAGCAAGGTGAACAGGTTCCAGGCCACGTAGAAGGTCAGGCCCACGCCCAGGGCGTACCAGCGGTCGAACTGCTGCTTGTCGTGGGCGCTGGTCAGGGCGAACAGCTCATCGGTAAGGAGAAAGCCCAGGCCCACCCGCCAACGCCCGGGCAAGGGCGAGATCACCGAGCGCAGGCTCATGCCGTAGAGCAAATGCTGGGACGTGAGCAGCAAGGTGGTGAGCAGGATCGAGAAGATCCCCGCCCCGCCCTTGAGCATGCCGATGGCCACCAGTTGCGCGGCGCCGGCGAAGACGATGCTCGACAACCCCTGGCCCTGCAGCGGCGTGAGATTGGCCTCGATGGCCATGGAACCGGCCAGCAGCCCCCAGGGCGCGGTGGCCAGGGACAGCGGCATGATGGCGATGGCACCGCGGATAAACGCGGCGCGGGGCAGAAGAACGCTGGACATAACACCCTGCACACAGATGACGGACGCTGACTGTGCCAGCTGGCACGGCGCCTGGCTTGAACGATCTTGCGCAATTGCCCACCGCCGCACTTTTTTGCAACCGCCAAACGCCGTAGGAGCGAGCTGGCTGAGCCGCAGCGGCCGCGACGCAACACCGGGGCCTGAAACGACAACGCCCCTCACGGTGGAGGGGCGTTGTCAGGTGACGCTAGAGGCGGATTACAGCTGGATCAGGTTGCTGATCTTCACGTCCGGATCGACGTCGGCCTCGTAGTCGACCCCTTCGATTTCGAAACCGAACAGGCGCAGGAACTCGTGCTTGTAACCGACGAAATCGGTCATTTCGTAGAGGTTCTCGCTGGTCACCTGGTCCCACAGCTGCTTGACACGGTCCTGGACCTGCGGTTGCAGCTCCTTGTAGTCGGCGCGCAGGCGGCCTTCCTGGTCGATCACCGGCTCGCTGTTGTACAGGCTGTCCTTGTACAGGCCGTAGACCTGCTCGATGCAACCTTCGTGGCTGCCCTGCTCTTTCATCACCTTGAACAGCAGCGACAGGTACAGCGGCATGATCGGGATCGCCGAGCTGGCCTGGGTGACCACGGCCTTGAGCACCGATACACGGGCGTCACCGCCCAGCTCGGCCAGTTGCTGGCGCATGCCGATGACTTTCTGGTCCAGGTCCTTCTTGGCTTCGCCAATCGAACCGTTCCAGTAGATGTCGTGGGTCAGCTTCTCGCCCAGGTAGGTGAAGGCGGTGGTTTTCGCGCCTTCGGCCAACACACCGGCTTCATGCAACGCGTCGATCCACATCTGCCAGTCTTCGCCGCCCATCACCGCCACGGTGCCGTCGATCTCTTCCTGGGTCGCCGGTTGCAGGGTGGTTTCCTTGACGATTTCCTTGTCGGTGTCGACACCGCGCAGGGTCACGGACTTGCCCAGGGGCTTGAGGGTCGAGCTCAGCACTTCACCGGTCTTGGGGTGGGTGCGGCGCGGCGCGGCCAGGCTATAGACCACCAGGTCGATCTTGCCCAGGTCGCGCTTGATGGTCTCGATGGTTTCGGCCTTGACCGCATCGGAGAAGGCATCGCCATTGATGCTCTTGGCGTACAGGCCCTTTTCTTCGGCGAACTTGTGGAAGGCCGCGGTGTTGTACCAACCGGCGGTGCCCAGCTTGCCGTCAACGCTGCCGCGCTCGAAGAACACGCCCAGGGTGTTGGCACCGCAACCAAAGGCGGCGGTGATCCGCGCGGCCAGGCCGTAGCCGGTGGAAGCGCCGAGGACCAGTACGTTCTTCGGCCCTGCGTCGATGGCGCCCTGCTGGGTGACGTAATCGATCTGTTGCTTGACGTTGGCTTCGCAACCCACCGGATGGGTCGTCACACAGATAAAGCCGCGAACGCGGGGTTTGATGACCATTCACAATCTCCCAATTTCAATGTGCCAGGCGCCGATAACGGCGGCGGCAGTGTCACTTGCTAAGGTCGTAGACGCTCGCAATGGCTTCGCGTCACCAACGGATGGAATTTGCCCGGCAGGCCGAGGCTTGGCGCCCCGGTGCCGGTGCCCTCGGGGCGACATCCCGGCGGCCAGGGCCGAGACTCTAGCAGCTGCACCGGCCAGCTTGTGCATCCGCCCGGCGAAATTTCTGCACTCACCTGCCGCCATCGTTGGCGGGCCACAGGCAGCCACGGCCTCGGGGCATCATGTCCAGGGGCTGTAGAGCCCGTCGTAATCCCCCCGAGCCGACGCCAAAATCGCCCCGGCATGCCCCGCCAAGGCACGTGGCAGAGCCCGCAGTTTTAGCGCGACAGGCGCTGACCAGTCGTACTAAGCTCTGCGTTTTATCCCCCAAGGGCACTGCATGAAATGGATGCTGCAGGCACTGTTGCCGCTGTTGAGCCTCACCGCTCAAGCCGGCGAGTTGCGCATGCTGACCGACAACCACCCGCCGCTGCACTTTCAGCAGGGCCCGCACATGACCGGCTTCGCTGTGGAAGTGGTGCAAGCCCTGGCGCAACGCACCGGCGATCCGGTGCAGGTGCAGCAACGGCCGATGCTGCGCGCCCTGCGCGATGCCAGCGAGGACGCCGACACCGCGGTGTTTACCATTCTGCGCACCCAGGAGCGTGAAGCGCTCTACCAATGGGTCGGCCCGCTGATGCGCACCGAAACCGCGCTCTACACCCGCCGCAGCGACGATCTGCAGATCAGCGACCTGAGCCAGACCCGGGGCCAGATCGCCGTGCCGCGCAAATGGCTGGTCTACGGTTACCTCAAGCAGCAGGGCCTGGACAATCTGTGGGGCGTCGACAGCCCGGAAATCATGATGCGCCTGCTGCAGATCGGCCGCGTGCACTACGTGGTCGCCGACACCATGAGCGTCAGCACCTTTGCCAGCAATGTGGGCCTGCCCTTCGAACAGTTGCGCTACCAGATGCCGCTGATGCACCAGGACGCCTACATCGCCTTCTCGCCCAAGGTCGATGCGGCCCAGGTGGCCCGCTGGCAGCGGGCCCTGGACGCGATGAAAGACGATGGCAGCCTGCAAGCGTTCATGCAGCGCTGGCATATCGACCACCCACCCCCACAGGTGGGCGGATTCAAGCCATGACTCGCCTTGCCCAATGGAGCGCAATGCCCCCTGCCCGCCATACGCGGCCCAGGCGCGCCAACCGCTGACCCGCCTGCTCAAACGACCGCTGATGCCGGGCTGAACCCCGCGCCAAGGAATGTTCCATGCCGACCTTTACCCCTGCCCGCCCGCTGCACCGCCTCCATTGCGCCGGCTGCGGCTGGCACCTGGCGATACTCGGCCAGAGCGACGCCAGCGTGCGCAAATGCCCCTGGTGCGGCAGCCATGATTTCAGCGACCAGCCGCCCAGCCGCAGTGGCGCCGGGCAGCTCCTGCAATGCAAGCACCATGGCCCGGTGGTGGTGCAGGTGCTTGACGACAACATCGACAGCCAGGACTTTCTCGACAATCTGTATTGCCCGTTCTGCCCCTGACCCGTGACCAACTGGCCAGCTGATTCTGCGAAGCGTTTTCTGACGCGCGCAGGGCACTAAATCTCGTCCACAGCAGCTACATTCGCTACTATGGCCTGCCGATTTCTGCCTTTGCCGACCCGCCAAACCGGAGCTTCAATGCCTACCCCCAAGGACCTTGCCAGCGACAGCGGCGCGCCGATGATTCCCGAGCAGCGCCGCGAGCAGATCCTGCGCCAGTTGCGCAAGCACCAGGTGCTCAGCGTGCATCAGTTGATGGAGATGTTCGACTGCTCGCACATGACCGTGCGCCGGGATATCGCCCTGCTGGAACAGGAAGGCCGTGCCCATTCGGTGACCGGCGGCGTACGCATCGCCAGCCAGTTGCACAGCGAACCCAGCCATCAGTCCAAGGCGGTGGTGGAGCTGCCGCAGAAGCAGGCCATGGCCAAGCTCGCGGCGGGCCTGTTGCATGCGGACATGACGGTGTACCTGGACGCCGGCACCAGCACCCTGGAGATCGTGCCCTACATCAAGGCGCTGTCGGGGATGACCGTGATCACCAACGATTTCGGCGTGGCCCATGCCTTGATGGAGGCGCCCCAGGTCACGGTGATCCACACCGGCGGACAGCTGGACCACTCCAACCATTCCTGTGTCGGCGGGCTGGCGGTGGCCACCCTGCGTAAAGTGGTGACGGACATCGCCTTTATCTCCACCAGCTCCTGGGACCTGCGCCGGGGCATCACCACGCCCTCGGCGTTGAAGGTCGAGGTCAAGCAGGTGGCGATGCAGTCGGCGACCCAGGTGGTGCTGGTGGCCAGCAGCTCCAAGTACGGCACCTTCGGCATGTACAAGATCGCCGAGCTGGAGCAGTTCGACATCATCATCAGCGACGCGGCCCTGGCCCCGGCGGCGGCGGACGGGATTCGCAAGCAAGGCGTGGAGTTGCTGCTGCCGGCGCAAGCCTGAGTCAGCGACAGCTCCCACTCACAGCAGTCCGTGGCGAGGGAGCTTGCTCCCGCTCGTCTGCGCAGCAGACGCAATCCCTTCCCCCCTGAAACACCGCGCCGTGCGGGTTTGGGGCGGCTGCGCCGCCCAGCGGGAGCAAGCTCCCTCGCCACCAAGAACGCGCAGTGGCCGCTAGCGGTGTTTCTCGGTGGCGGCCATGAACTGCGCCAGCTCGCGGGCATAGAACCGGGCCATGCCGGTGGTGCCATGCCCGCGGGTTTCGGCGCTGGCGGGAATCAGCAGCAGGCGGGCATCCTTGACCTGCCTGAGCGCCGCTTGCAGGGTGCCGGTTTCCGGCGGGTTGCGCTCATCGTCCGCCGAGTTGATCACCAGCACCGGGGCCTGGATCCTGCCCAGGCCCGGCGCGGCGTTGTAGTCCGCCGACGACTGCCACTGGTAGATGAAGTCGTTGGCATCGGCGGTCTGCGGCGCCTTGAGGCGTTCATCCACCAGTGTGTCGGCCTGGGCCCGGGTCGGCGCCAGGGCCTGATAGGCCAGGGTGCCGCCACTGGTGCCGGTGGCGAACAGCGCGTTGGCCAGGCGCAGGGACGGCGGCTGTTGCCGATAGTTGCCCTGCTCCCAGGCCGGGTCCTGCTTGATCGACTCCACCAGCAGGCGGCGCATCATCCAGTTGCGCGACGCCATCTCGTTGGGCTGCGAGGCCATGGGCACCAGGGCGTCCATCATCTGCGGCCAGTTCTGGCCCCAGAGCCAGGTCTGCATGCCGCCCATGGAATTACCGATGACCAGCCGCAGGTGCTTGACTCCCAACCCTTCGGTGACCAGCCGGTACTGGGCCTGGACCATGTCCTCGTAGTTGTACTGGGGAAAGCGCGCGCGCAGGCCATCGGACGGTTTGCTCGACTGGCCGACGCCAATGCCGTCGGTGGCAATGATGTAGTACTTACTCGCGTCCAGAGGCTGCCCCGGGCCGAACAGTTCGCCGCCAAAGTCCTTGCTCAACAGGTCGCTGGCCGGCCGGTAGGTGCCGTGCAGGTAGAGGATCGCCGGGTGCTTGGGGTTGCCCAGGGTGATGTAGTGCAGTTTCAGGTTGGCCAGCTGCTGGCCGTTGTGAAAGGTGAATTGCGTGGCGACCCAATCGCCCTCGGTGGACGGCGGCAAGCTCGCGGCGGCGGCCAGGGACATACCGCCCAGGGACAAAATCAGGCCGAGCGCGGCCCGGCAGGCAAGACGCTGCATGGGAAAACTCCTGTGTTTATCGCTACGTATGATCGCCAGCCGTTCGTGGCCTTCGTACCCTCTGTAGCCGCGCCGCAGGCTGCGCAAGGCACCGCAGGGGCCTCGGCGACCGGGGAATCGCTGCGAGCCTACGGCTCGTTCGCAGCCTTCGGCAGCGGCTTCATAAAGCGCTGCGCGACGTTCCCCAGATACCTTTTCCTGCGCAACCTGCGGTAGCGGCTACACCGCCGAGCCTTGGCGCGCCTGCCAGTCGCGCAGCCATTGCAGGCCGGCGGAGGTGTCGCCACGGGGGCGGTATTCGCAACCGACCCAGCCGTCATAGCCGAGCTCGTCCAGCAGTTGGAACAGGTAGGGATAATTCAGCTCGCCAAGATCCGGCTCGTGACGATCCGGCACCCCGGCGATCTGGATATGGCCGATGCCCGCCAGGTCGCGGCGCAGTTTGACCGCCAGGTCGCCTTCGACGATCTGGCAGTGGTAGCAGTCGAATTGCACCTTGAGGTTGGCCGCGCCGACTTCCTTGCAGATGGCCTGGGCCTGATCCTGGCGGTTGAGGAAGAAGCCCGGCATGTCGCGGGTGTTGATTGGCTCCAGCAGCACCGTGACCCCGACCTTGGCCGCCTGGGCCGTAGCATGGGCCAGGTTCTCCAGGTACACCGCGTGATGGCGCGCCCGGTCCTGTTCAGACGGCAGCAGGCCGGCCATCACGTGGATCCGCGAATTGCCCAGCACCGCGGCATATTCCAGGGCCTTGTCGAAACCCTGGCGAAACTCCTGCTCGCGCCCGGGCAGGGAGACGATGCCGCGCTCCCCCGCCGCCCAGTCACCGGGCGGCGCGTTGAACAGGGCCTGCTGCAGGCCGTGATCGTCCAGGCGCTGTTTAAGCTGCGCGGGGCTGTAGTCGTAGGGAAACAGATACTCCACGGCCGTGAAGCCGTCCGCCGCTGCGGCGGCGAAACGCTCAAGAAAGTCATGTTCCGGGTAGAGCATGCTGAGGTTGGCAGCAAAACGAGGCATGGGAACTCCTGGGGCAAAGGGTCAGACAAACGGCCAGATCAGCAGGGTAATACAGAACCCCAAGGTGCCGAGCAAAGTGGTAATCACGGTCCAGGTACGCAGGCCATCGGCGACGTTGAGTCCGGCCAGCTTGGTGAAGATCCAGTACCCGGCGTCGTTGATATGGGACATGGCCAGCCCGCCACCGCCCATGGCCAGGCACAGCAGGGCCATGTGGTTGGGGCTCAGGTTGAGGGTGGCGATCAGCGGCGCGATGATCCCGGCAGTGGTCACCAGGGCCACGGTGGTCGAGCCCTGCACCGCGCGCAGCAGCATGGTCAGCAAGAAGCCCAGGGCCAGGACTGGCAGGCCGGTGGTGCGCAGCAGGTCGGAGACTACCGCGCCAATCCCGGTGTCCACCAGGACCTTGCCGAACACCCCGCCAGCACCAGCGATCAGGATCACCATGGCCACCCCGGGCAAGGCCGAGCCGATCACATCGGAGACTTGGCTGCGGCTCCAGCCACGGCGCGAGCCCAGCAGCCAGGCACACAGCAAGGTGTCCAGCAGCAGCGCCACCAGCGGCGCACCGAGCACGGTCAACACGCCGCGCAGGGTGGATTCCACCGGCAGCAATGAGGTGGCCAGGGTGCCCAGCAGGATCAGCACGATGGGCAGCAGGATCAGGCTGACGATCAGGCCGAACCCCGGTGGCGGCGCTGGCGGCAGTTTCGCCGCCAGGCTACCGGTGGATTCCTCAAGGCCCATGTGGGCCTCGGCGGCCATTGCCTGGGGGCTGGCCGGTTGTTCGGCGCCGTTGTTCCAGGCCGCCAGGTCTTCGTTGGTGACGTGCGGGCCGTAGACTTCAGCGCGGATATCGTCGGTCATCGGGTAGTTGCGCCGGGTCATGCGCCCCGCCACGCGGTAGCCGACATAGCACAGCAGCGCGGTCAGCGGCAGGCCGAACATCAGCACCCGGCCCAGGTCCGCCCCCAGTTGGCTGGCCGCCGCCACCGCGCCCGGATGGGGCGGCAGGAAGGCGTGCACGGTGAGCAGCGCGGCGCACATCGGCAAGGCGAACACCAGCAGCGGTTTGCGCGCGCTGCGGGCCACGCCGTAGGCCAGGGGCATGAGGATGATCACCCCAACCTCGAAGAACACCGGCACGCCGATGATGAAGCCGGCCATGGTCAGGGCCAGGGGCGTGCGGCGGTTGCCGAAGCGTTCGATCAGGGTCTTGGCCAGGGCCTCGGCGCCGCCAGAGAGCTCGATGATGCGGCCGATCATGGCGCCCAGGGCAATGATGATGGCGATGTGGCCAAGGGTCTTGCCCATGCCGCCTTCGATGGTGGCCACCAGCTCCGCCGGTTTCACCCCGGCCACCAGGGCCACCAGGATGCTCACCAGCATCAGCGCGACAAAGGGCTGGAACTTGTACTTGAGCACCAGGAACAGCAACAGGGCGATGCCGGCCCCGGCGGTGATCATCAGAATCAGCGGGCTCATTGGGCAAGCCCCCCACACAGTGGCTGGCAGGTGTGGCAGGTGACGCTGGAACCCGTAAAGCAAATGCAGTCATTCATCTCGGGAAGTCCTGTTGTTATTGTTTTTTACCGGCAAGCCGCTGCCCTCGGGAGTCCTGTCAGGGCTCCCGGGGACGGGCTTGCATCAAGCGTTGGCAGTGGTGTTGCGGTTACCAGGCGGCGCCGAAAGCGTCCCGCAGTTCATCCAGCGCGGCCTGGTCCAGAGGTGCCGGGCGCGGCTGGGTGAGCAGCCACAGGCGCGCGGTTTCCTCCAGCTCCTCCAGGGCGTAGCTGGCCTTGGACACGCTGCTTTCCCAGACCACCGGGCCCAGGCGTTCAAGCATCACCCCACGTACCCGGTTGGCCAGTTGCGCCACCTGCTCGGCGACCTTGGGCGAACCCGGACGCTGGTAGCCGATCAGCGGGATGTGCCCGACCTTCATCACCTGGTACGGGGTCAGCGGCGGCAGGATGTCGTCGTCGCGCCAGACCCCGGCCAGGGTCAGTGCCACCAGATGGGTGGAATGGGTGTGTACCACCCCACCCACCCCCGGATTGCGGTCATACACCTGGCGATGCAGGGCCAGGGTCTTGGACGGCTTGTCGCCGCTGACCCACTCCCCCGCCAGGTTGACCTTGGCGATGGCCGCCGGATCCAGGCGCCCGAGGCAGACATCGGTGGGGGTGATCAGCCAGCCGTCGTCGAGCCGCGCGCTGATGTTGCCGGCGCTGCCCACGGTGTAGCCGCGTTGATAGAGGCTGCGGCCAACGTCGCAGATTTCTTCGCGCAGGGCGTTTTCCCGGCTCATGGCTGACCTCCGGCCAATTGGCCCAGGGCCTTGGCGAAAAAGTCGCGACCGCCGAAGTTACCGGACTTCAGCGCCAGGGCCAGGGGCTCGCCGCCGCTGCTGACCGTGGCCGGCACCCCGGGATCGATCTGCGCGCCGATCTGCAACAGGCGCACGCCCAGGGCCTTGACCACCGCCCCCGAGGTTTCGCCGCCGGCCACCACAAAGCGCCGCACGCCGTTATCCCGTAGGCCGCGGGCGATCTCGCCCAGGGCGTTCTCCACCAGGGCCCCGGCGCGCTCGACGCCCAATTGGCGCTGCACCGCCTTGACCTGCTCCGGGGTGCTGGTGGCGTAGATCAGCACGGTGTCTTGCTGGGCCTGAACAAAGGCCAGGGCCTGGGCCACCACCGGCTCCCCCGCCGCCAGGGCCAGGGGATCGATGCGTAGGGCTGGACGCTCGGCTTCCAGCCAGGCGTCCACCTGGGCATTGGTGGCCGCCGAGGCGCTGCCGGCCAGCACCACTTCGCCACCGGCCACCGACGGCAGGCTCGCGGCATCCAGATCCCGCAGCTTGCCGGCGCGGCGGAAGTTCTCCGGCAGGCCCAGGGCCAGCCCGGAACCGCCGGTCAACAGCGGCAGGTCGGCGCAGGCGGCGCCGAGGGTGTAGAGGTCGGCATCGGACAGCGCATCGGCAACCGCCATGGCGACGCCCTTTTGCCGCAGTTCGGCGATCTTCGCCCGCACCGCGTCCACGCCCTGGGCCACGCTGTCGTAGCGCAGCAGGCCCACCGGCAGCGTGGTCTGCGCCTGCAGCACGCGCACCAGGTTGGCGTCGGTCATCGGCGTCAGCGGGTGATGCTGCATGCCCGACTCGTTGAGCAACTGGTCCTGGACAAACAGATGGCCACGGAAAATCGTCCGGCCGTTCTCCGGAAACGCCGGACAGGCCAGGGTGAAGTCGCTGCCCAGGGCCTTGAGCAAGGCCTCGCTGACCTGCCCGATATTGCCCGCCGCGGTGGAGTCGAAGGTCGAGCAGTACTTGAAGAAGATCTGTTCGCAGCCTTGCTCGCGCAGCCATTGCAGGGCCGCCTGGGATTCGGCCACGGCCTCGCCTACCGGGGTGGTGCGGGACTTCAGGGCGATCACCACGGCATCGGCATCCAGCCCGGCGGCCACTTCGGCGCTGGGAATGCCAATGCTCTGCACGGTGCGCATGCCGCCGCGCACCAGCATGTTGGCCAGATCGGTGGCACCGGTGAAGTCATCGGCGATGCAGCCCAGCAACGGGCGTGGAGTGGACATGCTCATCACGGATTCCTTACTCGGCATCGGGCTTGGCCACGGGCAGCTCGATGCCCGGGAAGATCTTGATCACCGCCGAGTCGTCCTCGCGGCCGAAACCGGCGCTGGAGGCCTGCATGAACATCTGGTGCGCGGTGGCCGACAGCGGCAGCGGGAATTTGCTGGCGCGGGCGGTATCCAGCACCAGGCCCAGGTCCTTGACGAAGATGTCCACCGCGGACAACGGCGTGTAGTCGGCCTTGAGGATATGCGGCACGCGGTTCTCGAACATCCAGGAGTTGCCGGCGCTGTGGGTGATCACCTCGTACAGGGCGTCGGCATCCACCCCTTCGCGCAGGCCCAGGGCCATGGCTTCGGCGGAGGCGGCAATGTGCACCCCGGCCAGCAACTGGTTGATGATCTTGACCTTGGAGCCCAGGCCATGGGCATCCCCCAGGCGATAGACCTTGCCGGCCATGCCGGCGAGGATCGCCTCGGCCTTGGCGTAAGCGGCGGCCGGGCCGGAAGTCATCATGGTCATCTCGCCGGCGGCGGCCTTGGCCGCGCCCCCGGAGATCGGCGCATCCAGGTAGAGCAGGCCCAGGGCCTCAAGGCGCTGGCCCAAGTCCACGGCGTAAGTCGGGGCCACGGTGGCGCAACCGATCACCAGGCTGCCGGGGCGCAGTGCCGCCACCGCCCCGCCCTCGCCGAACAGCACGCTCTCGGTCTGCTCGGCATTGACCACCACGCTGATGATCACTTCGCACTGCTCTGCCAACTGCGCGGCCGAGGCGCAGGCCACGCCGCCTTCGGCGGCAAACTGCTCGGTGACCGCCGCGCGCACGTCACAGGCGTGCACCTTGAAGCCGCTGCGCAGCAACGAGCGGGCGATGCCCAGGCCCATGGCGCCAAGACCGATGACACCGACATTGTTGTTATTCATGGGGGACTCCAGAGAGGGACCGCAAGCGTGCCGCGCCGCACGGGCGCCGGCCGCAAACCGGACAGGACAGGGAAACCCGGACAGACGGTCCGGCACATGCACAGGGTTGAGTGGCAACAGGCGCGGCCAGCGCAGCCGCGGACCACGGGCACAGGGCCCCTGGGGCAGACGCGGGAGAAGGCAGGAGTGAATCGATCATCGTGGCCATCCTGTTGCTGTTGTTATCAGGTTGAACGTTGGCTGTGACCGATCATCCACCAATGAACGGATTATGTGAAGATATTTTTCAATCTAACATTTTTTAACATCACCATTCCCTGCCCCCCCGCCCCGACTCCCGTGGCCGCCGCTGGTCGGAACGACGCGGTCCGGGCGCCGCGGACTGCTACAACCATTCACAGCCCTGATCTGGATCAGCATTGAGCGCAGGATCCTGGCCGAGGCTCAGGACAGGTGATGGCGGACTGGCGGTAGCGCCCTTCATCGCAACCCCGTTGACGCTCCCCGTGACCAGGGGCTCAATGGCCCACTCGTTATGCTTGGACAAGGATGATTCAACATGGCAAAGATCGAAGTTCTATCGGGCGATTTTCTGCAAGGCGCCGGCGAGTACCGGCACGGCACCTTCAGGCTCAAGACGGTATTCAACAGCGCCGGTGTCGAGGTCAAGGCGTCGGCCTTCAAAAGCCTGGAGATCGCCACTGAAGGCCCCGTCGCCAACAAGGACGCCTTCGGTTATGGCGTGGCCGGCGCCATGCTCCTGGGGCCGGTCGGCGCGATTGCCGGTTACCTGATGGCGGGGACGGAAAACGAAGTGACCTTCATCGGCACCCTCAAGGATGGCCGGCAACTGATGGCCGCCACCGACAGCAACACTTACAAGGACATCTCCCGGCACGTGCTGAATTGATCTTCGGCAAAGTTGTATCAAGTGCTCATGACATCCGGTCGCTGTCATGAGCACTTTTTCAT
Source organism: Pseudomonas sp. 3MA1 (assembly GCF_029237275.1). NCBI lineage: Bacteria > Pseudomonadati > Pseudomonadota > Gammaproteobacteria > Pseudomonadales > Pseudomonadaceae > Pseudomonas > Pseudomonas sp. 3MA1. The sequence goes on along the minus strand of NZ_JAACFX010000006.1, from coordinate 15,909 downwards.
TACCCCTCGTTATATATGCCGGTCTATTGCACTACCCAACTTAGTCGCTTAGCTGAACCTCAGCTGAAACTTCATCGCCGAATACTCTTTCAAGACAATTTAACCTTGACTCCCGGGACCCTCCTGAGTACATTGCGCGGGCCGGGCAAACCGGCCTTTTTTCAACTCACTAAAGAAGCCAATGGACACAGTATCTAGACGCTGTCTGGTCACTGCCGCTGCGCAGCGCCAGGCACCCCTGAACAATGACGGGACTCGACTCCGCGGTCGGGTGAGCTGCGCTAGGGCTTGACGCTCCAACGTAACTTGCCTCCCCGGAACCAGTCCGGTCACGAGGCACGAGTTATGCACTTCACATCTTCTGTAATGCCCGGCGTACGCGCCTTCGCTGCAACCATGCGGGTCCGGCTGTGCCGTGAGCCCAAGGCACTGGCGCGCTCCCCCTTCTCCTCTGTTTCGCCCACACCCGCCACCGCCCTGCGGGCCAATTGGCGCGTCTGCCCGATGACCGGCCAGCTGCAGCAACGCTGGAGCCTGGACGACAGCCAGGAGCCGCAGAGTCGGGGCGCGGCCCTGCTGCGGCAGGCCGGACTGATCTTCGGCCTGTACCTCGGGGCGCGCACTTACCCATAAATCAACGGTCACTTTCCGTTGTTTGCACACAAACTTCTTACTTTGAAGTTTGACGGCACCTTATTGCCTTCTCGTTAATAAAACTTGCTGGAGAAAGTTATGGAAGAGGCCAGTAGTAGGTTCGCTGTCCATTCAACTTCATTGTTTGGGCAGCGAACGTTAAAACCTGAAAAACGCCAAGATCCTAATCGATCGCCAACCTGCGATTCGACATACTTTCGCTCGTCTTTAATTAGTTGAGTGGTCGCTGTGTCGTGCCGCAGTCAGGCGGCAGGAGCACACGCAATGACTGTAAACACCACAACTTCCCGCAACACCAGCGCCACCCGCGACAGCCAAAAACTGTCGATGCGCGCCGCCCGCGAAGCCCAGAACGGCCTGGCCGTGACCCTGGCCAACGTCAACTCCAGCACCGCCGGCCTGACTGAACTGGACGCCGAAGGCCGCCTGCAACGGGATGGCCACAACGAAGTCGCCCATGACCGTCCGCCCCACGCCCTGGTGCAATTGCTGCAAGCCTTCAACAACCCCTTCATCTATGTGCTGATGACCCTGACCGGTATCAGTTTCTTCACCGACTTCTGGCTGCCGCTGCAAGCCGGCGAAGAAACTGATCTGACCGGCGTGATCATCGTCCTGGTGATGGTGCTGGCCAGCGGCCTGATGCGCTTCTGGCAGGAACACCGCTCGGCCAAGGCCGCCGAGGCGCTCAAGGCCATGGTCCGCACCACTGCCGCGGTACTGCGCCGCGAGCAGATGGGCATGCAGGCCCGGGTGCGCGAAGTACCGATGCGCGAACTGGTGGTGGGCGACATCATCCAGCTGTCCGCCGGCGACATGATCCCGGCGGATATCCGCCTGATCGAATCCCGTGACCTGTTCATCAGCCAGGCGGTGCTCACCGGCGAAGCCCTGCCGGTGGAGAAATACGACACCCTGGGCGCCGTGCAGGAAAAATCCGCCCAGGCCCTGGCCGCCGACCAGCAAGACCTGCTGGACCTGCCGAACATCTGCTTCATGGGCACCAACGTGGTCAGCGGCACCGCCACCGCGGTGGTGGTGGCCACCGGCGGGCGCACCTACTTCGGCTCCCTGGCCCGTTCCATCGTCGGCTCGCGCTCGCAGACCGCCTTCGACCGTGGGGTCAACAGCGTCAGCTGGCTGCTGATCCGCTTCATGCTGGTGATGGTGCCCATCGTCCTGCTGATCAACGGCTTCACCAAGGGCGACTGGGCCGATGCCTTCATGTTCGCCCTGGCGGTGGCGGTCGGCCTGACCCCGGAAATGCTGCCGATGATCGTCAGCGCCAACCTGGCCAAGGGCGCCGCGGCCATGGCCAAGCGCAAGGTGGTGGTCAAGCGCCTCAACGCGATCCAGAACTTCGGCGCCATGGACGTGCTGTGCACCGACAAGACCGGCACCCTGACCCAGGACCGGATCATCCTCGAACACCACGTCGACATCAGCGGCAGCCGCTGTGATGCGGTGCTGCAACTGGCCTGGCTCAACAGCCACCACCAGAGCGGCATGAAGAACCTGATGGACCGCGCCGTGGTCAGCTTCGCCGAGGGCAACCCGCACTTCACCCCGCCGGCCGCCTGGCGCAAGGTCGATGAGCTGCCGTTCGACTTCGTCCGTCGGCGCCTGTCGGTGATCCTCGCCGATGCCCGCGGCGATCACCTGTTGGTGTGCAAGGGCGCGGTGGAAGAGATGCTGGAAACCGCCACCCGGGTGCGCCAGGACGGCATTGCCGTGAGCCTCGACGCCGAGCGCCGCGCCGCCTTGCTGCAACTGGCCGAAGACTACAACCGCGACGGCTTCCGCGTGCTGCTGGTCGGCACCCGGGACCTGCCCAAGGGTGAAACCCGCAGCCAGTACAGCGCCAGCGATGAGCGCGAGCTGGTGATCGAAGGCTTCCTGACCTTCCTCGATCCGCCCAAGGAAACCGCCGGCCCGGCCATCGCCGCCCTGCGCGACAACGGCGTGACGGTCAAGGTGCTGACCGGCGACAACCCCATCGTCACCGCGAAGATCTGCCGCGAAGTCGGCCTGGAAGCGGGCGAGCCACTGCTGGGCCGCGACATCGAGCACATGGATGACCAAGTGCTCGGGCGCCTGGTGGAAGAGCGCACGGTGTTTGCCAAGCTCACGCCCCTGCAGAAGTCCCGGGTGCTCAAGGCCCTGCAGGCCAACGGCCACACCGTGGGCTTTCTCGGCGACGGCATCAACGACGCCCCGGCCCTGCGCGATGCCGACGTCGGCATCTCGGTGGACAGCGGCACCGACATCGCCAAGGAATCGGCGGACATCATCCTCCTGGAAAAGAGCCTGATGGTGCTGGAGGAAGGGGTGATCAAGGGTCGCGAGACCTTCGGCAACATCATGAAGTACCTGAACATGACCGCCAGCTCCAACTTCGGCAACGTGTTCTCGGTGCTGGTGGCCAGTGCCTTCATTCCCTTCCTGCCGATGCTGGCGATCCACCTGCTGCTGCAGAACCTGATGTACGACTTCTCCCAGCTGGCCCTGCCGTGGGACAAGATGGACAAGGAATACCTGGCCAAGCCGCGCAAGTGGGACGCCAACAACATCGGGCGCTTCATGCTGTGGATCGGGCCGACCTCGTCGATCTTCGACATCACCACCTTCGCCCTGATGTGGTACGTGTTCGCCGCCAACAGCGTGGAAATGGCCGCCCTGTTCCAGTCCGGCTGGTTCATCGAAGGCCTGCTCTCGCAGACCCTGGTGGTGCACATGCTGCGCACCCGCAAGATCCCGTTCATCCAGAGCACCGCCGCCCTGCCGGTGATGCTGGCCACGGGACTGGTGATGGCGCTGGGGATCTACGTGCCCTTCTCGCCCCTGGGCAGCATGGTCGGCCTGGTGCCGCTGCCGTGGGAATACTTCCCGTGGCTGGTGGGCACCCTGCTCGCCTACTGCGTGGTCGCCCAGACCATGAAGACCCTGTACATCCGCCGCTTCAAGCAGTGGTTCTAAGGGCCTGAGCCCTGGCGCATGCGGTGCAGACCGGATGCGCCAGACACTCAAGATTCACGATGCCACCGTCGGCGCGGCCAGCGCCCCGCCGACGGCGACGCTGTTCGCCCGCAAGGAGCATCGCCATGTATCTCAAGCCTTTTTCCATGCTGCAACGCGGCCTCCAGGCCCTGCTGGTCTGCTGCCTGTGCACCAGCGCCCGCCTGCTCACCCGGGTGAGCATCCGGCTGTATGTGCGCGGCCTGCTGAGCGCCGTTGAAATTCGTTTTCTGCTGGGTTTCAGCGCCGCCCTCACCCGCGCCTCGCTGCGCCTGGCGATTGCCTGAACCTGTCACAGTCCCGGGAGAATACTCATGTCGGGCACCACTCTTCTGATCAACCTGGCCGGGGCCATCGCCCTGCTGCTGTGGGGCTCGCAGATGATCTGCGGATCACTCCTGCGCGGCTTCGGCAGCCCGCTGCGGCACTGGCTCGGGCAACACCTGAACAACCGCTGGCTGGCGCTGCTGTGTGGCGTCGGCATCACCGGCGTGCTGCAAAGCAGCACCGCGGTGAGCCTGATGGCCAGCTCCTTTACCGCCGCCGGCACCCTGGGCCTGGCCCCTGCGCTGGCGGTGATGCTGGGGGCCAACATCGGCTCGACCCTGGTGGTCCAGCTGCTCAGCCTCGACCTCTCGCTGCTGGCCCCGGTGCTGTTGCTGGCGGGCTTCCTGACCTTGCGCCTGCGCGACGACTCGCGCTTTGAAAGCATCGGCTGCGCGCTGATCGGCCTGGGCCTGATGCTCCTGGCCCTGGGCCTGCTCGGCGCCACCCTGGGCGCGGTGGAAAGCACCCCGGTGTTCCGGCTGGTGATGACCAGTCTCGACGGCGACCTGCTGCTGGCCCTGCTGGTGGCGGTGCTGCTGACCTGGATGTGCCACTCCAGCGTCGCGGTGGTGCTGCTGATCGCCTCCCTGGCCGGCACCGGCCTGCTGTCGCCGGCCACCAGCATGGCCCTGGTGCTCGGGGTCAACCTCGGCGGCAGCCTGCCGTCACTGCTCAGCGCCAGCGGCAACGTGGCCCGGCGCCTGCCCCTGGGCAACCTGCTGGCGCGCCTGCTCGGGGTGGCCCTGGTGCTGCCGTGGATTCCCACCCTGGCCCGCCTGGACGCGCTGCAGGCACTGGCGCCGGAGTTGCTGGTGGTCTACCTGCACAGCGCCTTCAGCCTGATCCTGGCCCTGCTGCTGATCGGCTTCACCGAGCCCCTGGGCAAGCTGCTGACCCGGCTGCTGCCGGCCCCCGCCCCGGTCACCGACCCGGGCATGCCGCTGTACCTGGACCAGGCCGGCCTGGAAGTGGCCAATATCGGCCTGGCCAACGCCGCCCGCGAAGCCCTGCGCATGGCCGACATGCTTTCGAGCATGCTCGACCGGGTGCTGCAGTTGTTTCGCACCTCCAACATCGCCCACACCGATCAGGTGCGGCACATCGACCAGTCCCTGGACCTGCTCAGCGCGGCGATCCGCGCCTACCTGGCGGACGTCGGCAAGGAAGGCATCAGTGACCAGGACGCCGACCGCTCCCAGGAGATCCTGCTGCTGGTGATCAACCTGGAGCACGCCGGCGACATCCTCGCCACCAGCCTGGCGCAACTGGCGGTGCGCCGCCTGCGCCGCGGCGAAGCCTTCTCCGAGTTCGAGCTGGGCACCCTGTACCCGCTGCACCAGGAGTTGCTGGACAGCCTGAGCCTGGCCATCACCGTGTTCCTGCGCGAAGACCTGCCCACCGCCCACCAGTTGCTGGCGCGCAAGGAAAACGTGCGGCGCCTGGAAGCCGCCGCCGGCCGCGAGCACTTTCGCCAACTGCGCGAAGACCAGAGCGCCTGGGCCGAATCCGGGGACATCTTCCAGCGCCTGCTGCGCGACTATCGCCGGGTCCACCACCACATCGCCGCCCTGGCCTACCCGGCCCTGGAGCGCGCCGGCGAACGCGACATCGAGCACGGCTACCTCAACGAACCCCTGGCCGACACGCCGAGCACCGAGCACCCGGCGACCGGAGCCAAGGAGGACGCAACATGCGCGTCCTGATCTGCGCCGGCCGCTACTACGCCGACAGCCGCCTGTGCCGCCGGGTCCTGGAAGCCTTCCAGCGCCTGCACGAAGTGCGGGTGGTGATCCACGGCGGCAGCCAGTTCCTCGGTGCCCATATCGAGGACTGGGCCCGGGAAACCGGGGCCCACATCGTCCGCTACCCGCCCAACTGGCAACTGCACGGCAAACACGCCGAGCGCCTGCGCAACAGCTTCATGCTGGCCGACAGCCGCCCGGACATCGTCCTCGCCCTGCCCGGCGGGGAAGACACCGAAGAGCTGCTGGCCCAGGCCCGGGTCCGCGGCATCCAGACCCTGTCGGTGGACGAGCAGTAAACACCCCACGCAGCACCCACCCGCGCCGGCTCCGCAACCAAGCGGTCCGGCGCCCCAACAGAACGAGATCCGCCATGTCCAAACACAGCCCACATCGCTCCTCGCGTTCCGCCTCCTGGGGCCACACCCTGCCTGCCGCAAAAAGCCGCATGCTCAAACGCAACCTGCTGTTCCTGGCCCTCACTGCCGGTGCCACCGCCACCCTGGCCCTGTGCTCCAAGGCCCAGGCCGCCGGCGGCGCCTATGTAGTGGATGACGGCGCCATCAACGCCCCCGGGGAATGCAATGTCGATGTCTGGTACCAGAGCACCCGGCATCAAGGCTCCAGCCACAACAGCGTGATTGCCCCGGCCTGCACCTTCAGCCAACTGCCCTGGGTGCAACTGGGGGCCGCAGTGCAGCGCCAGCAGGCCGACGATCACGGCGAAACCCAGCTCAGTCCGCAGATCAAGGTCCAACTGCTGAACCGCGAAGACCTGGGCCTGCAACTGGCCCTGGCCGGCTCCGCCCACTGGGCCCTGAACCGCAACCACAGCTTCGACGGCGGCGACCTCTCCCTGCCCCTGACCTTCAGCGCCAGCGACAGCCTGCGGCTGAACCTCAATGCCGGCTGGACCCACGCCTACGACGATGGCGAGCAGAACCACCGCTGGACCTGGGGCACCGGTGTGGAATACGACCTGATGCCGAGCCTGACCCTGATTGCCGAGCGCTACGGCCAGCGCGGCGGCGAACAAGGCTGGCAGGCCGGCCCGCGCCTGCACGTGGGGCAGCACCTGGACCTGGACCTGATCGTTGGCCAGCACCTGAGCGAAGACCGCGACCGCTGGCTCACCACCGGCGCGACCCTGAGATTCTGAGGCCCCGACCTTTTCCAATCCCCACCCTCCCTCACCGTAGGAGCTGGCTTGCCAGCGAAGACGTCCGCCCAGGCGGTGCAAGCCTTACGGGCCTCTTCGCCGGCAAGCCGGCTCCTACACGGGAATACGGTGAAACTGGCCACTGTAGGAGCTGGCTTGCCAGCGAAGGCGTCCGCCCAGGCGATGCAAGGCTTACGGGCCTCTTCGCCGGCAAGCCGGCTCCTACGCAGGAACACGGTGAAACTGGCCACGGTAGGAGCTGGCTTGCCAGCGAAGGCGTCCGCCCAGGCGATGCAAGGCTTACGGGCCTCTTCGCCGGCAAGCCGGCTCCTACACGGGAATACGGTGAAACTGGCCACTGTAGGAGCTGGCTTGCCAACGAAGGCGTCCGCCCAGGCGATGCATGACTTACGGGCCTCTTCGCCGGCAAGCCGGCTCCTACAAGGGGATTGGCGGTAGGTGAGGCATCGTTGGGTCCGCTCAGGCTGGGAGGGGGTGCAGGGCTTCGTCGAATTGGTCCAGACGGGGGAAAACCAGCGGTTGTTCGTCTGCAAGATGCTCCAGGCGCTGCCGGTAGCTGTGCAGGAATTGCTCTCGGGCCTCCTGGCTGATGTAGGGCACGTGCCAGGCCACGAACGGTTCCAGTACGTCACAGCCCACATAGGCCAAAGTGCCCCGCAGCAACGGGCGCAACATCTCTTCGAGCGGTCCATGGATCGCACCCTCGCCAAACATGTGCTCGCGCCCGCCCAGGGTCAGGGTCACCAGGGCTTTCTTGCCCGCCAGCCCACCCTGGTCATAGAAGCGCTTGCCGCCATAACACACGCCGGATACCAGCACCCGGTCGATCCAGCCCTTGAGCATGGCCGGCACCGAGAACCAGAACACCGGGAAGTTGAGGATCAACAGGTCAGCCCACAGCAGCTTGTCCAGCTCGCCCTGGATGTCGGCGGCGATGCTCTGGTTCTTCACCCCCAAGCGCTGCTCCAGGGCGTACACCAGATAATCCGGGTTGTCCCGGGCGGCAAAGTCGGCGGCGCTGGCCACCGGGTTCCAGTTCATTGCATATAAATCGCTGACCTGCACCTGATGCCCCTGGGCCTCCAGGGTCCTGCGGGCCTGGTCGCGCAAGGCGGCGGTGAAGGATTGCGGCTCGGGGTGGGCGTGAACGATCAGTACCTTCATGAAGACTCCTCAAACAGTAGGCAAAGTGGCGGGGGCAACGCGGCGGCTCAGGCAGTGCTCGGCGCACTGGGCAATGCGCCGACAGGCTTCGCGCAAGTCATCCGGCTGCAGCACCAGCCCCAGGCGGATATGCCCGGCGGCGCTGGGGCCGAAGGCTTCGCCGGCCAGCACCGAGACGCCCTGCTCGTCCAGCAGGCGCTGGCTGAAGGCCTGGGCGCTGAGCCCGGTGGCGCGGATGTCGACCATGACGAACATGCCGCCGTCGGGCTTCAACGGCCGGGCACCGGGGCAATCGGCCAGGCAGTCGCAGACCAGATCCCGCCGCTGGCGATAGGCCTCGGTCATCTGCCGCAGCTGCGGCAAGGGCTGCTCCAGGGCCACGATGGCGGCGTCCTGGATGAATTCCGGCGAGCCGTAGAGCATGCACAGGGCGAGGTTTTCCAGGTGCGCGGCCAGGGCCGTCGGCGCCACCACCCAGCCCAGGCGCCAGCCGGTCATGGCGTGGGACTTGGACAGGCTGTTGAGGGTCGCGGTGCGTTCGGCCATGCCCGGCAGGCTGGCCGGGCTGACGTGTTCGCCGTCGTACAGCAGCTCGCTGTAGACCTCGTCGCAGATCAGCCACAGGTCATGTTCGATGCAAAGTGCCGCCAGGGCTTCCCAGGTGGCCCGGGGAATGCTCGCGCCGGTGGGGTTGTGCGGGCTGTTGAGCACCAGGGCCCGGGTCTTGCCGGTGATGCGCGCCGCCACCGCCTCGGGCTGCACCCGAAAGCCGTCCTTGGCCCGCACCGGCAGCGGCACCACCTGGGCATTGCAGGCGCCGAACACCGCTTCATAGGTGACGTACATCGGCTCGGCCACTATCACCTCGTCCCCCGGGTCCAGCAGGCACTGGGCCACGCTGTACAGGGCGCACTGGGCACCGGCCAGCACCACCACTTGCTCGGCATCCACCACTTGCCCGCTGCGCTGCTGATGACGGCGGGCGATGGCTTCGCGCAAGGCGCGCTTGCCGCGCACATCGGCGTAATGGGTGTGGCCGGCCTGCAGGCTGTCGATGGCCGCCTGGACGATGGGTTGCGGAGTGTCGAAATCCGGGTCGCCCACCGACAGCAACCAGACTTCCTCGCCACGTTCGCGTTTGGCCAGGGCCCGGTAATGAATGTCCCAGGCGGCGGCGCCGTCTCCGGCAATACGTTGGGTCAGTTGAGAAAAGCGCATGCTCAGGCTCCAGGCAAAATGGGATGGTCAGCGCGCGCAGGCGTGCTTGAGTTCGATCAGGGTCAGGCCATTGCGGGCAAAGCCGCTGCGCAGTGCCTGCTGCAACTCATCGAGGCTGGCGGGCTGGCTGACGCTGCAACCAAAGGCCCGGGCCAGGGCGGCAAAATCCGGATTGCGCGGCAGCACGCCAATGGGCTTGATGTTCAGATCCAGCATGTCGTCGCGGATCTGCCCCAGGGCGTCGTTGTTCCACAGCAGCACCACCAGCGGGCTGTCCAGCTCCTCCACCGCCGTGGCCAGTTCCTGCACCGTGTAGAGAAAACCGCCGTCGCCCACCAGCACCAGCCCCGGGCGCTCGGGGGCACCGAGCTTGGCGCCGATGCCCGCCGGCAAGCCGTAGCCCAGGGTGCCGTAGCCGGTGGGATGCAGCCAACTGCGGGTCGCCCGGCTCGGGTACAGGTAGTTGCCGCTGTAAGCCAGCTGGGTCATGTCGCTGGCGATAAAGCCGTGCTCCGGCAGTTCGGCGGCAATCCGTTGCAGGATCGAGCGGTGGATCTGTTGCAAGGGCCCCTGCCCGTTCTGCACTGCCTGGCGCAGATCGGCCACCGCGTGAATCGCCGCCCCCGCTTCGGCCGGTGTGGGTGGCAAGACCTGGAGCAAGGCGTCCAGGGTGGCGCGGGCATCGCCGTGCAAGGCCACCGCACATGGGTAGAAGTCATTGAACTTGCGCGGGTCGATATCCAGGCGCAGCAGCTCGCCGTTCAGCGGCAGGCGCTCGCGCCAGTAGTCGGTGTCGGCCATCTCGGTGCCCACCGCCAGCACCACGTCGGCCTGAGCGATCAACTGCCAGCCGGGCTCGACACACAAGGTCGCCCCGGCGTTCAGCGGCGCCTCGTCCGGCAGCAGGCCCTTGCCGGCAACGCTGCTGAAAAACACCGCGCCCAACCGGGTGCTCAAGGCCCGCAGTTGCTCGGCGGCGTGCAGCGCGCCACCGCCGGCAATGATCATCGGCCGCTTGGCGTTGCGCAGTGTGTCCGCCGCTAGCTGGATATCCGCCGCCGCAGCCGGGCCGCGAGCCGGGCGCCGCAGCACTTCGCCGGTCCAGTCCCGAGCGACCCTGGCCGCCAGCACATCCAGGGGCACGCTGATGTGCACCGGGCGCGGGCGCTCGCTGTCGAACACGGCAAAAGCCCGGGCGATCAGCTCGGGCAAGTCCTCCGGGCTCAGGGCCAGGGCCGAGAACGCGGTAATCGGCGCGGTAATCGCCCGCTGATCCTGGGTTTCATGCAGCGAACCCCAGCCCTTGCCCAGGCTGGCGCTGTGGTTGACGCTGGAAATCACCAGCAGCGGGATCGAATCGGCATAGGCCTGGCCAATCGGCGTGGCGACGTTGGTCACCCCCGGGCCGCTGATGACGAAACACACCCCGGGCTTGCCACTGACCCGGGCGTAACCGTCGGCCATGAAGCCCGCGCCCTGCTCGTGGCGGGTCAGCACATGGCGAATGCCGCTGCCGGGCAGGCCGCGATACAGCTCCAGGGTGTGCACCCCGGGAATGCCGAACACCGTGTCCACGCCGTAGTTGGCCAGCAGGCGCACCAGGGCCTGGCCACCGGTCAAGGTCTGATCGTGCATGTCTCTCTCCTCAAGCCTGGCCAAGGCGAATCAACGCATCGACCGCGACGGTGCCCTGGGCACCGACCAACAATGGGTTCACATCCAGTTCCAGCAGTTGCCCGGCGTGCTCGCAGGCGTAGTCCGCCACCGCGCCAATGGCCGCCACCAGGGCTTCAAGATCAGCCGTCGGGCGCCCGCGAAAGCCTTGCAGCAAGGCGGCGCTGCGCAGGCTGAGCAGGGCCTGGCGGATCGCCCCTTCGGTGGTCGGCAGCAGCAGGCTGCGACTGTCCCTGAGCAGTTCCACCAGCACCCCGCCGGCACCGATCACCAGGGCCAGAGCGAAGTCGTTCTCGCGCTTGATGCCGACAATCAACTCCGCCAGGGGCGGCGCGGCCATGGGTTCCAGCAACACCCGATCAAAGGCCACACCGGGCGCATGCTCGGCGATCTGCGTGCGCATCAGGCGCAGGGCCGCGCTCAGGGCTTCAGGGTCCTTGAGATTCAGGGCCACCGCCCCGGCCTCGGTCTTGTGCGGCAACTGCGCGCTGACCGCCTTGAGCACCAGCGGATAACCGACAGCGGCCGCCGCGCTCAGGGCCTGCTCGGGGGTGCTCAGCACACCGTCCGGGATGCTCAGGCCGAAGCCGCGCAAGGCCTGCTTGGACTGCCACTCGTCCAGCAGCACATCGCTGCCGTCCAAGGCTGCCGGACACAATGGCACCAGGGCCGATTCCCCCAGGGCCAGCAACGCCGAGCGTCGCTGTTGATAGGCGACGATCCGGCCCCAAGCGGCAAGGCCATCCTCCACCCCTTGCAAGGCGGGAATGCCATGGCCGTGCAAACGCTCGCGGGCGCTGGCCGGCAGCAGTTCGGGAAAGGCCGAAGTGACAAAACCGCGCTTGCCGTGGCGTTGCAGCGCCGCGCAGAACAGCTCCAGCAGCAGGTCGCATTCCTTGCGTTCGCCGGTGAACTCGGCCGGGTAATCCAACACCAGCATGGCGCTGTCGGCCTCGGTCCGCAGTGCCGTATCGAGCATGGCTTGCAAGGCCTGGGCTTCACCCCAGATCGCGGTGGTGAAATCCAGCGGGTTGACCAGATTGGCGTAGCCCGGCAGCACCTGGGCCAGCTCGGCGCATTGCCCGGCATCCAGTTTCGGCAGTTGCAGGCCATTGCGCTCGGCGTAGTCGGCGATCAGCCCGGCATCGCCGCCGGAACAGGCCAGGGCCATCAGCTGCGGGCCGGCCGGCAACTGCCCGCAAGAGGCGGCCTTCAAGGTCTCGACAAAACTCACCGGGCCGCTGACCCGAATCACCCCAAGGCGCTGGAACAACGCGTCGTACAAAGCATCGGAACCCGACAGCGAACTGGTGTGACTCAAGGCCAGTTCGGCGCCGATCTGCGACACCCCGGTCTTCAGGGCAATGATCGGAATGCCCTTCTCCAGGGCCTTGTGCGCCGCCCGGGCAAACCCCGGCACGTTCTTCAGGCCTTCCAGGTGCAGGCCGATGGCCGTGACCCGTGGTTCGTCCAGCAGCACGTCCATCAGCTCGGCAATGCCCAGCTGCGCCTGATTGCCCACCGAGGCCATGTAGGCCACCGGCAGCGAGCGATCGCTCATGGACAGGTTGTAGGCGAAGTTGCCGCTCTGGGTCAGCACCGCCACACCGCGTTCCACGGGTTGACCGCCATGGGCCACCGGCCACAGCGCGGCGCTGTGCAGGTAGTCCAGCAGGCCGTAGCAGTTGGGGCCCAACAGCGCCATGTCGCCTGCGGCCTGGAGCAGTTGCTGCTGCAGGGCCTGGCCCTGGGCGCCGGTTTCGGCAAAGCCCGAGGCGTAACAGATCGCCCCACCCGCGCCCTTGGCCGCCAGCTCCCCGACGCAGGTCAGGGTCAGCTCGCGGTTGGTGGCGACGAACACCGCATCCGGGCCGCAAGGCAGCTGTTCGATGCTGGCCACACAGGGCACGCCATCGAGCTCGGCATGCTGCGGGTTGACCAGCCACATGGGCCCGGCAAACCCGCCTTCGGCGCAGCGCTTGAGGGCCCGGGCCATGCTGCGCCCACCGACGAAAGCCAGATGCCTTGGGGCCAGCAGGCGTTTGAGATTGTCACGCAAGGTCTGGGACATGACGGCAATTCTCCAGGGCGCTCAGCGCATCAGCGGCCGCAGCAGTTCACGAGAAATGATGTGGCGCTGGATCTCCGAAGTGCCCTCCCAGATGCGCTCGATCCGCGCATTACGCCAGATGCGTTCCACCGGGCCTTCGTCCATCAGGCCCATGCCGCCGTAGATCTGCACCGCCTCGTCGGCCACCCGGCCCAGCACTTCACTGGCGAACAGCTTGGCCATGCCGGCCTCGCCGTCGGTCATGCTGCCCTGGTCCATCTTCCATGCGGTGTGCAGGGTCAACAGCTCGGCGGCGCGGATCTGCGTGGCCATGTCCGCCAACTTGAACGACACCCCCTGGTAGCTGCCGATGGCCTGGCCGAACTGCTTGCGGTCCGCGGCCCATTGCAAGGAGGCATCCAGGGCACGCTGGGCCTGCCCCACGCAGTTGGCCGCCACCATCACTCGCCCGGCGGTGAGCCAGGCGTTGGCCACTTCCCAGCCCTTGCCCACCTCCCCCAGCACCTTGTTGGCCGGCACCCGGCAGTCGTCGAAGAACATCTCGAAGGTGTGATAGCCACGGTTGCTCACGCACTTGGGGCCACGGCGGATGGTCAGGCCCGGGGTGTCGCGGTCCACCAGGAACGAAGTCACCGCGTTGCGCTGACGGCCGTTGTGCTCATAGGTGCCGGTGACCGCAAAGACAATGGCGAAATCCGCATGCCCGGCGTGGCTGATGAAGTACTTGCTGCCGTTAAGCACGAAGTCACCGCCATCGCGCACGGCGCGGGTCTTGATCGCATTGGCATCGGAACCGGCGCCGGGCTCGGTCAGGGCGAAACAGTCGACCTTGCGCCCTTGTACGCAGGGCAGCAGGTAGTCGCCGATCTGCGAGCCGGTGCAGGCCATGAGGATTTTCGACGGCCGGGCCACGAACACATGCAGGGCCCAGGAACACTTGGCCAGCTCACGCTCGATCAGCGCCTGGGACAGGTAGTCCAGACCGCCGCCGCCCACCTCCTCCGGCATGTTGAAGGCATAGAAACCGGCGGCGATGGCCTTGCTGCGGATCTCCCCGGCGAGGTCGGCACTGACCTCATCGGCGCGGTCCACCGCCTCTTCGTGGGGCAGCAACTCCTTGCTGACAAAACTGCGAACCGCGTCCACCAGCATTTCTTGTTCTTGGCTGAGTTGGAAATTCATGGCGCTACCTGTGAGTGAGTGACGGTGCAAAAAAAACGTGATCTGACAGGACGATCTGGCGAAAAAACCTTCCCGTAGGAGCCAGCTTGCTGGCGAAGAGGTCCTTGAATAAGGCGCTGTTCTTGCGGGCGCCTTCGCCGGCAAGCCGGCTCCTACAAAATGGGCGCATGGCCCAGGGGCCCTTTCGCCGGCAAACCGAGCGCCGCCCGGCCGCTCCTACAAACCTTGGAAACGTGGCGGGCGTTTTTCCGTGGCGGCGCGCAGGGCTTCGGCGCCGTCGGCACTGCGCCCGCACAGCAGGCCGGCGGCCAGTTCGGCGGCCAACTGCTGCGCCAGGCTGCGGTCGGCGCCCTGGCGGATCAGCTTCTTGGTCTGGGCAAAGGCGAAGGTCGGGCCAGCAGCCAGACGCGCGGCCAGCTCGCTGACGCTGGCGATCAGCTGGTCGTCGGCGCACACCTCGCCCACCAGCCCGGCGGCCAGGGCCCGTTCGGCGCTCCACAACTCATCGAGAAACAGCAGGCGCTTGGCCTGTTCGCTGCCGATCAAGCGCGGCAGGTGCCAACTGGCGCCGGCGTCCGGCGAGTAGGCCATGCTGGTGTAGCCGGCCTTGAACCGCGCCGACTGCGCCGCCACCCGCAGGTCGCAGCACAGGCTCAGGTCCATGCCCGCGCCCACGGCGGTGCCGTTGATGGCGGCGATGGTGGGTTTGTCCAGGCTGTGCAGGCGGGTCATCAAGGCGTGGGCGGTTTCGGTCCAGCCGTAGCTTTCCAGGGCGCCGCGGGCTTCGGCTTCGGCCCATTCCGCCAGGTCGGCACCGGCGCAGAAACTGCGGCCGCTGCCGGTGAGGACCACGGCTCGGACGCTGGGGTCGCTGTTGCAGGTTTCCAACAGGCTGTGCAGCGCTTTTAGGGTCGGGATGTCCAGGGCGTTGCGTTGCGCCGGGCGGTTGAGGGTGATCCAGGCTACGCCGGCTTCGATCCGGCTGAGCAGCGACGATGAATGGGTCATGGGCGTCCTCGAATTATTGTGGTTGGCGTGAGGGGGTGGCTTGAGGGTGATACTAAACGAGTGTTCAACAAGGCGGCAATTGGGGGGCCGGGGGAGCTTTTTGGTTGAATTTTTGAGGTATCCCTTTGTTTTTATTAGGTAAAAATCTGGGTGCTGGGGGTTGTTGGGTGGGGGTTGTTACAACTTCGAACAAGCCTCGACAAAAGTGTGGGTGGGGGAGTTTTTTGTGGCGAGGGAGCTTGCTCCCGCTCGGGCGCGTAGCGGCCGTAAAGCCTGAGGGTGCGGTCTTCCTGGGGTACATATCCGTTGCTGCGGGTGCAGCTACTTAAGGTTTCGCTCTTACAGCGAGTTTGACGGGTACATATCCATTGCTGCGGGTGCGGCCACTTACGGTTTCGCTCTTACAGCGAGTTTGACGGGTACATATCCATTGCTGCGGGTGCGGCCACTTACGGTTTCGCTCTTACAGCGACTCACTTTTGAAGAGCGCAAAAGTGAGCAAAACGCTCCTGCCCCTCCACTCGGTGCCTCGCTTAGGCTCGGCATGCCCTTGTAAGCTAATTTCTACCTGCCTCAGATCGCGGTGCCCTCGGATTTCGAGATCGTGAGTGAGCATGGGTCGAGGCAGGTTCCTTCCTAAATTAGTCCGAACGGTTGCCTGGGCTTAAAGCCCG